>NZ_JAUBVK010000070.1:0-3966 GCF_036705795.1 Microcoleus sp. ARI1-B5
TGATTACTTATTTGGAGAAATGGGTGCCGACACTTTGACAGGCGGATTGGGTTTTGATGTGTTTGCGATCGCGATCGGTACTGGCTCAACCAGCTTAGCGGCCGCCGATGCTATTACTGATTTTACCCCTAATCAAGACAAAATCGATTTAATTAGCCCCCTCGCTTTTAGCCAGTTAAATATCTCTCAAGGAAGCGGCGCTTTTGTTAGCGATACTATAATTCAGTATCAGGTAACAGGAGAATATTTAGCTGTCTTGAAGGGAGTGACTGCTAGCAGTATAGTTCAGGGGATTATAATATAGAAAACTTGACAACAAAAATGACTGCCCTGAAAGATTTAATCCAACAAGAGTTAGAACGGCTCGATCTATAACAATTACAACAAGTATTTGAATTTATTGCCTTCCTCAAACAGACGAGGTGAAATTTGGATTGCCAATTCTTTGTAGGCGATCGCAAGTTTGAACTGTAACAGGAGTTAGGCACTTTAACGGTAGTGAGTGTATAAGTAAATTTAAGTGAGACATATAAAGTTTAAAAAGTAAAGAGGTTGCAAATGATACAGCAAAAACTTGTTTCAAATCTAGTTTTTATTGACCCAACTGTTGAAGATTACCAGAGTTTAATTAGCGGCGTTTGTCCAAATGCTGAAGTAATTATCCTAGATGAAAGGCGGGATGGCATTGAGCAAATTACCGAAAGGCTAGCAATTGAACAAAATATAGAAGCAATACATATTATCTCTCACGGCAGTCCAGGTGCAGTACATCTCGGTACAAATACACTCAATAGCAGCAATATAGAAAGTTTCGGCCCTCAACTCAAACAGTGGCGCAAAGCATTAATTCCCGATGCCGATATTCTCCTTTATGGATGCAACGTAGCAGCCGGGCACGCAGGTCATGAATTCCTCACTCAACTGTATCAGCTCACAGGCGCCAACATCGCCGCCAACCCCCACCCTACAGGCAACAGCAAACGAGGAGGCACTTGGGACATCCCCCAACTTATCCCCCCATCCCCCCAAAAGCCAAAACTAATTCTCACAGAAACCACCCTCAAAACCTACAGCGGTTTACTAGGCTTCGCCCCCCAAGTCACCTTCCCTACTGGCATTAACCCTTTGTCCGTCAGCATTAGCGACTTCAACGGCGACGGCAAACCAGACCTAGCAACGGCGAACTTTGACACCAACACCGCCTCCATCCTGCTCAACACCACCGCCACCGGAGGTACCACCCCCACTTTCGCTCCCCAAGTTCCCTTCGCCACTGGCGCTGGCCCCTTCAGCGTCAGCATCGGCGACTTCAACAGTGACGGTCAACCTGACTTAGCAACGGCGAACGCGAGCAGCAACAACGTTTCAGTCCTGCTCAACACCACAACCACCGGAGCCGCCACTCCCACTTTCGCCCCCCAAGTTCCCTTCCCAACTGGCACTCAGTCCGCCTCCGTCAGCATCGGCGATATCAACAGCGATGGTTTACCTGACTTAGCTGTGGCGAACAGCGGCAGCGCCAACGTCTCTATCCTACTCAACACCACCGCCACCTTCGCTACCACCCCCACCTTCGCCACCCAAGTTTCCTTCCCAACTGGCGCTGGCCCCTACGGTGTCAGCATCGGCGACCTCAACAGCGATGGTTTACCTGACTTAGCTGTGGCGAACATCAACAGCAACAGCGTCTCCATCCTGCTCAATACCACTGCCACCGGAGCCACCACCCCCACTTTCGCCACCCAAGTTACCTTCGCAACTGGCGCTGGCCCCTACGTTGTCAGCATCGGCGACCTCAACAGCGATGGTTTACCTGACTTAGCTGTGGGGAACACCAGCAGCAACAACGTCTCCATCCTGCTCAATACCACAGCCACCGGAGCCACCACCCCCACTTTCGCCACCCAAGTTACCTTCGCAACTGGCGCTGGCCCCTACGGCATCAGCATCGGCGACATCAACAGCGACGGAAAACCTGACTTAGCAACGGCGAACAACTTCAGCTACAACGTCTCCATCCTGCTCAATACCACTACCACCGGAGCCGCCACTCCCACTTTCGCCCCCCAAGTTCTCTTCCCAATTGGCCGTTTCTCCCGCTCCGTCAGCATCGGCGACTTCAACAGCGACGGAAAACCTGACTTAGCTGTGGGGAACCCGGGCGAGAACAACGCCGGCATCCTGCTCAACACCACCCCCAAAGTTACTGCTGTCACCGCCACCACCGCTAACGGCAGCTACAAAGCAGGTGATACCATCGCCATCACCGTCACCTTCGATGCTGCTGTCAACGTAGATACCACAGGTGGCACACCCCAACTGCAACTAGAAACAGGCACAACTGACCGCTTTGCCATCTATGCCAGTGGTAGCGGCGGTACTGTACTCACCTTCAACTATGTAGTGCAACCAGGAGACACCTCCGGTGACTTAGAATACCTCGCCACCACCGCCCTCACCCTCAACGGCGGCACAATTAAAGAAACTATTGGTACAGCCTTTGACGCTTTCTTAGCCCTCCCCGCTACCGCCACAGCCAACTCTCTCGGCGGTAGTAAAGCCATAGTTATTGATACCCTTGCACCCACCCTCACCAGCGTCACCTCTACCACCACCGACGGCAGTTACGGCACAACTGGCAACATTAACGTTACCGTCAACTTCAGCGAAGCCGTCACCTTAGCAGGCGGTAATATGAGTGTCGCCTTAGACACAGGTGGCGCTGTTACTATTGCACCTTTTACGGGTACATCTGCTGTCGGCACTTATACTCCAGCAGCCGGACAAAATAGCCTCGACCTTAATTCAAATACTATAACTTTAGCGACTGGTGCAACCTTAAAAGATACTGCTGGAAATGATGCAACCTTAACTATTCCTGCGGGACAATCTTTAGCCGATAGCAGAGCCATAATTGTAGACACCATTGTACCCACAGTTGCCTTAACATCCGCACCAGCAACAACAGTCAACGCACCATTTAGCGTCAAAGCTACATTCAGCGAAAATGTCACCGGGTTTGATAATACTGATATTACCCTCACCAATGCGACTGTCGGAAACTTTGTCCGACTTGATGCCAAAAACTACACCTTTGATGTCACACCGAATGCTGAGGGTAATGTCACCGTTGATGTACTTGCGGCTAAAGCTACGGATACTGCGGGTAATAACAATACGGCGGCAACTCAACTGGTTCGTACTGCTGATTTTACCGCACCAACAGTTGCCTTAACATCCGCCTCACCCACAACAATAAATGCACCATTTTTAGTCAAAGCAACATTCAGCGAAAATGTCACTGGGTTTGATAATACTGATATTACCGTCGCCAATGCGACTGTCGCTAACTTTGTCCGACTTGATGCCAAAAACTACACCTTTGATGTCACACCGAATGCTGAGGGGAATGTCACCGTTGATGTACTTGCTGCTAAAGCCACAGATACTGCGGGTAATAACAATACCGCAGCAACTCAACTGGTTCGTACTGCTGATTTTACACCGCCAACAGTTGCCTTAACATCCGCCTCACCCACAACAATAAATGCACCATTTTTAGTCAAAGCAACATTCAGCGAAAATGTCACTGGGTTTGATAATACTGATATTACCGTCGCCAATGCGACTGTCGCTAACTTTGTCCGACTTGATGCCAAAAACTACACCTTTGATGTCACACCGAATGCTGAGGGGAATGTCACCGTTGATGTACTTGCTGCTAAAGCCACAGATACTGCGGGTAATAACAATACCGCAGCAACTCAACTGGTTCGTACTGCTGATTTTACACCGCCAACAGTTGCCTTAACATCCGCATCACCCACAACAATAAATGCACCATTTTTAGTCAAAGCAACTTTCAGTGAAAATGTGACAGGATTTAGTTCGAGTGGCATTAATCTTACTAACGGTACGGTTAGCGGCTTTACAGGTAGCGGCACGACTTATAATTTTACAGTCACA
>NZ_JAUBVK010000016.1:0-165480 GCF_036705795.1 Microcoleus sp. ARI1-B5
TATACAGACTCTAATGGTGTTGCAGTTGAGAATCCGCGATTTCTGGGCAAGGGGGAGCGCAGATTGAAAAAAGCCCACAGACAAGTTTCAAAGCGTGTCAAGGGTTCTAAAAACAGGGATAAAGCCAGAGCGATTCTTGGAAAACGCCACCTCAAAATAAGTAGGCAACGTAAAGATTTTGCTGTGAAATTGGCAAGATGCGTCATCCAGTCCAACGACTGTGTAGTCTACGAAGATTTGAGGATAAAAAATATGGTGAAGAATCACTGTCTAGCTAAATCAATTAACGACGCATCTTGGTATATGTTCCGAGTGTGGCTGGAGTATTTCGGCAAAGTATTCGGAAGAATCACAGTTGCCGTGCCAGCCAATGGAACAAGTCAAGAATGCTGCTTCTGCTCCACTATTGTTAAGAAAAGTCTATCAACGCGAACCCACGCTTGTCAGTGTGGATGCGTGTTAGATCGTGACCATAATGCCGCTAGAAACATCCTAAGTCGGGGATTGAGTACGACGGGGCACGTCGGAACTTGGATCTTAGATCCGAACGCTTGTGGAGAATTGACCGCTACTGATGTTGAAGTAATTCTGTATCGGCAAGTCGATTCTGCGAATCAAGAATCCCCTCGGCTGTCTTCCAGGGGAGTGTCAACGGCATAAACTTAAAATTTAGAAATCGATTTGGCGGACTTATGGATTATCGAGCAGCAGGTGTGGATGTTGAGGCGGGCAGAGCTTTTGTCGAGCGCATCAAGAATACAGTCAAAAGCACCCACCGATCGGGTGTTTTGGGCGGATTCGGCGGATTTAGCGGGTTTTTTAGCGTCCCGGAAGGTTTAAAAGAGCCGGTGATGGTTTCGGGCACTGACGGCGTGGGGACTAAGTTGAAATTGGCCCGCGATCTCGATCGCCACGACACGGTAGGTATCGACTTGGTGGCGATGTGCGTCAACGACGTGCTGACATCCGGCGCCGAGCCCCTCTTTTTTCTCGATTATTTAGCCACGGGAAAGTTAAATTCCGAACAATTAGCTGCGGTGGTGACAGGAATTGCTGACGGTTGCAAACAAGCTGGCTGTGCTTTGCTCGGAGGGGAAACGGCAGAAATGCCCGGTTTTTACTCTTCGGGTGAGTACGATTTGGCGGGGTTTTGCGTGGGAATTGTCGAAAAGAGCAAATTGCTTGACGGTTCGCAGGTACGGGTGGGAGATGTGGCTGTGGGGCTGGCTAGTTCGGGAGTTCACAGCAACGGTTTTAGTTTGGTGAGAAAAATTGCGGGCGAGATCGGTTTTGATTGGCATTCCCAACCGGAAAAGTTGGGCGGTCAAACTTTAGGAGAAGTGCTGCTGACTCCGACTACAATTTATGTTAAACCCGTCCTCGAAGCAATTAAGAGCGGTTTAGAAATTCACGGCATGGCTCACATTACAGGCGGCGGTTTGCCGGAAAATTTGCCCCGCTGTTTGGGAGCAAATCAATCTGTGAAAATTAACACCAGTAGCTGGCCGAGTTTACCGATTTTTGACTGGATTGCTGAAGCTGGCTCTGTGGCGGCTGCCGATATGTTCAATACTTTTAATATGGGGATTGGGTTTGTGCTGTTGGTCGATCGCACATCAGTCGAACAGGCTGTTAAATTGTTTGAATCTCAGGGAATTGCTGCGTTCGCGATCGGCGAAGTTATTGACGGTAACGGGGAATTGGTAATGGGCGTCGATTAATTTTAGTTGAATGAATTAAAAAAAAACGCCTTTTTTTTTCTGGTCAATTGCTTGACTTTGACCGTTCAATAAAGTATTATTAGATAATGGAAGTGGTGGCAATTTTCAAATTCAAGTCACCACTCCCATTATCTAAAATATACCACAATAATTCGGGCCGAGTCAATAGGTAATACTTCTTTTTTAGGCCGGATTTTTTTAACAAGATTTTCATAAACCTATTTTTTTAATAATAGAGAACACCTTGGCAAAATTAGGTTGGTATTCGTGACTTTTTAGAATAAGAATGGTATAACATCTGTCTTGACAATGGTGACTTACAGCAGATTCCAGGTCGATCGAGTACACCTCAGAAACCCGGAGGGGGCAAGGCCCAACACCAGCCCCTAGACAAACCTGTTTTTTGTACTTGGTTTACCTGGAAAAAGCTTTCAGTTGACAGTTGACAGTTGACAGTTGACAGTTGACAGTTGAGAGCGACCTCTACCGGGCAGGAAGAGGATTGGAGTAATGAATAGTCGGATTTTAATTTCTCCCAAAAAAGGTTTTGGCTTTAAACCAATTCTTTCTGGTAATAATTGCGAATTTTGGCGTATTTGGTTTTCTAGGGATTTTTTTAATGCTGAATATGAAACGTTTAAAATGGCGATCGGTGCTGGCGGCGGCCCTGGCGATCGCCTTTTGCTTAATTGCGATCGCCAGCTACGCCCAAGCCAACAAAACTTTAACGCTGGCGACTTCCCCAGACTACCCGCCCTATGAATTTAAAGATACGGCTGTTAGCGGCAACGAAATCATCGGTTTTGACATCGATATTGCCAAATATATTACTAAAGAATTGGGCTACGAGCTGAAAGTAATTGGGATGGATTTTAACGGCTTAATTCCCGCTTTGCAGGCCAAAAGAGCCGATTTTGTGATGGCGGGAATGACTCCCACAGCAGAAAGGAAAAAAAATGTTGCTTTTTCTGACCTTTACTACGAAGCTCAAAATACAATTGTCGCCAATAAAGGCAGCAATTTGACCAAAGCTGAAGACTTAGCCGGGAAAAAAGTAGGCGTTCAACTCGGAAGCATTCAGCAGGAAGCTGTGAAAAAAATGGCAGGGGTGCAACTCGCTCCTCTGAATAGAATTCCTGATATCATTCAAGAAGTAAAAGCGAAGCGGATCGCGGCGGGAGTAATTGAGGATACGGTCGCTAAAGGTTATGCAGCAGCTAACCCGGACTTGGAATTTAACACAATTCCCAATACTGAAGAAAGCGGTTCGGCGATCGCCTTTCCAAAAAATTCTAGATTAGTTCCAGAATTCAACCGAGTTCTCCAGCAAATGAAAGCCAGCGGTCAAATTCAGGAACTAGCTACGAAGTGGTTTTCTCGACCGATCGCCACTGAACCGGCTCAAGCAAATGCGCCTGCGGTATCGCCAAAATTCGGGCTGGATTTTGGCAAAATAGTGCCGAATTTACCTTATATTTTGTCCGGGATTTGGGTAACGCTCACCTTTACCTTGCTGTCGGCATTTCTGGGATTTCTCTGGGGAATAGTGCTGTCTCTGTTTAAAATTTCTAGCATTAAACCGCTGTTCTGGTTCGGTACTGCTTACACCTCAATTTTTCGAGGAACGCCGCTAATTTTGCAGTTGACTTTAGTTTATTTTGCAACGCCGCAGCTTACGGGCTATAATATATCTGCGCTGCAAGCTGGCGTGATTACTTTTTTCCTGAATTCTGGGGCTTATATTTCCGAAACAATCCGCGCCGGAATTCAAGCCGTAGATAAAGGTCAAAAAGAAGCCGCAGAATCCCTTGGCGTTCCCTACAAGCTGATGATGGGCGATATTATCTTGCCGCAAGCGTTGAAAAATATTTGGCCTGCATTGGTGAATGAAAGTATTGCTTTGTTGAAGGATTCAGCTTTAGTTTCGGTAATCGGCGTAGAAGATTTGCTGCGCCGCGCTACAATTGTGGGAGCAGAAAAGTATATTTACTTTGAACCTTTGATATTTGTGGGCGCAATTTATTATTTGATGGTGCTTAGTTTAACTTGGGGGGCCAATGTACTCGAACGCAGACTCCAAAGTAGCAGTTAAGGTCGATCGCCTTTATAAGTCTTTTGGCAATCTTAAGGTTTTGCGGGAGATTACCACGGAGATTCACAAAGGAGAAGTGATTGCGATTATCGGCCCTTCGGGGTGCGGCAAGTCTACTTTTTTACGCTGTTTGAATTTACTGGAAGTTCCGACTTCGGGACAGATATACATTGACGGCGTGGATATTACTTTGCCGAAGGCGGATATTATGAAAATGCGGCAAAAAGTGGGCATGGTATTTCAGCATTTCCACTTGTTCCCGCACATGACGGTGCTGCAAAATGTGACCTATGCGCCTCTCAAGGTGAAGCATATTGAATCGGATGAGGCGCGTCAGAAGGGCTTAGAATTGCTGGAAAAAGTGGGTTTGTCTGATAAGGCGGATGTTTATCCTTCTAAGCTTTCGGGGGGACAAAAACAGCGGGTGGCGATCGCCCGCTGCTTGGCTATGGAACCGGAAATTTTGCTGATGGATGAACCGACTTCTGCACTCGATCCTGAAATGGTTAAAGAAGTGTTAGATGTGATGAAAGCTTTGACGCAGACGGGCATTACAATGGCAATTGTGACTCACGAAATGGGTTTTGCGCGGGAAGTCGCCCACCGCATCTTGTTTCTGGATGGCGGAAAGGTGGCGGAAGATGTGCCGCCGCAGGAGTTTTTTAGCAACCCCAAGTGCGATCGGGCAAAGCAATTTCTGGAAAAAATGCTTTAATCCAAATTAACCTATTTTTACTTTATTTTCCCGCAGTTCGATCGACTCGCGAGTCCCGCAATCCGGCAGGGGTTTAAACCCCTGCCTCACAGAAGACAGTCGGTTAAAACCGACTGAAAGAATTGGCCCAAAGCAGCGTCAATCCCAGTCCTCTTTGAGAGGACTTTCGCTCTCTCGACAGGGGTTTTTAACCCCTGTCGGACTCTCCCACCCGATCCTGTTTAAATTAAACTGAAATCGACGGCACTTATTCTGCTAGCAGAAACCCCATTTAAAACAGCTATAATTTCCCCAGTCGGCACAAACTGGATCGACGTTTTACCGCTGACTTGATTAACATTTAATTGCTCGAAAGTCAAGCCATTACCTAACATCAGCAAATCTTTTCCTGCTTCAAAATCCGCAATAATATCGCTCCCGGAATTGGTAGAGAGTAAAAAGCGATCGCTGCCAGCACCTCCAATCAGACAGTCATCCCCCAAACCGCCAATCAAAGTATCATTTCCCTCGCACCCGTCTAGCAAATCATTGCCAGCACCTCCACTCAGACAATCATTGCCAACACCTCCGCAGAGAGTATCATCACCATAATTGCCGTCGAGAGAATCCTCGCCATCACTGCCGAAGATGATATCATTTCCTTTGCCTCCAAAGGCGCGATCGCTGCCCTTGCCGCCGTCGATAAAATCAGCACCTTCACCGCCAAAAATTAAGTCGCTGTCTTCTTTACCATTTATTGAATCGTTGCCGCGATTTCCGAAGATGATATCTTCGCCTTCACCGCCACAAATTAAGTCATTTCCCTTGCCCCCAAAAAGGATATCGTCTCCCTTGTTTCCGTCAATTAAATCATTGCCTCGGTTGCCGTAAAGGATATCGTTGTCTTCACCGCCGTAGAGGTTGTCATCGCCTAAATCCGCATCGAAAATATTCGAGTTTGGACTGCCGTAAAAAGCATCGTTTTCCGGTGTGCCAAACTGAATTTCACCGCTACCATTGCCGTTGATGGTGTTGTTAGCTTCGTTTGGGCGATCGATCTTTGGATACTCAATAGTATTGCAAATGCAATCCGGGGAAGAAGGGGAAGGGGAAGGGGAAGGGGAAGGAATTAGAGTCGGCGTTGGCGTTGGAGTTTCCGCAGGCGTGGGAGTTGGCGCAGGTGTTGGTGTTGGAGTTGGAGTTGGCGCAGTCGTCGGAGTTGGCGCAGGCGTCGGCGTCGGCGTTGGAGTTGGCGCAGGCGTCGGCGTCGGAGTTGGTGTACCCGTTGGTGTTGTTGTCGGAGTCGGAGTTGTCGGAGTTGTCGGAGTCGGAGTCGGAGTTGTCGGAGTCGGAGTTGTCGGAGTCGGAGTTGTCGGAGTCGGAGTGGTTGGCGTCGGAGTTGTCGGAGTCGGAGTTGTCGGAGTCGGAGTGGTTGGCGTCGGAGTGGTTGGCGTCGGAGTTGTCGGAGTCGGAGTGGTTGGCGTCGGAGTGGTGGGAGTCGGAGTTGTCGGAGTCGGAGTTGTGGGAGTCGGAGTTGTCGGAGTCGGAGTTGTCGGAGTCGGAGTTGTCGGAGTCGGAGTTGTGGGCGTCGGAGTTGTCGGAGTCGGAGTTGTCGGAGTCGGAGTTGTCGGCGTCGGAGTTGTCGGCGTCGGAGTTGTTGGAGTAGGCGTTGTTGGAGTCGGAGTTGTCGGAGTAGGCGTTGTTGGCGTCGGAGTTGTGGGAGTCGGAGTTGTTGGCGTCGGAGTTGTCGGAGTCGGAGTTGTGGGAGTCGGAGTTGTTGGGTTGACGGTAATATTCACACGATCGACATCTGTTTGAGCACCGCCTAATTCTGCTGATGCGCGATCGTTTGTCGTCAAAGTCAGCGTATCGGTGCCGCTAAAGTTCAGATTCGGCGTATAAGTTAAACCATCTAAAGCAGCATTAATATCAGCCTGTTTTCCCGTATAAATCAGGATGTTGCTACCATTCCCCGATCCGGTAACTCCCGTCAGCGACTTCAGTGTAAGAGTGCCGCTGGTAACGCTGAGATTAACTTCCACCGACTCGCTATCTGCATCCGATACAGAGATACTATTGCCGTTGCTAGCAGAGAAGATGCGAGGAGTATTTTGAGTCGTCGTTTCTTTGCCGATATCAGTAGTAATGTTGACACTCCAACTGGCAATATTTCCAGGAGTAGTAGCATTGGAAGCTTTAGCATTCTCTGGTACAGCATCAACTGCATACAATTTCCAAGTGCCGTTGGGGTTAGTTTTGTTAAAAACAGAAAGAGTCGAACCGTAAGGCCCTTCTGGTGCCCCTGTCGGTGTCGGTCCCGGTAGAGTGAAGGGATAAACATCGCGAGCATTGTTTAACGAATAGTTTGTCGGTTTGTAAGTTCCTGAAGCGATCGTTGGTACTGTAGAACTAGAAAGAGTGGAAATAAAAGAGGCTGCATTATCATCCAACTTCAGCGTGACGCTGTTGAGTGGTGCAGATGGAACCTGAGACATTAACACCACATTTTGTCCCTCTGGGCCGACTAGCAAGAGGTTAATGACCTGGGATACACCGGAACCGCTACCAAAACCCTCAGAAGTTTTAACATTGTTGAGAGCGATCGTAACGCTGTCTACTTTTCCTGTTACACCTGAAACGTCAATAGCAGACGGATACGGTGTCGCTAAAACGTTATATACCAAGTCTCCGCTGTTGATGGTAATGTTATTCGGGTTAGTTGTCGTGGTGGTGGTTCTTCCCGGTATTGAATTAATAGGAGATTGATTGCGACGGGAAAATTCCGAGGTATCGCCTGTGGTTTTGTTAGTAGCAGTAGCAGCGAGAACCGGTTTGCCTGCTACTGGAGTGTAGGGGAAGTTGATGTTAGCATTGCCAGCACTATCTGTAGTAACGTCTTGGAAACCCAGGAAAGTTTGACCTTGACCTGCACCTGCGGGGTCATAACTGGTATTTGCAAAGAATTCGACGCGGAAATTGGCGTTAGAAGTGCTGTTGAGAATGCCCTTGACTGTGTTGCCGCTAACTGAGGTCAGAACCGGGTAATTTTGCAGGTTGTTGCTGCCTGTATCCGCATCGCCCAAATCGTTGGGAGTGATGCCAGTATTACCGATTAAGTCAATACCTAAGCGTTTGTTATTAAAGATGCTATTCCCTTGTATGGTGTTACTGTTGGCATTTTTACTAGCAACCTCAATCCCGCTGCCGCTATTGTTGGCAATGATATTACCTTCCCCAGGTGCAGTGCCGCCGATAGTATTATTCGAGTTTTTGCCTAAGATAAAAATGCCATCACCCTTGTTACCTAAATCTATTGTACCGGTGGCATCAGTCCCGATGTAATTGCCAGTAATTTTGGTGTTTGTGACTCCTTCCTTCACAACAAATATGCCACTAAAGCCGTTGCCCGAGATGACGTTGCGGGAGATAATATTACCTGTTACGGGGGTGACATTAGGAGGATTGTTTTGAGTGTAACTTTCGATTCTGAGCCCACTGACAGTGTTGCCTACAGCAGTCGTACCGCTAATATCAGTGCCAATGTAGTTATCTTGGATGGTATTGTTATCACTTTTCACTTTAATACCTAAGCCAAGATTGATGGTTCCTCCCTTGCCAAATCCGTTGATGACTAATCCTTGAATTGTACTGCCGCTAGAATCTAGCTGACCCGGAACTTTATCTAAGTCTAAACCAACGACGTACTGGTCAGAAAAGCTTCCTGGTGAGGAGGCTGGTTGTTGTACTAAACTGCCATTGAGTTCAATTATTGGCTTTCCAGCATATCCTGGTTGAGATTTGCCATTGATAATAACTGGGCTGGTGATGACAGGTAAGGCTTGATTGAAAAGGGTAATGGTATGAGGTCCAGTGCCGGGAATGTTAAAGTTAATTGTGTCTAATCCCGGATTGGAATTAGCTTTTTGGATCGCATCTCGCAGAGAATCTGTACCGCTATCGGAATTATTGGTAACGGTATAGGTAGTCAAAACAGACGCATAATTTTGCATCGCGTTTGACTCGAATGCTAAGGGCGATTTAATGTTGCCGATTTTTTCTTCTAGTTCCCAATTGCCACCTAATTTTGCACTCCCCGTGAGATGCTTGGATGCGGCGATATTTGCACCGGTGAGAGTGGCAATGCGGTGGAGGAAGTGGACACCATCTACGGCTTGTTCGTCGAGTACGCCGGGGGTTTCAATTCTCGTTTCACCAAAGTATTCTAAAGCTGGTTCGCCGTCGAGTACGCCGGGGGTTGAAACCCCCGTCTCATAGCAAAAGTCCTCTTCATAGGACTGTTTAATGAAATTGTTTTCAGTCGGTTTCAACCGACTTGAGCTTTGAGACAGGGAATTTATTCCCTGGCGGACTTTCTGGCTAGCATAGAAAAAGTCCTCTTCATAGGGCTGTTTAATGAAATTATTTTCAGTCGGTTGAAACCGACTTGAGCTTTGAGACAGGGAATTTATTCCCTGGCGGACTTTCTGGCAAGCGCGGGATGCTGCTGCTACATTACACCCGTAAATCAGGATGTCTGCATCAATTGTTAAAGCGCGCCGCCATTGCTGCAATTGCTTGCCATAAGCTTCTAGGTTATCAACAGACAGTCTGGTTTTACCGAGTTGCAAGCTTCCCGGTGCGCCGTGGGAAACTAGATGAATGCTGTCAATATTAGTGCGGTTTGCTAAGACTTCGCAAATCTGTTCGACTCCATCTCTGTGGGCGTCGATAATTATTGCTTCTACTCCCAATTTCACTCCATTTAGGAGATTTTGATAGTCTGTTACTGCCGCATCGATAAATACTATTGTACTGGGGTTATTGCTGCGATCGCCCTTTTCGCCCTTTTCGCCAAAACTCCCTTTGCCCGCCTTGATTTGATTCGCAAGTTCGCTCGATCGTCCTGATAAAACTGATATCATGGCTGTGTACCCCCGATCCTAAAGTGAACAATTTTTCATAAATCCAGGACGATCGCACCCGAACTCAAAAAAATTAGTGTCTTTGACAGTACAAATACCTAACTTTGTGATTTTTATGAGAGCAACTCGCTTTGTTTGCCAGTCTTAAATTTATTGATTCAGACTAGATTGTTTGTGGCTTTGTTTCTTAACGGCCCAAACAGATGAGTTGACAAAATTTTTGTCTGAAGTCAACTATAGCCAGTATACTTACGTAAGCCCAAAGTCTTAATAAAAATACATATTTTTGACTCCGGCTAATCGGGGTAAATCCGCTGGCATGATATATTATTTTCCACTTACTTAACTGTGCCGATCGCGCTGCCGATCGATATGAGCCAAAACAGCACCGGAAACATCCGCCAGAATACTGATAATCCGATACAAAGCCACCGCACTCAAAATTATACCCACAGAAAAGCGATCGGACAGCAGGGCGATCGCCGTTGCTTCAAATACTCCCATCCCTCCGGGCGCACCCGGTACAACCAAACCCACAACAAACGCAAAACCAAAAGCACCGAACAAGTTGGGAATATCGATAAAACTCGCCGGATTTAAAGCCATTACCGTTAGCAAAAAACCGCTGCCCCGCAATCCGATAAAACACATTTGTCCGATTAACGGCACTAAAGGATAGCGTTTAATTGGCAAATTATTTTTGCGCTGGGACTTGACATTAGATATTTTTTTAGCTAGATTGGAGCTAGACTCTAAAGGCGAAATTAGTCGCTCGCCCGCAGCCTCCCCAACCTCTGAATTTTCCCCCTTGTTCTTGGATAACTTCAACCGCTCTACAAACAGGACGATCGGATTTAAAATTCGGGGATGAATCGCCGTCAAAATAGCAGCACCACCGACAATCCGCAACCACCCATTGATGCGCTCAAAACAAATCAAGCCAATCAGCACGCCAGCAGAAGCCATCAGCAGCGGTTCTAGCAGCACGCTGAGAGTAGCAGCTTTGGGGAAAATCCCGGCTTTTTTTGCTTCCAAAATTCGACCCCAAAAATGCCAAATATTCCCAGGTAAATACTTGGCAATATTGGTTTTGAGAAAAACTTGAATCGCCCACGCCGCATTTACAGGTTGGCGGAATTCCCGCAAAATCAACATCCACACCCAGCCGACAAAAATTAGAGACAGTAAAGTGACGCCAAGCGCGATCGCCAGTAACGGAAAACTTTCGGATCGAATGCGGATATTAGCGACTTCTCGCCAGTGAGTTACAAAAGCTTTGGCAATAAATAAAAACGTGCCGCCCAAAATCACATAGCGCAAATAAGGCTTTAAACGTGATTTGGCGACGTTGAAAAAATTCTGAATTCGATGCAAGTGTTGTTTTCCCATTTTCCGCTCCTGATTAGTGAATTTGGGATGGTAGATTTATTAAGGACAATTTCATGTTTGAAATCTAAAATTTAGATTGATTTTATCTAAGGAGTAAATTTCTATGCCCGGCCCGAGCCTTGACGGATTTTCCTATCTTTTAGATGATAGCCCCAATAGTTTCGCATTAACTCCGGGCTTTTTGACTCCTTATCCTAACGGACTTTTTGCCCTGGGAGGTAATGATTTTATTGTCGGTGCCTCGGATGCCGAGATCCTCAGCGGTGATAATGGTAACGACAGACTCCTCGGCGGCGGCAATTCCGATACACTCTTCGGTGGTGTCGGGAATGACTTGCTTAACGGCGGTGCCGGCAATGACTTGCTGTTTGGCGGCAAGGGCAGCGATACCTTGCAAGGAGGTAGGGGAGATGACGCCCTCAACGGCGGTAACGGTAGCGACGTTTTAGTGGGCGATGGAGGCAAAGATATCCTGACAGGGGGTTTGGGCCCCGATACCTTTGTCCTGGGCAGCAACTCCGCAGTCTCCGATCCGGCTGTTGCAGACATGATTGCTGACTTTAACAGTTTTGAGGATGCGATCGGACTAACTGACAATCTTACCGAAGCAGACCTCACTTTAGAAACAGTTTCAGGCACTCCCAATACAGTAATTAAAATTCGTGGGTCCAATGCTATTTTAGGCGAAGTTGCCAACACATCACCACAAAACCTCAGCGGTAAGTTCATCTCTGCAAGTACCGTATTGGGCAACCAACTCAGCCAAGCCCGCGATTTAGGCGTTTTGAGCAGCACTCAAACCATCGCCGACTCGGTTAGCAATGCCCGCCCCGACGGCATTTACCGCTTTACTTTGCCTGCAACTAGCGACTTTAAATTAACTGTCAGCGGTTTGAGTGCCGATGTTGACGTGGCGGTGATTAAAGATATTAACGGCGACAATTCTATTGACTTTACCGATATTATTGCTTCTTCTCAAGAATCGAATTTATCGCCGGAGTCGATCGACCTTAACGGTTTGGCAGCCGGAACTTACTTTGTCCGAGTTTATCAAAACCAAGGCAATACAAATTTTACCCTAAATTTATCTGCAACTCCTGCAAATATTGTTCCTAACAATCCCAGCAACTCACCGGGTTTTGACTCTCGTTTTGGGTTCGGTTTAGTGAATGCGGCGGCGGCAGTTGCTTCTTCTCAAGGTGTGCCAACTTTTCCTGATGTTCCCGACTTGGGCGGCGACGAGTGGGGCAGAGATTTAATTAAAGCTCCAGAAGTTTGGGCCCGGGGCTTGACTGGAGACGGCATTGTGGTGGCAGTTATCGACAGCGGAGTTGACTACAATCACCCGGATTTGACCGGGAATATTTGGAGCAATGGGGGGGAAACGGGCGTTGATGCCGCAGGTAGAAATAAAGCTAGCAACGGCGTAGATGATGATGGCAATGGCTTTGTTGACGATTTACGGGGATGGGATTTTGCCAACAACGATAATGACCCGATGGATGATAACAATCACGGCACTCATATCTCGGGTTTAGTTGCTGCGAAAAAAGATGGGGTGGGAATTACTGGAACGGCTCCGACTGCGAAAATTATGCCTTTGAAAATACTCGATCGCGCGGGAGTTGGGAAAATTAGTGATGAAATTAATGCAATTAATTATGCGGTGGCAAATGGATCGAAGGTGATTAATGTCAGTTTTGGCGGTCTACAGTTCAACGAGCAAGAATTGAGTGCGGTTCGAGCCGCTGAAGCTAAAGGTGTGCTGGTGGTTTCGGCGGCAGGAAATGATGCTCGCCCGGAGGTTGATTATCCGGGTAAGTTTGCAACTGAGGTAGGAATTGCTGTCGGTGCTGTTACCCGAAACGGCTTGTTTGCGGCTTATTCTAACCGCGCGGGATCTGACACAATTAGTTATTTTGTTGCTCCGGGCGGCGATGGCGGTAGAGCTGATGCTGGGGATGTTTATTCAACGGTGCCGCTGTCTCAACCGGGGGTTCCCTATCGATATTTTGCGGGTACTTCCATGGGAGTGCCGCACGTATCCGGGGTGATAGCTTTGATGTTGCAGGCCAATCCCAGTCTGACTCCCGCTCAAATTAAGCAGATTCTAGCGGAAACGGCGAATCGAACAGTTTAAACTCGATCCGGTTCGTAGTGAGGACTTCAGTCCTTCCTCATAACAATCTGAAGAAGGACTAAAGTCCTCACTACAAACTTTATTATAGGTTCGTAGTGAGGACTTTAGTCCTAATTTGGAAGAAGGACTAAAGTCCTCACTACAAACTTTATTATAGGTTCGTAGTGAGGACTTTAGTCCTCATCTTCTGTAGTTGCGGCGTCAACCACCCCAGGACGATCTTAAAAATTGGCCGCGTAAGTCAAGTCAAATTGACGGCACAGGGTGATGCAGCAGTAGTTTGGGCGATCGAATACTAACTCGTAATTCATCTCGCCCTCAATTTTTGTAATCGGCTGCTTCAAGGGGATGCCGTGAATGTCGTATTGGCGGCGTTCTAAGGCACTCCAGTCGATAATTTTGATGTCGATTTGGTTCTGCAACTCAGTTGCGATCAGATATAAGTGCATCTTGTCTTGAACTTTCCCAGTCAGGGGAATTTTCATCAACACTGACTGAGTGACAAGGGGTTTTTGGTCGTTGGGATGCTTCTGAGTGTGGCAGCTTTTGAGTTCGATCTCGTAAGGTTCTACCTTAAATTTCTCTCCGTTGGCGATCGCAGACGTGTGCAAGTCTTTCAGGCAGTTTTCTAGATGAGGGATCAGCCCTAAATCTGGATCGCACAGCAGTTTGCGAATATTGGAAGTTTCAGTTACTGTCATTTTAGATTTTTGATGTTATGTTTGTGATTCTTAAATTATAGCTTACCGCGAAAAGCACTGCTATTGAACTCTACTCGCGACATACTTCCAAAAACCGGGTTTCTGGGCTGTATGTCGCGGCGAACCCGAGATTTTTTGCAGAAACCGGGTTTTTTTCCTCAATCCTTGCAGATTATTTTTTGGTAATTTTCCAGAGATTGAGCTCGACATTACCAACTGCCGGATCTATTTGATAATTTTGCTGTTCAATTGCCGATCGCAAAGCTGAGGACGGTCTGTATAAAAACAACTCGCCGAAACCGCCGGGAATTTTCGGGGGTTGTGGTTTTTTCCGTGCCAATTCTCGATTTTTGTAGCAAGAAGTGTAACAGCGGGGTTCGATTAGCAGTTTGACTTTTGGTTGCAGGCGATAACTTAAAGGCATGATGTATGCGATATTTGCATCGCTGATTATCAGGGGATTGCTGGCAGAATTGACAGTCGCAGCTACTTCTAATTCGGCGCGCAACCAACCGCTGCCTTTATTCCACCAACTGTCTGCTTGAGAACTAACTCCACCGGATATGATGCCCGCGCAAAACAGTGCAACTATAACTATTTTCCACAATCTTAGCTGTTTTAAGTTATCAAAATTGTTGCTAATTTTCGCAGACAGCAGGTAAGCAACTGCTAGCTGAATTCCCACATAACAAGGAACTAAATATCGCGGATTTGCCGATCGCCTTCCGCCTTTAACTATATCTGGCACTGCCAAAAATAAGGCTGTTGTGGCAATTAATAACAATACCATCAACCACACCCGTTTTGGTGTTTGCCGGCACAGAAAATAAAGGGAATAGCCGACTAAAGCTAGAATCGTGATGCCAACGGGAATTACCAAGGCTAGTTCTGTGGCGCTGGCAGTTCCATCAATGCCAATATCAAAAAATGCTATGCTGACGGCGCCCGCCCACCTGCTGACTAATCTTAGGAGATTTGTCTGTTCTGCCCATACTGTGGTACTTCTAACTTGATTGAAGTTTTCGACAGTATTTACGAGGGAAGGCATGAAGCCAATTAAGGCGACCATTGCTGCTGCATAATAGGCAATAAATGTTTTAACATCGCGCCAGTTGGCAATGACTGCGACGTAGATTGCGTGGGCTGCGGCTACCCAGATATATAACAAGTGGGTGTACAATCCCATTGCTGCTGTGACTGCGTATAGTGTCCAGTGAGAAATCAGCAACATGGGATTTTGATTGACATCCGGGCGCATTGCTCGCAATAAGGCTGCACTGGATAAAATAGTAGTTAATGTCCACAAACTGTACTGTCTGGCTTCTTGGGCAAATAAGATGTTGTAGGGAGAAATGGCGAAAATTGCGATCGCCATCCACGCTACTGCTGATGATTCAAACAACTCCCAAGCCAGCCAATAAATGGCGGGAAATACTAGCAAGCTAATGACGGCGGCCAAACTTCTCATTGCTGCAACGGAACTGCCGAACCACTGCGCCCAAAATCTGGCTAGTACGTAATACAGCGGCGGGTGTTGGGGGTCTTCGGTTGCTAAGGAATTCAGGGTATCGCTTAAAGTTTTTTGGGAATTTATCTGCTGGTATTTTTGTAAATCCGAGGGCGAAGTTATTTTCTGGTATGAAATTTGTTTGATAATTTCCGCTTCGGTGTAGCCGGAAACTCTTAAGGAAGTATAGTTTTCGTCGATCCAGTAAAATTTGCGATCGAGATTGACAAAGCGAAATAAAATGCCGATCGCTAATACAGCTATAATTAAAAATCGCAACCACTTCTCAAGTGGAGGGTTGTGAGAATTTAGTCGAGCGCGATTTTTAGTAAATTCCATTTTATCACTAGCTAATCTCGCATAATTTTTTTTCTGTCACCCCACAGACCACACGGTTCGTAGTGAGGACTTTAGTCCTTCTTTCTCAAAAGCCAGAGAGAGGACTGAAGTCCTCACTACGAACCAGAGAATGATTAATCGTCTACTCCTTCAATCGGCGCAAAACCTTGCCGCTGAATATTTTCAGTTATAGTACGAGGTTCGAGGAATTGCAGCAAATAATCCGGGCCGCCGGCTTTAGAACCAACTCCGGAAAGTTTGAATCCTCCGAAGGGTTGGCGCGATACCACAGCGCCGGTAGTTCCGCGATTGATGTATAGATTTCCGACTTCAAAATCAGCTTGGGCGCGATCGATATGCGAAGGCGTGCGAGAATACAATCCGCCAGTTAAAGCGAAATTCGTACCGTTAGCAATGTTAATCGCTTCGCTGAAATTTTTTGCCCGAATCACCGACAAAACCGGGCCGAAAATTTCTTCTTGGGCGAGAGTTGCTGTCGGCGATACTTCCGTAACAATTACTGGGCCGACAAAATAGCCTGTTTCCGGTGCGGGCATTTCTAAGGCTATCTTAGCTTCGGCGCGACCTTTTTCGATGTATTCGCGGATGCGCGACTGGGCGGTGGCATCGATTACAGGCCCGACTTGAGTGCCGGGATTTTCTGCTGCGCCGACATTGAGCGATCGCGTCGCTTCTACCAATCTTTCCACAAAATTATCGTACACCGATTCTACTACAATTACTCGCGAACAAGCGGAACATTTTTGGCCGCTGTATCCAAAGGCCGAATAAACTACGCCAGCAACTGCTTGGTCTAAATCCGCACTTTCATCGACAATAATTGCATTCTTGCCGCCCATTTCCGCAATTACTCGCTTCAGGTGTTTTTGTCCGGGCTGCAAAATCGCGGCCTCGGCATAAATCCGACAGCCAACTTCCTGAGAACCGGTGAAGGTAATCATGTGAACGTCTGGGTGTTTCACCATGTAAGCGCCGACAGTTGAACCTTTGCACGGCACGTATTGAAATACGCCTTTGGGAATTCCAGCTTCTAGCAAAATCTCAGCTATCTTTGCAGCAATTACTGTGGAAAATTCCGCAGGTTTGAGCAAAGTACAGTTACCTGCAACCAGCGATGCAACGGTCATACCGACGGGAATTGCCAGGGGAAAATTCCACGGGGAAATAATCAGAGAAATCCCGCGCGGTTGATAGGTGTAGCGGTTAGTTTCTCCGGGGATGTCGTAATTTTTCCCTTGTTCCAACCGTTCCATTTCGTCGGCGTAGTAGCGACAAAAATCTATGGCTTCGGAAACTTCGGCATCGCATTCTCTGACGGGTTTGCCGACTTCAAACACCATCCAAGCTGACAGTTCGTGGCGCCGCTGTTCCATCAATTCTGCTGCTTTTCGCAAAACTCCGGCGCGCTGGCGGACGGGGGTTTTCCGCCAGCCGGTAAAGGCTGCTTTGGCTGCTTCCAGGGCTTGTTTGGCTTGTTCTTCAGACAGTAATCCGATTTTTCCGACTACTTCTGCGGGATTGGAAGGGTTGAGTGAGTTAACTGTTGTTTCGGTATTTTGGTACTCGCCGTCGATTAGCGGCAAGTAGGTTTTACCTAGGTTGGCGCGCACTGATTTGATGGCTGTTTCTGCTTGTTGCCGCAGTTTGGTATTGGCGTAGTCGGTATCGGCGACGTTGGGGAATACTTTGCTGTAAACTAGCTGGTCGTTACCATTGGCTACTGGCGCGGCTAATAGTTGTTCGATCGGCATTTCTTCGGAACTTTGCCGAATAAACGAACTGTTGGCGGTATTTTCCAGCAAGCGGCGGATCAAATAAGCCATTCCCGGCAGCAAATCGCCGTAGGGACAGTATACTCGCACGCGATAACCCCGATCGACCAAAAGCTTGGCCAGTTTGTCGCCCATGCCGTACAGCACTTGCATTTCAAAGCGGCGGCGCGGTATGTTGAGAGTTTCGGCAATCGCGATCGCCCTAGCTTGCGATCGCACGTTGTGGCTGGCGATTGCAGCATACAAATATTCGTGATTTTCCAGCAACAACTGAGTCATTGCTTCAAAATTTGCATCCGTAGCAACTTTGTCATTGTAGACAGGCTGCGGCCAATCCTTCTGCATCGCCTTGATAGTTTCCTGATCCCAGTAAGCGCCTTTCACCAGCCGTACAGTTATGGGATTGCCGCGTTTTTTCGCCCAAGCAATAATGCCTTGCAAATCTTGTTTGCTGTCGCGCAAATATGCCTGCATTGTAATTCCGACATCCGTGCGGCTGCGGAACTCTTCCTCTAACAATAAGTCTTTGAGAATGCTGAGAGTTAAACTCTTGTAGGCGTACTGTTCCATGTCGAAATGAACAGCCGCCCCCAATTCCTGCGCGCGGCGCAATAACAGGCGAATTCTCTCGCTAACTTTCTCCTCGCTGCCTTTAGCATCCAGCGGGTCAAACTGAGAATAAAAAGCCGTTAACTTGACAGATACTTGCACTCGCGGCAGAGTTTCGCCGTCAGCTTTGTCAATGGCATCTACCTGCGACCAATTCTTTGCTGCATTCGCGAGTTCCGCCATCAATTCCAAATAGCGGTTAAGATAAATTTGCGCCTCAGTTTCTGTAATTACAGCTTCCCCCAAAAGGTCAACTGTAAAACCCATTTTATCTTTGCGGAGCCGTTCTAAGGTTTTAATTACCTGCTTGATATTTTCCCCAGAAATATACTTGTGCGCCAAAGTTTCCACAGCAGGTGCAACGGTTGTCGCCGCCAATTGGCCGGGAACCGAATCAGCGTTAGCAAAGCTGAGCAATTTTTTCAATGCTTCGGGCAATTCTACTTCTTCCACAGTCAGGTATTCTTGCAAGTGGCGGGCAATTTCCGGCTTGCTGCGGAGGGCGGGCAAACAGTCAATAAATCGAAACAATTGCACCCGCAGTCCGGGGCTGGCCATTGCCCAATCCATCAGTTTGTCGTCCCAGCGCATTTGGTCTTGCAGTTGACCGAAAAACGATCGCTTTTTGTCTTGAGTTGCCTTCAGGATTTCTTTAGCTATTTCCTGAGTTTTTGCTTCGTAGATGCTTGGAGATACTTGTGCGACCATTGGTAATTAGTAATTGGTAATGGGTAATTGGCAACCAGGGCGGGTTGATGTATTTTGCAACTACTCCCCGATCCAATTATACTTGCTATTTGACTTCAATTTTAACTCCGTAGTTTGCTTGGCGATCGCCGGAAATTTCAATAGTATAATCGCCGCTGCTGGCTAGTTGACCTTGCCACTGACCTGTGCTATCAACAGTACCTACTTTTTCACCGTTAGGAGCAATAATGTCAGCGCTAACATCACCTTCTTGCACCTTTACTGTCATGCTTTGGCCGCTATTGCACTCTAGCAAGTAGCGCTTGGATTTGTTGGCTCGCAAACTATTGCTGAGAGTAGTTCCCGTAGCACCGGCTTGAAAGTTAACTCGCTCAGTTACAGGGGTTTCCACCGCAGCGGGAGCGGGAGCGGGAGCTGGAGCTGGAGCGGGAGCTGGAGCGGGAGCTGGAGCTGGCGCAGCAAGTTGCGGAACGCCAGACAGGGAGGGTATTTGAGTCTGGCCGGGCGACGGAGGGATTGTGGCGGGCAGTGTCTGCCCTGGTGCTGGACCCACTCCGGGCCGGCGGTTGGCGCGCGCTGCTGCGACAGGGGGAGGGCTTTCGGGGAGGGGTACGTCTGAATGCAGTTTGATTTGAATGTTCGCTCTTTCTTGATACATTTTCCACCCTAGGAAAGCGCCGAGACTGAGGACGGAACCGACTAACATTCCGCTGAGAAAAACTGCCAAAATTTGCCAAATTCGAGCTGGTTTCGGCTCGGGATTTGCTGTGTAAGTTGTGGGTTGCGAATAACCGACAAGTTGACTGGTTTCCGGCGCATTGTCGGCGGGAATTGGAATTGTTTCTGTTTTGTCCATTGCCGTTGAAATATCTTCGGGCGCGGCAATTTCAGCGGGAGTTTCAGCAGGCGCGGAAGTTGAATCGGCACTGGTAATTGCAGTGTTCGCCAGCTCGTCGCTGGCCGTTGAAATTGTTTCCGGTTGCTGAGTCAAAATTTGATTTTTTTCCTGTTCGTCGCTCATGGGGCTAAATTTTTTGTACAAATGCTGCTTTTAGACATTTTACGTTATTGGCGCGATCGCCCGCACTGCACCGCTACACCCAGGCCATTCGCGGAATCTGTCGGCTGGGGCGATCGCAATTTACCAACTTTTAAAACCTATGATATTTATCGAGATGGACGATTGACTCTAAGGAGCGCCCCTCTCAATGTTTCCAAATTAGAAATAGCCTCCGAAATTCGTGCAGCCATCCTCTGTCTGTCCTGTTGGTCGTCTTTACAGACAATGATACCAGCATGGTTAGGTTGTGAAGCGTGCAGTCGGATAAAATCGATTATATTGAGTGTTTAAACTGCCCGTTCATTTGTAACAGCAAAAGCCAGGACATCTTCATCAGGAATGCCCAGATTTGCGTTCCTCGCTTCTTGTACAGTAAGCACATCGTGACCTAAAGCGCGAAGTAGTTCAACTACTATCTTAGGAAATTGTTCATCTGCATACAAACGTGCCATTCTGTTAATCTATGTCGTTCAACTTAATTGCTGCTTCAATCTCGTCAGGAAATGCTTCAGCATAAGCCCAAGCATTTTTCAAATCGCTAGCACTAATATGCGGATAATCTGCTAAAAGTTGAGCGTCTGTCGCGCCTAATCGACGAGACTCTACCAGTCCCCAAACAGAAATTCGAGTCCCTGCAATCCTGGCATTACCGCCGACTACACCGGGAGTTTTTTCAATTAAGTGCCAAGCGTTAGCTAAACTTTGAGCTAATATCTGTATGGCTCGAGCTTTTTGGGCCGGAGTCAGGGAAAGCAGTTGCGGTTCTAATTCTTTTAGTGTCATAGTAGATCGGGTTTTGCTGCTGGGAATTTCATATATATATTATAGCGATCGAGCGGTTTAAACCGCTTTTTTTGACCTCTAACTCGACAAACGAAGTCCAGGCCAAGCAAACTAAAAAATCGCGTCCGGGTGCGTCGCTCATATATTGTCGTAAATTACCGAGATTATCGCAGTGACGCACCCTACTTTCAATCGCTGGTAACAATAAAAAATCGAATTAATTACCGATAAAGCTAAGAATAAGACAGTGGGGGTACATCGAAATCGTTAAACGATCGAACATCATAAGATGTGCCGACTAAAGCTCTGACTAGCTTTTGATCTAGAGTTAGCAAAGGCGCGCCAACTTGTTCTGAAAGAGCAACGTAACTGCCATCATAAGCAGAGATTCCATGATTTAAGGCGATATCTGTTGCATCTAAAATCAGTTCATTAGTAGATACTGCACGCAAGGATAAACCTCTAAGATTAGCTAAATCTGTTGAAACATCAGCAGCAGCATAAAGTCCAGCACGGACATACTTCCAGATAATATTTGCACACTCAATATAAAACAGATCCGGTACAAATATTTCAGTCTGTGGGATTTCAAGATGGGTAAATAATTGAACGACTTTAGATGACAGCGGATCGGGGATAAATTGCTTAATCCCCACGCTAGCATCGACTACGCACCTCATAGGATTGGTCATCTATCGCGATCCTCTCTAATTAAAGCGGTACTATCTAATATCATCCCCATATTTGCGGGACGAGACTCGCGACGACGGCTGATTTCTGCCAATAGTTCTCTTACAGACTTTTTACGTTGTCCTGAGAGGGGTTTTATCTTTGTTGACAACTCAGATTCTAAAATGGCGATCGCAAATGCACTAATCGAGCGGTTTTGAGCATCGGCTAACTCTTGGAGCCTCGTATACAAATCCTCTGGTATATTTTCTATTTGCAGGGTAGCCATCTCTTAAACTCCTAGCATAGTTCTCCTAAATATTAGCATATGGAGGCGAGTTTAGGAGGTATCTTGGGATTTACGGTTGGGTGGGGGCGGGTTTATGAGATTGTTCGTTACAGGCGAGTATTATTAGTGAAGCCGCCCCTACAAATTCCCGCTACCCGATGCCAGATTCCTAATTACTAATTATTAGGCAAAGACTGCCAAAAAGGCCGCGGTTCAGGCTTCCTCACAGTATTCGTTGCCGACTGCACGTTTCCTTTCAATTCTTGATAATACCTGTCATCCAGAAAACTTACGCTAACGCCCGCGGGAAGCAGCAATTGGCGCAATCTTTCTTGAGTGTAATCTAGACCATCAATCATCGGGCCGCGCGGATTTGAAACTAACAACTTGCCGTTAACCGGCACCGAATTGACCATATTCGGCCACCAAGCATAACCGCTGTAACCAAACATAGCTGGAACTTGGATAATTTGGTCGTCAGCGAGGGAAAACTCTCTTTTCAACTTCTCTAAAATCGGATAGATTTTCTGATTTTGCAAATTGAGATTGTGTTGAATTAAAGCTGGATTTTTCAAAGCAGCGCTGACTGTAGTTTCCGTGCTCAAACCGCGATTGATAGTAACATCGCCGTAACCTTTTCCCGCCAATTCTTCCAACAGCCTAACTCCGGCTTCTGGACTGGCGATCGCCATTATATATTTTCCGGGAGTTTGACTGGGAATAAAATTGATAATTTCATCGACTTGACGAGTCAAAAGCCAAGAAGTATCAATATCCACCGCCGGCCCTTGAATTCTCTGAGCTTGAATAAAATCCAGTACCTCTGGATTGAAAGTAGCATTCCCCGAATTCCCGTAATAAACTCGACCCATTGGATATCCGGGAATCGGCGGCGTCACCTGCAAATTTCCGTAGCCATTTGACCACTGACTTACAGGGTTTTCATCGCGACGGTTGCCAATTTTAAATACTCTCAAATCCCGCTCTTGAGTTGATTGAGCAGGCTGGTTTTTCTCTGAGTCGCGATTGCTTTTTAGGGCGACATTAACTTGACGCAGATCGGATTTTTCGGGAACTTGAACGTAGCCGTTTTTCTGAATGTCTTGCATCCAAGCATTATCGCCCTGGATGATTTTTACTTGAGCGCCCGTGGGTTCTACAGCTTGTTTGAGTTCTGAGATAAATTCGCTATTTGCCGAGCCTCTGTCGCTGACCACAATTTCTGTTACTGGTGCGGTATTGGCAGGCATTATCCAAGGACTGACGCCCATTTGGATTGTGGTGGCGGCGATTTGTTGACCGTTGTTTTCGGCAGTTGCTTTGAGATTAACTTGGCCGTTCCAGTTGCGATCGGCAAATTGTTTTGCTTCCACGCCTAAAACAATATTCGTGCTGAAAACTAGGGGTTGAGCACCGGATATATCTACAGGTTGCCAGCCGTCGCCCGTTTTCTGAAAAACGCTGATGTGAGGGCTAGCAATGCTGTCAGCCGTGATAAATAATTGAGATGTTTTGAAGTTTTCAGACAGTGTTAAGTTAACTTGAGAAAGCATTGCTGCGCGGCGGGGTACGCTAACTTTGGTTTGTTGCCAAGTCGGTATTTTTGTGCGATCGCTCTTTTGCTCGTTAAACAGAATGAGCGCGCCGCTGGACAATGACCATTGTTCTTTTCCGGCTTCGTCTAGCTGATTAATTTCGCCGTCTCTGTTGGTATCTCCCGCAAAGAAAAAGTTCGACGGCGACGCGGCGGGCGCAACTGGGGCTGGAGTTGCGGTTGCGGTTGATTCGGGAGTTGCTGTTGCGGTTGACTCAGGAGTTGGTTGGGGAGTTGCTGGTTGATTGAGTTCTAATAGTTGTCTTTGTTGTTCTTTTAGGGCGAGTTCTTGCTTTTCTAATTCTTGCCTTTCTAGTTCTTTTAGTGCTAATTCTTGCCTTTCTTTTTCTTGGCGGGCGAGTTCTTGTTTTTCTTGTTCTTGTCGGACTAATTCTTGCCTTGCAAATTCTTGTCTTTCTAGTTCTCTGCGGGCGAGTTCTTTTTTCTCTTGTTCTTGTCTCTCTATTTCTCGGCGAGCAAATTCTTTTTGTTCTTGCTCTTTTCGGGCGATTTCTCTTACCTGTTCTTCCTCGGCTCTAATTTTCTGTGTAGAACGTGCTACTTGCCATTCGTAGGTAGCGAGAGTGAGATTTCCTTGATATTCGATGGTTTTGTCGATCGCCCGTTGGGCCAAAAAAGAACCGTGGGGAATGAGCCGAAGGTTATTGATAGCCAATTGCCAAAAGCGTTGCGACTGTTCCCAAGTAGCGGGATCGGCTTTAGAAGTGCGTCCAATGACGACGGCTTGGGAGGCTAATCTAGCAGCTTCGTCCCAATTATTTTTGGCTTGTTTTTCTATTTGAATCTGATTTTGAACGTTTTGCAGTTGCTGCGTCAGAATTTGGGATTGGTGGCGGGGGCTTTCTGGTTGCCAATATTCGGGGGAAAACAGGCTGCTGTCGGGAGTTTGGGCAAGTTTATCTAATTGTACTTTGAGGCGATCGCGCAATTTGTAGAGTTCCGGGAGGGATTGCGGAGTGTCGCCGTCTGGCTGTCGCGGGGAGAGTGCGAGTTGGTAGTTTAGGGAAGGTTGAGCGAGTGTTGCGGGGATTGCAACCCAAATTATACCGATGACGACACCGAAAGAATTGACGATCGCGATCGCAATATATCGAACCCAGCGCATATAGTTAATCCTCAGACACCCAGATGATTCTACCTAATATTGGTGCATTTAGTAAGATTTTAGGATAGGTTTGGGCGATTCCCTACGGGATAGCTACGCTTCACGGCTTTTTTTTCAGTTTTGGGGACGTACCACCCGAATCAATTTACCACTCAATGTTTCTTCAGCAGAAATAGCATCATCGATACGTGATGCCAACCTTTCCCAATTGCGATCGTTAGTGCAAGTAATAATACCAGAATGATTGGGTTGCAGGCGATGAAGTCGGATGAAATCTTGCCGATTCAATGTTAACACCGATCGCTCGTCACTCGTTGCAAATGTTAACACTCGATCGTCAGGAATTTTCAGTCCAGCATTTCCTGCTTCTTGAACAGTTAAAACATCGTGACCGAGAGTTCGGATAATTTTTACAACAGCTATTGGGTATTGCTCATCTGAATATAAACGCGCCATATTTTAGGCTTCCTCATTTTCTCGGATTGCCAGTTCAATTTCATCAGGATATGCCTCAGCATAAGCCCAGGTATTTGCCAGATCTGCTGCACCAATAGTGGGATAATTTTCTAGCAAATCGGCTTCACTGTATCCGAGACGACGAGCTTCAATCATTACCCAAACAGGGATGCGAGTCCCAGCGATGCAAGCCCTACCGCCACACACGCCGGGAGTTTTTTCTATTCCTTGCCAAGTATTGCTTAAGCTTTGGACTAATAGCTGTATTGCCTGAGTTTTTTCACCTGGAGTTAAGGCAAGGAGTTGTTTTTCTAATTCTTTCAGTGTCATTGTTTACTATTCCATTTTTATCGAAACAATATGGGTGCGCTCTATTATAGCAAACTCACCCCTGTGTAAAAATATTCTAACTTTTAATAAACATCGCTTTCTTCCATAACTTCATCATTTTCTTTGATTGCTTGTTCAATTTCTTCTGGGTAAGCATCGGCATAAGCCCAGGCATTTACCAAGTCAGCGGCGGTTATATCGGGAAATGATTCTAAGATGATACCATCGGAAGCACCTAAACGGCGATCGCACACCAGTGACCAAACTGGTATGCGAGTATTGCCGATACAAGCATCACCACCACACACACCTGGAGTCTTTTTAATGCCTATAGAACCGTTGGTTAAAGTTTGAGTTAGGATGCTGATGAGTTTAGCTTTATCAACCGGATTTAAGGTTAAGACTTGAGTTTCTAATTCTTGTATAGTCATAATTGCGCTCGTAGGAATATCTTAGTTAGATTATAGCAAATTCGCGCCATGTTTTAGGCTTCCTCATTTTCTTTGATTGCTTGTTCAATTTCTTCTGGGTAAGCATCAGCATAAGCCCAAGCATTGACTAAATCAGCCGCAGTCAAATGGGGATAGCACTTAAAGAGTTCCGCATCGCTGCATCCGAGACGGCGATAACCCACAAGTACCCAAACTTGTATGCGAGTATTACCGACACAGGCATCGCCTCCACAGACACCGGGAGTCTTTTTAATGCCTAAAGAACCGTTGGTTAAATTTTGAGTTAGGATGCTGATTAGTTTAGCTTTATCAGCGAGATTTAAGGTTAAAATTTGAGTTTCTAATTCTTGTATAGTCATAAGTGCGAGGGCAGGAATATATTATCTAGATTATAGCAAATTCGCGCCCTGTTTTAGGCTTCCTCATTTCTAGCGATCGCAGCTTCAAATTATTCGTTGATTCGCGATCGAATAATTTGCAATCTCGTAGGGGCGGGTTTTACCAACCATAATTGTTTCAAACTAATTATCTCGTAAACCCGCCCCGCCCGATGCTTTTCTGTGAGTCCACCAAATCTCGCTCCCCCCTAGCCCCCCTTCTTAAGGGGGGGACAAGAGTGCAGTCAAAGTCAACCCCTACTCCCCTTCTTAAGGGGGATGCGAGGGGGATCTAGACTTGGCTACCAGCGAGATATCAAGAGGCTTTTAATCTTAACTTGTCACCTGCGATCGCTCCCATTTCCTTACCCGTAGCTACGATCGCAAAAAAATGGTATACTTTCATATTAATCTCCTACCTGGAAAACAACAGATCACTGTTGTAGAAATTATTCATTTACTCCCTTATTCCCTAAAATTATCAGCAAAATTCATGAAATTTCGCTCTTTCTGGCTAATCTTCACCCTTATCGGAGTTTCCTTAACAAGTTGCTCGCAGCAGAAATCATCTCAAGAAATTGCCGAAACAGTTAAAAATAGCATCGTGCTGATTTCCTACCAAAATGAAGCCGGACACGGTACGGGTTTTATTGTGCCGGGGCCAACGGGAGTTTGCACGGTACTCACGGCACGTCATGTGGTGGAAGGGCGCAGTTTGAACCTGCAAACTAACGACCAAAAACTTCATAAAACTGACAGCATCCAAGCAAGTCCTAATCTGGATTTAGCACTGGTAACGTTTCAGTCAGCCGGGGAAAAATGTCCTTATCCGAGTCTCAATCTTGGCGATTCTGATAGGGTGAAAGAAACAGACCAAATCTACATTTCTGGGTTTCCAGACAGGGTTGGTGGCGGCAAATTAGTGAGACAGTTTGTGCGAGGTTTGGTATCTGGGTTGGATGTGTTGGAACAGGGTTATGGGATTTCCTATGATGCTTCTACTTTTGGTGGGATGAGTGGCGGGCCTGTTTTAGATACTAGCGGGAAAGTGGTTGCAGTTCACGGCAAGACTGACGCTCAAATTGTTGCGGATTTGCAGAATCAGCAAGCAAGTTTGTCTCCGCAGCAGCAAGCGGCGTTGCAACAAGCAGCGACAAGAGTTGCTGGAGGAGTACAAATTAATACTTATAAGTGGGGAATTCCCATTAAAACTTATCAGGCAAATCAGTCTTGGGAAAATCAACCCCTTGCTAAAGCAGACTATACTAAACTGCGCGATTTATTGGCGGCTAGACAGTGGGAGGAAGCAGATCGAGAAACTGATAACAAAATGTTAGAAGTGGCGGGGATACAACAAGAAAATTGGCTAAGCAAGGAAGATGTCGCAAATTTTTCCTGTCCGGATTTGCGGGCGATGGATCGACTTTGGGTAAAATACAGTGATGGACGCTTCGGCTTTTCTGTACAGAAGAGCATTTATCAACGTCTTGGCGGTGGCGCGAAAAATTATGATGGAAGAGTCAAGGAAGCTTTTAGTGAGACGCTCGGCTGGAAAAAGAAAGGAGATTCGGTTTCTGCTTTCTTTGAGTATTCATCACGTAGACTTACTTTTAATATCAATGCACCCGAAGCTCACCTCCCAGGTGGGTGGTGGGGTTCCGTGGGTTGTATGGGGGTTTGTGGTCCTTCTTTCCTGGATAGATTCGTAGATTGTAACTTATAAAGACTTCAAGTTTTTATTAAGAATAGTGAACGCATCAAAATCCACGCAGTCATGCGGTGTCTTGGTTTTCGATACATGGCACTGGGGGTTTATCTGATGTCCATCGACCTCATTCTTGTATGTCATTGCGAGCAAAACGTAGTGAAGCGAAGCAATCGCAAGCCTCTGGGATTGCTTCACGACCTTCGCAATGACATTCGCTGGCGAGCAAGTATGATATCACTTAGCAGACTTAGATCCAACAAGGCGATCCTCTTCAGCCAAAAAAGGAGTTAAATCAATCTCTGGCGAAGCCTGAGAAAACTTAGGAGTTGCCAACTTACCATCGCTATTTTGATCAACCCCAGTACCAGTCAGCAAATTTTCAGTCATATCTCGCATTGCGTTATAAGCCTCCGTTTCGCTACCGGGCTTCAATGTCACCAACAGCGGACAACCCTCGCCACTCAACTTAGTTTTAGCACAAATCACATATTGATTCGGCGTATTAGAATCGCCTCTATAAGCTAACCGAATTAAACCATCTTTGCGATAACCGTTCAATCGTTCAGAAATTTCTTCGCAACGTTTGAGGGGGTCATAGCCACCGCCTAAAGTTGTCTTTATTTTCAACCAAGGTTTTTGACCTTGATCGTGACGGTACATGACAGTCCAAACGTCACCTCCCCCCTGAGTATCTGGCTGATTTTGGCAGGAAAAACGAGTATCTTTTCCAAATAACAGGGGCTGCCAACCTTGAGTATAAGCAATTCCGGCACCGACAACAGCCGCTAACAAACTTAGTACACCGACAGTCAGGTTTGCGGCGTTAAAAAACTTTCCACCATTATTCACGGTACAGAATCCTCGATAAAATTTTGATAGACTACAAGAGCGATAATTAAGTTGAAAAGTTCTACATCAGCCAAGTAACGCATTCCCGAAAGCCGGCAGGTGTTGAAACCCTTGCAGGACTGGGGCGAGTTGAAGTAGCCAATGTGCTACACTCAGTATACGCTCAAAACTCACAGTGAAAATGAACCACAATCATGCAATTAGAAGATTACTTTGAATTTTTAACACCAGAAGATATCCGCATCAAAGGAACCCGCGTCGGTATCGAACACGTTCTCTACGAATACATCCACTGCGGCCAAACTCCAGAAGCCATAGCTCAAAAATTTCGGACATTAACTATGGCTCAAGTGTATGCTACGATTTTGTACTATCTGGAAAGTCCCAAAACTGTAGGTAAATATGTAGGAGATTGGTTAGAATATTGCCTCAAAGCTGAAGCTGAATACGATCGCAATCCATCACCTTTTGTCTTGAAAATGCGTAAAATTAAGGAACAAAAGAACATATCTACACAACGCGATAGAGTTCATTAATGACTGTTAAATACCTGTTAGACGAAAACATAGACCCTGAATATCGGGTGCAGCTTTTGTATCATCAATCCGATATCGTCGTTTTGATGGTTGGCGATGAAGGTGTTCCGCCTAAAGGAACGAAAGATCCAGAAATCTTGTGTTGGTGCGAGGAGAATAACTTTATCCTCGTTACTAATAACCGACGTTCAATGCCTGTTCATTTGTCTGATCATACAGCCCAAGGTCGCCACGTTTTAGGAATTCTCACAATCCGCTTGAATGCAGATATGGGCCAAGTGATTGACGAGTTAATTGAAATTGCCGGAGCATCTTTTGAAAATGAATATCAAGATAGGATTGAATTTATCCCGCTGAGATAATTCGCAGGGCGGACAATATAGCAGTATCTTTTTATAAGATTCGCCGATTAAAATCGCTGCTTGTCACACGAAGTCCCTCTCTAAGAGACTGAAAGAAAGAGAAGTATTAGCATCTATACAAACCCCAAACAAAAACCCGGTTTATCCAAAAAACCGGGTTTAATTATCTGCGTTAATCCGCGTTAATCCGCCTTCATCAGCGATCGCAAAAATCCTACAACTGCTTCACCTCAGCAACCAATTTGGCAACCACATCCTTAGCGCTACCAAACAACATCATCGTCTTATCCTTATAAAACAACTCGTTGTCAACACCAGAAAAACCAGCACTCATCCCGCGCTTAATCACGATCGTATGCTTGGCCTTATCAACCTCCAAAATCGGCATCCCGTAAATCGGACTCGCCGTATCGTGGCGCGCCGCCGGATTCACCACATCATTCGCCCCGATTACCAAAGCAACATCGGTTTCGTCAAATTGCGGGTTGATATCGTCCATATCGTACAACTGCGGATAAGGCACGTTTGCTTCCGCCAGCAGTACATTCATGTGCCCCGGCATCCGCCCAGCTACCGGGTGAATCGCGTATTTCACGTCAACACCCATTTTTTCCAAACCGTCGGCTAACTCGCGTACCGAGTGCTGGGCTTGCGCTACAGCCATTCCGTAACCGGGAATAATTACCACCGATCGCGCATAGCCTAACATCATCGCACTTTCTTCGAGATTGATGCTGCGAACAGTTTTGTCGATCGCCCCACCAGCAGCAGCCCCAGCAGCCGCACCACCGCCACCGCTACCAAACGCGCCAAACAGCACGTTAGAGATCGATCGATTCATCGCCTTACACATGATCTGCGTCAAAATGATTCCAGACGCGCCAACAAGTGCACCAGCAATGATTAGCATATTGTTCATCAAAATGAACCCAGCCACACTCGCCGCAATCCCCGAATAAGAGTTAAGCAGCGACACCACCACGGGCATATCGCCACCGCCAATCGGCAGCACAAACATGATACCGAGGATATTGGAAATCGCCACCAAACCGAGGAATACCGGCACATCCTCCGGGTTAAATACCATATAACCGCTGCCGGCTAAAAGTGCGATCGCCAGCATGGCATTAAACGGCTGTTGCAGCGGAAACGAAATCGGCGCCCCCGGCAGCAATTCCTGCAGCTTCGCAAACGCCACAACGCTACCAGTAAAAGTAATTCCGCCGATTAACACGCCCAAAAGGATCGTAATCGTCGCGTCGGGCGCAGGCGATTGGGGGATGCTGAGATAGCGCCAGAATTCGCCCACAGCAACGAGTGCAGAAGCCGCACCCCCGAAACCGTTAAGCAAACCCACCATCTGCGGCATATCCGTCATCGCGACGGTTTTCGCCATAATTGTTCCCAAAATGGAACCGACGATAATTCCGACAGCAATCAATTCGTAGCTGACTACTTGCTTTTCGAGTAAAGTACCGACGATCGCAATTAACATCCCGATCGCAGCTAACACGTTTCCTTGACGCGCAGTAGCTGGGGAACCCAATTGTTTCAAACCGACGATAAATAAAGATGCGGCCACTAGATAGCCTAGCTGAATGCCGCTGGGCAGAAAATCGTTCACGCTTTAACCTCTTTTTTCTTGAACATTTGCAGCATTCGATCGGTTACTAAGAAACCGCCGACAACGTTGATTGTGGCTAGGGCGATCGCGATCGTCCCCAAAATCGAAGTAACAGTCACATTGCCTTGGCCGGAAATCAAAATTGCACCTAAAACTGCAATTCCTGAAATCGCATTGGAACCCGACATCAAAGGCGTGTGCAGCGTCGGCGGGACTTTATTGATTACTTCAAATCCCACAAACGACGCTAGCGTAAACACCACTAAACCTGCAATCAATCCTTCTGCCATAACAATTGGTAATTGGTAATTGGAAATAACTCGTTCCCGGTTGCGTCCGCCAGTTCCCGGTTGCGTTCGCCAGTCCGCCAGGGAATGAATTCCACGGGGCTTTTAGCCAAAGTCCTCTGAAGAGGACTAATGAGTTCTTCAGTCCTCTTCAGAGGACTTGAGCTTTGAGGCAGGGGTTTCAACCCTTGCCGGACTATCGGACTGCCGGACTATCGGACTGCCGGACTATCGGACTGCCGGACTTTGCCTCATAACGACAAAATCTAACTGACGGCTGAAGCCTCAGCCTTCAAAGCATCCCGCACCCGCTGGTTGCTAATTTCCCCATCGCGAGCAACACAAGCACCAGCGATGATATCGTCTTCAAAATTCAAATTGAGTTCCTTATCTTTCACCATCAACTGAACTAAAGCCGAGATATTCTTCGAGTAAGTTTCGCTAGCGTGGACAGGCATCGACGAGGGCACATTAATCGGGCCGATGACATTAACGCCGTTCCATTCAACTTCTTTCCCCGCTTCTGAACATTCGCAATTGCCGCCTTGTTCGGCCGCGAGGTCAACAATTACCGATCCCGGCTTCATTTGAGAAACCATTTCTCGGGTAACTAAAATAGGTGCTTTTCTGCCGGGAACTTGAGCAGTTGTAATCACTGCATCGGAGGCGCTGACGTGTTGGGTGAGCACTTGGCGGGTGTATTCTTTGGCGGCTTCTGATAATTCTTTAGCGTAGCCACCGGCGGCGACTGTTTCTTCTTTTAGTTCGACATCGAGGAATTTAGCGCCCAAGCTTTGCACTTGTTCTTTGGTTTCCGGGCGGATGTCGAAGGCTTCAACTACTGCGCCCAAACGGCGCGCTGTGGCGATCGCCTGCAAGCCAGCAACGCCCACACCCATTACCAATACTTTCGCGGGGCGAATTGTACCCGCCGCCGTTGTCAGCATCGGAAAATACTTTGGCAAAGCTGCGGCTGCGATCAGTACCGCTTTGTAACCGGCAACGTTACCCTGAGATGACAGCGCATCCATACTTTGAGCGCGGCTGGTGCGCGGGATCATTTCCATGCTGAATGCCGTTACTTTGCGATCGGCCAAACGCTGTACCAAAGCCGGATTTCCCAAAGGATTCAAAAATCCGATGAAAACGCCTCCTTCCCGGAGTTGATGAACTTCTGATTCTTGCAAGGCCCCGATTTTCACGACGACATCGGCTTCGCCCCACAGCCTAGCGGTATCGGCGACAACCTGAGCTCCCGCTTCTTCGTAAGCAAGATCCGAGAAAAAGGATTTTGCGCCGGCACCGGCCTCAACCCAAACTTCGACGCCCTGTTTGACTAATCGGGCTACAGCGTCGGGTACTAAAGCCACCCGGCGTTCCCCTGCTGCTATTTCTTTTGCGATCGCTAATTTCATGGACTCTCCTTTACTCTAATAGACAGGGCGGTTGAAACCGCGTCTTGTCAGACATGCACCTGCCGACGCCGGTTGAAATTCAAATTTCCCAGTCCGCCCAGAGGCCGACATCGTTTGTTTGGCGTGCGATTTCAATCGCTGGCTGGCTTGGACAGTCCGCCCAGAGGCGGACATCGTTTGTTTGGCGTGCGATTTCAATCGCTGGCTGTTGGGCTTTACATTTAAGCACCCGTTGCCCTAAACTTCTCACGTTGATACTAAAGCCGATCCCCAAAAATACACTCGCTTCTTTAACTTGTCTTATAGATTCAAATTCGCTAAACTGTTAAATTTGCAGCAGAGCATGATACAATAAAACGCTGCCTAATTCTGTAGTTTTAATGTCTGTTGTGAGTATTACGCAAAAAATAATTAAGCTGAGCCGGAGCGAGCTCGCACTCATTAAATTGCTGAGACATTCGGTATATTAAAGGCATTCATCGCAAATTGCCCGCAGTAAATATTTAAGGTTCCATCGTAATTTTGGTGAGAGGAGCGATTATGAAACGATTATTTTCAGCATTAGCGGTGACAGGTTGCTTGCTAACGAGCTTGCCCGCCATCAGTTTAGCCCAGTCCATGCCAGGATTCACGATTTTCGGCGGCCCCGATCGCGCCAACCAGTTAAACTATCGCTTGGATTACGGCAAAGCCGGGATGAGCGGCGATAGATATCGGCTGCGAATTCCTTCCAAAAAAGTAAGTCTGGCGATCGCCCAACTCAACATCTCCTATCCAGACTACTACAAAGGCGAATTCGACCAAAAAGACATTAAAGTGCGCGTCAAAGACAAAACAATCCAATTGCAAGAAGTCATCTGGGACAAAGAAAATCGATTCATAGAAATTTATCCCGCAGAGCCAATTCCTGCCGGCAACAACGTTGAGGTTGTGCTCTCCAACGTCAGAAACCCAAGTCCCGGCGGAATGTACCATTTCAACGTCCGCATCCGCACCCCAGGGGACGTTCCCTTGATGCGTTACCTGGGGACTTGGCTGTTGAGCATTGATTGAGGTTCGGCACAAAAATTTGTATTCAGTCAAGCGATCGCGACAGAAAGATATCACTGTGGCGATCGTTTTGCTGTAGGGAAGAAATTAACAAGAGAGGATTTACGAACAGATGGCCAGAAACCGGGTTTTTTCTCAAAAATACTCGGTTTCTGTCCGCAGATACGCAAAAAACCCGGTTTCTTTGAGGAGAGTGCATAAACCCTGAATACTCAAATCCTGATTTTCCGAAGTCCTAAAATCGAACCAGAGGCCCATACCGCAATTCTATTTGATTCCTAAAATAAGTCTAGGTGTAATTCCCGATGGTTGCCCCTCGCTAATTAGGCATAGGCCCAAGGGCGCTACCCCGACAAAATGTTTACCAATCCCATAGGATTGCTCGAGCCGTACTGATACATGAATCTTCTAGAAAAAATCAAAAAAATCAAACTTCCTCCAGCCCTGCGATCGCAAAATTACCGCCTGTTTTTTGCAGGACAAGGCATCTCGCTGATTGGCAGTTGGATGACGCAAGTCGCTACTGTTTGGCTTGTCTACAATTTGAGCGATTCACCTTGGATGCTCGGCGTAGTAGGATTTACCAGTCAAATCCCAACATTAATTTTACTGCCTTTTGCAGGAGTTTTAATCGATCGCTGGAACCGCCACCGAGTCATAGTTGCCACTCAAATATTAGCGATGGTTCAATCCTTAGCCCTAGCATTTTTAGCGCTAACAGGAGTCGTCAACATTTGGCAGCTTTTGGTACTGAGTTTCTTTCAAGGAGCAATTAACGCCTTTGACGCGCCCGCACGACAAGCTTTTGTGCCCGAGCTCGTGGAAAAGAAAGAAGACTTAGCAAATGCGATCGCCCTGAATGCTTCCATGTTCAACGGAGCCCGACTAATCGGCCCAGCAATTGCCGGATTGGTAATAGGTACAGTCGGCGCCAGTTATTGTTTTCTGATTGACGGACTCAGTTACATCGCTGTAATTGCAGGCTTATTAGCCATGCACCTCAAACCCCGTAAAATTGCAGCAACTAATAGCAAACCATTACAAAGATTAAAAGAAGGATTCGATTATGCCTTCGGGTTTCCCCCGATTCGAGCAATCTTACTGCTACTAGCATTAGTCAGCTTCGCCGGAATGTCCCACACAGTATTAGTCCCAATTTTTGCCACAAAAATTCTGCAGGGCGGCCCGCAAACCCTCGGATTTTTGATGGCAGCTTCCGGAGTCGGAGCATTTGCAGGCGCGATTTATTTAATCGGACGCACAAGTATAGTTGGCCTCGGCAAATGGATTGCGATTTCACCAGCAATTATGGGATTCGGACTGATAGGTTTGGGTTTGTCTCGCGTCTTATGGCTGTCATTAATCATGATGTTGTTCGTTGGGTTTGGTTTCATTTTGCAATTTGCAGGAGGAAACACATTTTTGCAAACAATTGTGGAAGACGACAAACGCGGCAGAGTGATGAGCATATACACGATGGCATTTTTTGGAGTGACACCGTTTGGGAATTTACTTGCCGGCGGATTGGCAAATTATATCGGCGCTCCCAATACAGTCATCATTGGAGGTATAATTTGTATTTTAGGCTCGATAATTTTTACCAAACAGTTGCCAGCTTTAAAAAACTTAGTCCGACCACTTTATCAAAAAATGGGTTTAATTCCGCAGTAGCGATTTAGCCTAAAATCACAAATGCCAACATTAAACAACATTCCCAAAGCTAATATCTGACTGTATCTCCAGCAATCCTCAAGAATTTGTAAACTTCTCTCTTCTCTTCTCTTTCTCTGCGCCCTCTGCGCCCTCTGCGGTTAAAACATCCAAATTAATTACGCAACCAGAGGTTAAACCCATGGCAAATACAAGTGCAATACCACAGCAGAGCGATCGCGTTCCCTTAAAAACCTGGATCGGCGTCATGGGAACAATTCTCGGCGCTTTCATGGCAGTTTTGGACATCCAAATCACCAACGCATCTCTCAGAGATATTCAAGCAGCTTTAGGCGCAACCTTAGAAGAAGGTTCTTGGATTTCCACCGCCTATCTAGTCGCAGAAATTGTCGTAATTCCGCTGACGGGTTGGCTGTCGCAGGTGTTTTCAGTCCGTCGCTACATCTTGGTAAATGCCGCTTTTTTTGTATTCTTTTCCATGTGCTGCGCTTGGGCGTGGAATTTGAATTCAATGATTGTATTTCGGGCTTTGCAGGGATTGACGGGCGGCATTTTAATTCCGATGTCTTTTACATTTTTGCTGACGAATTTGCCCCCGAAAAAACAGCCCGTTGGCATGGCGATGTTTGCACTGACAGCTACTTTTGCACCATCCATCGGGCCGACATTGGGAGGTTGGCTGACGGAGAATTACGGCTGGCAATATGTCTTTTATCTCAATTTGGTTCCAGGGCTGCTGCTGCTAGCTGCTGTGTGGTACGCAGTTGACCCTAAGCCGATGCAATTGTCACTGCTAAAAGGGGGTGACTGGTGGGGAATTGTCTCGATGGCGATCGGCTTGGGTTCCCTGCAAGTCGTGTTAGAAGAAGGCAGCCGCAAGGACTGGTTTAGTTCTGATTTTATTGTGCGTTTAAGCATAATTGCTGCAATATTTATCAGCGCTTTTTTCTGGATAGAACTAACTCGCAAACGACCGTTTATTAACTTGCGCTTGCTGACTCGCCGCAATTTCGGCTTAGCTACTATTGTCAATGTATCCTTGGGGGTGGGATTGTACGGTTCAGTGTTTATTTTGCCGCTGTATTTAGGTCAAATTCAGCAGTACAATGCCATGCAAATTGGCGAGGTGATTATGTGGGGCGGCGTGCCGCAGTTATTCCTCGTGCCGATGGTGCCGAAGTTGATGCAGCGAATCGATATGCGGCTGATGATTGGCATAGGTGTGAGTTTGTTTGCGGTGAGTTGTTTTATGAATGCCAGTATGACTCATGATACGGGTATCGATCAGTTACGTTGGTCGCAATTAGTCCGGGCAATGGGGCAGCCTTTAATTATGGTGCCGCTGTCAACTATTGCCACTGCTGGTATGGAGAAACACGAGGCTGGTTCGGCTTCGGGTTTGTTTAATATGATGCGAAATATGGGAGGTTCGATGGGGATTGCGGCGTTAGGAACTTTGGTCACGCAACGCGAGCAATTTCACTCGAATCGATTGGGGGAATCTGTTTCTTTGTACAATCCGGCAACGCAGGAGCGAATTAATCAAATGACTCAGTATTTTGTGAGTCGCGGTGCGGATTTAAGCGTGGCAAAAGACCAGGCAATTAAGGCAATTGATAATATTGTCCGCCGCGAAGCTTATGTAATGGCTTTTAATGATTGTTTTTATTTTGTGGGAATTGCTTTGCTGTTAAGTGGGATTGCTATTTTGGGTTTTAAAAAGGTGAAAGCGGGTGCGGGTGCTGGGGGAGCACATTAAATCAGGGAAGGGGAAGTAGGGTGGCAATATTCCTCTCGATCCCCCCTAACCCCCCTTAATAAGGGGGGAACAAGAGCTTTCAAAGTCGACCCCTACTCCCCAAAACATCGGGGGATGCGAGGGGGATCTAGACTCGACTACAAGTGCAAGTTCTATACTCACCATTCTTGTTCTGCTTCTGCTTCTGCTTGGATTAAGTTTTGCCGCAGTTGCACCCAATCTATGTGATGGGATGGCGAGTCTTCGATGAGTTTTCCGCGCTGTAAATGCAGAATTCGCGTGCTAAATTGCTCGGATAATTCTAATTGGTGGTTGACCATTAAAATTGTGGTTTGATTGTTAGTTATTTGTGTCAATACTTGCAAAAGGTGGGCGGCTTTTCCTGCGTCTAGGGCGGATGTTGGCTCGTCTAAAAGCAAGATTTTTGGTTGCAGGATGATGCCGCGGGCGATCGCCACTAACTGTTTTTGGCCCGTAGAAAGCTGCAATTCCGTGCGATCGAGCCATTCTTGGGGTATGTGCAGTTGTGCGATCGCCCCGCTAATTCTCTCTGCAATGTTTGATGAAGTCACGCCCCGCAGCTTCAAAGGATAAGCCAACGCTTCTCGCACCGACATTCCCAAAAGCTTGGATTCTTGCAGGATGAGGGTGATTTGTTTGCGGAGTTCGATCGCAGGTATTTGTCGGTATTCTGTATTTTCCAGATAAATCGAGCCTGTCGTGGGGCTGCTGAGTCTGTTTAGCAACCGCAACAGCGTAGTTTTCCCAGCCCCCGAAGGGCCCACAATTGCCACGCGAGATCCCTTATTTACCTGAAACGAGATATTGTCCAATAAGTAGCTTGAGGCGATCGGTGTTTTCAAACTCACCCCATCAACTCGCAATTGAGGAGTTATTTCTGTATTATTTTCTGAATAATTAGGCATTAATATTAAGTCCGCTAGATTGGTTTGTAGGGAGCGCACAGCGCACCTTACCCATGGGTTCGCAGCATCGGACTTCAGTCCTCATAAAACTAAGCTAATCAGCATTTAAATTGTATGTCAACAAACAATCAAAACATGAGCGAGCCGTTGCTGCGACGCATCCCTATGCAATTTAAATGCGAAATAGCTGAGGACTGAAGTCCTCACTACAAACTTATAACAGTTATTTTTATAACTCAAACTTTCACAGCTTTATCCAAAGGAAAACCCAGATGTTCGCGCTGTTCCAAATAAAGCTGAGCAACACGCCGCGCCAAGTTGCGAATCTTGGTAATGTAGCGAGTTCTTTCCGTTACAGAAATCACGCCTCTAGCGTCGAGCAAATTAAAAGTGTGAGAACATTTGAGTACATAATCTAGACTCGGCAAAACCAAGCCTTTTTTGGTCAATTGTTCAGCTTCTTGCTCGTACAATCCAAATAAAGTAAACAACAATTCAGGATTGGAAGCTTCAAAGTTATAAGTACACTGTTCTATTTCCCCTTGCAGGTGAACGTCGCCGTAAGTTATGCCATCTTTCCACTGAATTTTCGTCATCGCATCAACTTCTTGGAGATACATTGCGAGGCGTTCTAGTCCGTAGGTAATCTCAATGGAGACGGGGCGGCAATCAATGCTGCCGCACTGTTGAAAGTAGGTAAATTGGGTGATTTCCATGCCGTCGAGCCACACTTCCCAGCCGACGCCCCAAGCTCCCAGAGTGGGCGATTCCCAGTTGTCTTCTACGAAGCGAATGTCGTGGTCTTCTGGGCGAATTCCTAATGCTCGGAGTGAGTCTAAATAGATTTCTTGGATGTTGGGAGGAGAGGGTTTAATTAAAACTTGATATTGATAGTAATGTTGGAAGCGGTTGGGGTTTTCGCCGTAGCGTCCGTCGGTGGGGCGGCGACAGGGTTCGACGTAGGCTACAGACCAAGGTTCGGGCCCAATTGCTCTGAGAAAGGTGTGGGGATTCATGGTTCCTGCACCTTTTTCTGTGTCGTAGGATTGGGCGATCAGGCAGCCTCGATCGCTCCAGAATTGATTCAAAGTTGCAATGACTGATTGAAAGTTCACTGGTTTCAATATCGCTAGTATGTGTCTCAACTTATTTAAGCATAAAAAAGGCATGGTTTATGCAAATAAACCATGCCGAAATGATATGTGGTGTGAAAAGTTAGGTTGTTTGGATCGAGTTCTCGTTTAGTCGGCGGGAGTGAGAGAAACTAACAGAGTGATGCTGTCAACGCCGATGACATAAACGGTGTCTCCGGGTGTGAGGGTGATTTGGCGATCGCACCGTGCGGGCCACCAGCTACCTTGGAAGCGGACGCGACCTGTTTGATTCGGGTAAATCGATTCATCGACGACTGCTTCTTCGTTGAAATAGTTAAAATTGGTGTTGATGTAGTTGTCCACTAACATATTATCTGCTGTGCTGTAGGTGTGAACAGAAAAAATAGAACCGAAAGCTTTTACTAAGTTGAACATTTCCCTGACTCCTTTTGTGTTAATATATATGGAACTTTAATCGCCTGTGGATGCTATTTGAAAGGTTGCATTTCCTGGTTGTTCATCCTCTGATTTAGTCTGCCGGAGCGAGGGAAACTAACAGGGTGATGCTGTCAACGCCGATGACATAAACGGTGTCTCCGGGTGTGAGGGTGATTTGGCGATCGCACCGTGCGGGCCACCAGCTACCTTGGAAGCGGACGCGACCTGTTTGATTCGGGTAAATCGATTCATCGACGACGGCTTCTTCGTTGAAATAGTTAAAATTGGTGTTGACGTAATTTTTGATTAACATATTGTTGGCTGTGCTGTATCCTTGAGTGGAGAAGATCGAGCCGAAAGCTTTTACTACGTTGAACATGATATTTACTCCTGTTGTGTTACAATAAATGGATGTGTAATTGTCTGTTTGTGCTATTTGAGAGGCTGCATTTCCTCGGTTGAGATTGATTGATTGCCCTGATATTTCATTGTTCTTGTCTTTCGTGGTTCCATCAGGATAAAAGGCTAAGAAATTTTGAAATGTTCGAGGGATTTCAGAAGCGGTTGCGGGGAGTCTAAATCGGGTAATTCCGAGGTATTGAATTAAGGATTTAGTGGTTGAGCCGTTGGTGGGATTTGCAAAGAGGGTAGATGTTGTTAGCTACATTAGAGATTGGTTGATTCCGCATTACTGCTGCTGTGAAGATGTTTTATTTTTGGGGTTGCTTTTTTTGATTGGGCTGTGACTCGTTTGCTTTACACTTACTAATTTGCCAGGAGTCGAATGTGTTTGGGGCGATCGCCAGTCCACTTTTATCGTCTGGTACTGGCACAGGACACTCGCAAGCCAGCAAACAACGATTTTTCAAAGGTTTTAGCTTACTCATCTGACTGGTAGCTGTGCCAATTTCGGCAACTGGACTACCGCAGGCTGTGAATCCTGAGTTTACGCAAAGTCGATCGCGCAATCCGGAACATCCATACATATCCCGTCCGTGACTCATAGGTTCTCCGCATCGGACGAAGAGTCCTCTCTCATCTGATGAGGACTCTTCGTCCGATGCGGAGAACCGATCTTAGGTTTGTAGTGAGGACGAAGAGTCCTCTCTCATCTGATGAGGACTCTTCGTCCGATGCGGAGAACAGACCCTGCAATCGCCATTCATTATTGAACAAATCGAACTTAAAATCAATTCATAAATTCAGAATCTTAAATTCATAAAAATCATAATTATAGAAAACTTTTTTGATACTGCATAATTGTCACCGGAATTCTGAATAAAGTTTTACCTAATTGAGACAAACCGAACTTGAATTTAAGCGACTGCGGCAAATCTTGCACGGAAACTTCCACGAAGCCAAAGCGAGTATAAAATGATGCCAGCCGCTTTCCCAAACATTCTAAATATAGCGGTTCTGTAGCCTGTTGAATTAAATATTTTGTCAGGTAAATGCCCAAACCGCGATCGCGCCAATCCTTCGCCACCACCAAACTACCCAACTCTTGCGCGCCCGTAAACTTCCGCAACTGTCCGCAAGCCGCCAATTGTCCAGCGCATTCAATGACCCAGAATTGCTCCCAGCGCAACTGAGTCGGATCGAGTTTGGCGCTCCAAACTAACATTCTAATTGATTTGATATCTTGAGCCGACGCTTGGCGTAGAACGCATTCTGACGGCAAGGAAAAAGAACTTTTAGTCATGAGTTATAGTTGGAAACTACAGCAGCGATTCGTTTGAAAATGCGAAAAACTTCGTAAAGTTCGTTTTCGGGGCTCCAAATATCAAAAAGCTTAGACAAAGCATACTGGGGTGTACCTTGTTTAGTCACTTTGATGAATCGGAAACTACTGCCATTACTCAGAAGTCCAAATGATGGTCTTTCTGAATTCGGGTCATTCAGCATATAAAATAGCAATTGGGGAAGTCCCGCATCAAGAGAGTATTGCGCTCGCTTGGCTTCGATTGCCACAACCCAAAAAGATTCAATTAAAAGCAGAATATCAATGCTTCCTCTGACAAGTATATCTTCATCAACTGTAACCAGTTCCACCGATTTTTCTGACTCTATGTGAAAGGGAGTCAAGAAGAAACCTGCTAAAAATAGCAAGGGAGCCAGTACCACCATTTTTACGGTATCTTCTATCATGGGGTACTCGGCACTGTTAGTATAGCCAGCTTTTACTTTGTCTAGATATCGCTTTTCTTCATCAGTAATTTCTGGTAAATCGTCAATCCACTCCCGGAAGAATTGCTCGTCTTCAGCAAGTTGGAAATTAAATTTTGTTTTGACATCGCGCAGTGTCAGTGTTTTGGCTTGAATGCTTTGTGTCATAGTTTTCTGTAGCTCTTAGCTAGTTGTAACTGATTGTAGCATATCAATTGGCGATCGCCCCCAGCAAAACCTCCGCGCCAAACCGCACCGGATCGGTACAAGGCAATCGCATTTCTGCTTTAATTCCTGCTATTGCTAACAGCGCTTCTGCGTCAGTTAAGTGATGAGTATTGAGAGCGATCGCGCTGACTTTTGCCCCAACAAAAGCACCCGCAGCAGCGGCAACAATTTCGTACAGTTCAACCACTTTCGCCAAACTAGGAATCGATACGTGCGGGTGATTGCGAATGTGAGTTTGTCCGGCTCGGTGCGCTAAAATTAAGTGAGTTGGCTGTGTCCCCCGGAGCAGCGGTAGAGTCGCCGTCGAACCCGGATGCAATAGCGAACCTTGCCCTTCTACGTGCAGAATATCGCATTCCGAACCCAATTTTATCACCGCTTGTTCGACAGCACCGGCGGCAAAATCAACTCGAACTGCATCCAATGCAAGGCCTTCATTTCCGATCATTAAACCCGTTTGTCCGGTTGCTAAAAATTTGGAACGCAAACCCCGCTGCAAGCACGTGCGATTGAGTTCCAAACTGGTTGACATTTTGCCGACGCTCATATCTGTGCCGACTGTTAACACGCGGCGGCAGCTTAATTTAGCCGCTGCAGCAGAGGCGATCGCACCGACAGATTGCGGTTCCTGACGCACGTCCCAAATCCATTGATTTTCGGTTAACGGAACCGTTATCAAAGGTGCAAGTTTCGCGTGCAAACCGTTGACAACCGACAAACCTGCTGCTACCGCTTGATTAATTTCTGGCAGCCATTCCGGCGGCAAAATACCGCCGGAAGGAGCGATACCAATTAGCAGAATATCCGGCGCAAATTGCAGTGCTTCTGCAACGGAAGCAACTATCGGTACTTGTTGGGGAATGCCCGTTAATTCAGGCAAAGATTGTCCTGTACATTGGCGGTCAATTACTGCTACAATTTGTGCTTCGCTGTAGCGCAAAAAAGCTAAGCCTGTTTTGCCGGAAGTCCCGAGAATTCCCTCGTGCAGCAAGATAGCAACTTTGCCATTTTTGATGGGATAGTTTTCAGTCATTGGTTCAGTGTAGTCGCCTGGTGAGGGCGGGTTTATAGATATTGTGGATGTGAATCAAAGATTGTTGGTGAAACCCGCCCCTACAAGTATTGTGGTTAATTTACCGGACATTATATCAACACTTCGGACAGTTTCACGGATTACATATCGGGGCGAGGGGGGCTAGAAACCCGGTTTCTGATAATTTTGCGTTTAGTAACGAGAAATCTAGGAAGAAACCGGGTTTCTGATTGGCGATTACTGGTTCAAAGCATTCGGATCTTCTCCCAATTCTCGCAATCTGGCTTCTAGTCGCGAGGCTCGCTGTTGAGCAGCTTCGGCTTGCTGTTGAGCAGCTTCGGCTTGCTGTTGAGCAGCTTCAGCTTGCTGTTGAGCAGCTTCAGCTTGCTGTTGAGCGGTTTCAGCTTGCTGTTGAGCGGCTTCGGCTTGCTGTTGAGCAGCTTCTTCTGGTAACAAAATTAGATTGCCCGACTCATCATAAAAACGCACCCAGACTGCTGTTTCTCGATCGACAATTCCTTCCCAAGCCCCCAACCAAAAACCTAGGGTTTCGCACCACAGCCAACCCCGCTCGTCGGGCACTAACGGCTGATAACGCAGGTTGGCATCTAAACGCCATCCTTGCAAAGAATTCGGCTCGAAAGGATCGAAAACAAAGTAATCGGGTGTTCTAAAAACCTGTTCGTAAATGTCCTTTTTTTTGCCTGTATCCTGATTTGCTGTTGACGGCGACAGCAGTTCCACAATGACATCCGGATAACGTCCGTTTTCTTCCCAAACTACCCAGCCTTGTCGGGAAGTATTGCTGTCAACACCCAACACAGCGAAAAAATCCGGGCCTCGGAAATCCTGATTGCGAATCTGTTTAGCGCTGTAATAAATAAACATATTGCCACCGACAAAAAAATCGTTCCGGTTAGCTAAACCTTGTTCTGCGGAACGGATTAAAACAGTCATGGCTATCCGGTGGCGGTTGCTTTCCATTTCTGCACCATCATCAAAAATTAAATCAGTGGGCGGCTTGTGTGCTTCATAGAAAAGCTCTGCTTCTCTATCAAGTTGCTCTCCAATTGATTGCACTGGCATCATAGCATCTCCAGATTTGTTTCGAGCGATACTTCTATTCTACAATGTCAATTCGCTGCACTCCCAATCCCGATCGCCCGTTTGGCACCAAACACCCATTTTCTATCGTTGCACCCGTGAAAGGATCGTCGATTAAATTTAAGTTACTGTCCAAATCCAAGTAATCGGCTAGCGGCGAAAGTTGTGCGGCTGCGGTATTTGCGATCGCACTATCGGAATAGCAGCCGAACATCACTTGCAAATTGCAGGCTTTTGCTGCGTGAATCATCCGCATGGCTTCGCTCAATCCGCCGGATTTCATCATTTTGATATTGATGCCGCGGACGCAGTGCGCTAACTTGGGTATATCCGAACTGTTGAAGCAACTTTCATCAGCAAAAATTGGCAGGGGCGATTGACGGTAAAGTTCCGAGAATTCTGCCAGATCCGCGACTGGTGAAAGCGGTTGTTCGACATAATTTATGTGGTATTTTTCCAGCCAGCGACACATTTCGATCGCGCTGTTCAAACTCCAGCCGCCGTTAGCATCAACACTGATTTGAATATTAGCTGGTGCTTCTTCTAAGACTGCGATTAACATAGCTTTGTCGGCTTCAATTCCTTCGGGATTTCCCAACTTGATTTTGACGGCGCGGTATTTGATGCTTGCGGGCTCTGTCGCATCTTGGCCAAACCAATCGCGCACTCTGTCTCTGGCACCAGATGGCGAATTTATGCCGATGGTGACGGATGTGGGGACAATGCGCGATCGATCTAATCCCCACATTTTCCACAGCGGCAAGCCTGCTTTTTTGCCCAGCCAGTCGTGCATTGCCATGTCGATGCCGGCGCGGGCGGCCGAGGGTAACTCGACCTCTGTTAAGATTTGTTCGATTTTTTGGCGATCGCACGGAGTAAACTTTTCTAGCAGCGGTGCAACTTCCTGCAATGCTGCTAGCAGAATTTCGGTAGTTTGGGGCTTAGAACCTGTGGAAAAGGGCGATGCTTCTCCCCAACCTTCGATGCCTTCGTGGGCTAATTTTACCCACAAATTCGTACTTTGGGCTGTTGTACCGCGGCTGATAGTAAGGGCAAACCGCTTGCGGACAGTGAAGGTTTCTATTTGAAGCTGCATGATTAGTTATAAGTAGTGGATGGAAGGGTGAAAAAGCATAATCTTAGTTTTGATATTTTACTAAACATCTGTAATAAAGCCAAGTGCTAATTGTAAATTATGGCATAATTATGGGTTGGTAATGTGCGCTCTTATAGCACCCTACATGAGAATCTAACTTGCACATTATGCACCCGTAATTAGCAATAAAATATTATGCCAATTTACTTTTACAGCACTCGCGGCGAATACGGCAGTTTATCTAATTTTTCCCGCCACGGATTCGAGTTAGATGGAGAATACTGGCCCACTACCGAACATTATTTTCAAGCACAAAAGTTTCCCCAAACAGAGCACTGCGACCAAATTCGCCAAGCAAAAACGCCGAAAGATGCAGCAAAAATGGGGCGATCTCGTTCTCGTCCCCTGCGCAAAGATTGGGAACAAGTCAAAGATGATATCATGCGAAAAGCCGTACTGTGCAAATTTGAAACTCATGCGGATATTCGCGAAATTTTACTCGCTACCGGCGATGAGGAAATAGTCGAAAATGCACCGGGAGATTACTATTGGGGTTGCGGGAAAGATGGCAGCGGCAAAAATATGTTGGGACAGATTTTAATGGAAGTGCGAGAGATTTTGCGAAAATCCACGCCCGAGTAAAACAGAACTTACAAGTTTGTAGTCAGGACTTCAGTTTTTTCTTTCTAAATTCAAGGGGGAGGACTTTAGTCCTTACTACGAACCTATTTCCCACGATAAAGCAGGACTTATTTAATCTTAAGTCCTGCTAGGCTGCTAAGCGAGCATTTCCTCAATTTTATTAAACACGGTGACTCAAACATCCGCCTGACCAACTGTCAAATTTTGTGCCAATCTCCTCAGGCTGTTCTAGTAGAGGGTTTAGCCTCTCCTCGGAGACTGCGAAGCAGGGGAAACGGTAAAAACCCTGCACCACTTTTTGGTTTTGACAACTACTGTCAACCAGAATTAACTTTTATCCTCGCAAGTACAGCATTGTTCGCCAGTCGCCTCCCGGACACCGTTCTCCTTAGGTTGGCGATTCACAGGTAAAACAACAAAACACCTGTTCTGGTTAAGGTTTGTTTTTTATTTATGCTGTATGTTTCTATTCTCTGCGATTTCTCTAAAGTGTGACCTGTTGTACAGAATTCTTTACACTTTTTCGATCGAAAAGATGCTCTGTCGGCTTTGAGTAAGGGATCGATCGCACTTTTGGAATCCTCTCTCAGACTTAAGTTCGGGGATCGCAGCTTAAGTGAGTTTCCACCGAATCGTAAGATTGCGGACTGTTAAGATTTTTGAGTTATTTGGCTGCATTCGCGCCGAACTGCCGCCGTTGCTGTTGAATTCGGTTGAATTCTTTCTGTTCTTCGCACAGCAAGGTATTGTCGATCGGCGATCGCATATCCCACTGCAACTCTGAGAGTAACAGCAAACATCCGGCCATAATTATGCCTGTGGTTAGATATTGCCAAGGGGCAACAAAGGTTAATAGAGGTATGCTAAATAAATGAGTTAGCCCGATCAGGATAAAAGTGCGCGATCGCAAACCGAGTCCAGTACAAAAATAGCCGATCGCGCTCAACCCCAACCACAAATCGCACAGATGCAGCAACCAAAATCCCCAACCGGCAAAAATACTGCAATCCGTCAGCACCAAACCAGAAATCATCAAAATCGCCCAAGAGTAAAGAATCCAGCTAACCCGCTCGACTTTTACCCAAAACAAAGTCAAAACCGCCATTACCGCAGTACCAATTAGAGTCACTGTTGACCACAAAATCGCCTGAAAGCTCCAACTAAGCGGGACAAACTGAGCCGTGAAAAAAATCCCCGCCGTCACCAAACCCCAAAGCAGAAAACTTTGGTCAATGCGCGTATAAAATCCTGAGAAAAGAGTTATATTTCCGACTTTCCAGCGGAGTCGCAAGAGGCCTGCGAGGTCTTGTACGTCGAGATGTTCTTGTTTGGAGCGGATTAGAGGTTCACAGGGGTTGAAGAAGGTCATTCAGTATGGTTTAAAATATCAAGTTTTGCGTATTGTAACAAAACTTCACGAATTTTTTGCTGATTTTTATATCCTTTTTTCTCATTCTCCGGCTCTGCCTGGGGACGTAGATCCCTCGGCTCTGCCTCGATTCCAAATAAGCGAGGCAGAAGGCTGCGTTAAGCTTGGACTAACGCAGCCTTGAGGTTTGGGTTTAAGTAAGTCTCCAATACTCATCTTTTGGAGAAAAAATGAAGGCAACATTCACAAGAATTGAGCCATCTTTTTTGCCTGTAGGGGAAATTTGCCACGTACCTGTGGCAACCTTCCGCAGATACGGTTTATTTTTCCTTAGCTGGTCGTAGATTGAGCTTTTTGAGCGTTGTACTAATTCGGCGGCACGTTCAACAGTGCAGCCAATTTCCACCAAAACTGCGATCGGCTGGGTGAACAGATTGAGCTGTTCGCTGTTATAATTAGTCATGAGAATTCCTCGGTCTAAATAGACCAAAAACTACATGAGAGTGCTACTGGTTGCAGCCAGTGCCTCGTCAAAACAAGCGATCGAAAGCGTCTCTAGTACCACCTAGGGGCGCTTGTTTGCTTGTTAAAGGCAGTTTAACACTGCTTTGCGAAATATACAATAGAAATAACGTATATATTAAAAATGTATAGTACACTTAGACGTATAACCTATCAAAGCCTTGTATAACAAGCATTTCATGGAAAACGTATCAACAAAAATTTCTCCTTCCCAGGCTCTTCTTGGGAACCACTTACTATCCAGGGGGTTGACAGTATGAAAGGTACACTTCTCTCTCGCTTCACGCCGAGTCTGATGAAGCACGAAGATTTAGAGGAGATGTTGGTGCAGCGTCATGATTTGGCTTCCGAGCTAGTCGAGTCAATCCGCGAAAGCATCCTCAAGCCTCAGCAGCAGCATCACCTATCGATCGGGATGCGAGGTATTGGGAAGACGCACTTAGTCTCGCTAATGTATCACCGCGTCAGGAAAATGGAGGATTTGCGGGAAAAAGTGCTGATTGCTTGGTTGCGCGAGGAGGAGTGGGGCGTCACGTCGTTTCTCGATTTGCTGCTGCGAATTTTGCGATCGCTCCAAAAAGAATATGCGGCGGAATATAATGCTAAATTGTGCGATCGGGTTGAATCGCTTTACAGTCAATCGCCAGATACCGCTCAACAGACAGCAGCAGAATTGCTGAGGGATTTTGCGGGCGATCGCACTCTGCTTTTACTTGTAGAAAACCTGGATGACTTGTTTGAAGGATTGGGCGAGAGCGGGCAGCAGCAATTCCGAGACTATTTAGAAAAATATCATTTCTGCACGATTTTCGCGACATCTCAGCATTCATTTAAAGGAATCGATAATAAAAAAGCGCCCTTCTACAATTTTTTCAAGCGCCACGATTTAGAAAAGCTAAATTTAGATGAAGTTGTCCGCTTGTTGAAAAATATCGCAAAATTAGAGGGCAACAAAGAACTAGAGTTATTCATAGAAACGCCAAAGGGACGTTCTCGAATAGAGGCAATCCATCACTTGGCGGGCGGCAACCACCGCGTTTACATGATTTTTGCGGAATTTTTGACTCGCGACTCGCTCGATCGACTGGTAAAACCATTTTTGCAAACCCTGGATGAATTGACGCCATACTATCAGGCGCGGATGGCGTGGCTTTCGCCGCAGCAACGAAAGATAGTTGAATTTTTGTGCGATCGGCGCGGGGCTGTCATGGTTAAAGAGATTGCCCAACGCTGTTTTATGACGCATCAGACAGCATCCAGCCAACTTAAACAACTGTCGGGAATGGGTTATGTGACGAGCGAATCGATCGGGCGCGAGTCGTATTATGAACTTCAAGAAGTGCTGATGCGTTTTTGCATGGATGTGAAGAAGCATCGGGGCGAGCCGATTAGTTTAATTGTGGATTTTTTGCGGTTGTGGTACACGCAAGAAGAGTTGGAACAGCGCTTGGAGCGTTTGGGAGTAGGATTTAGTGCGATCGGGAAAGAGCTAGTTGATAATAGATTGGAAAAAAGTCATTTTAAGTATCAGCTAAATTTGGAAACACTACCGCCTAATGCTATAGTTGAGCGAGAATATCTGCTGCGTGCGCTTGGGCCACGGGAAGTTGATAATTATGAAGACCCTCGCGTAGCAGCTTACGTGCGGGAAATTGAAAATTGCCAACAGAAGGAAGACTATGTTTCTGCTTTGAATCTAGTAAATAAACTGGTGGCAATTCGCGGTAAGGCAGAGGACTGGTTAGAAAAAGCACGTTGCTTGTACAATATCGAACGCTATGATGAAGCTTTAGAATCATTGGATAGGGTGATCGAACTGGACGCCAATTTTCAGCGGGCTTGGGCCTTACGAGGCTATGTACTTAACAACCTCAAACGCTACGAAGAAGCATTAGAATCATTTGATAGGGCGATCGAACTTGATGCCAATTATAAGTGGGCTTGGGCTAATCGAGGCAATGTACTCGACAACCTCAAACGCTATGATGAAGCCTTAGCATCTTTCGATCGGGCGATCGAAATTGGTGCCAATTATCGGTGGGCTTGGGCTAATCGAGGCGATGTACTCGACAACCTCAAACGCTACGATGAAGCTTTAGAATCTTTCGATCGGGCGATCGAACTTGATGCCAACGCTGAGCATATTTGGCTTTCACGAGGCGCTGTACTCCACAATCTCAAACGCTACGATGAAGCATTAGCATCTTACGATATGGCGACCGAACTTGATGGCAATTATCACTTGGCCTGGGCTATTCGAGGCCATGTACTCTACAACCTCAAACGCTATGAAGAAGCTTTAGCCTCTTTCGAGCTGGCGATAGAAATTGATGCCAAAGATGAGTTGGAATGGGCTATTCGAGGCTATGTATTTTTCAATATCAAACGCTATTATGATGAAGCTTTAATAGCTTACGATAAATCGATAGCACTTGGCAATCGAGCTTCATATGTCTTCTTCTATCGCGCTCTTGCCATTATCGGAGTGAATCGTTGGGATGAAGGTATCGCCGCCTTAGACTCCGCATTCCAGGGCATGGAATCCGACTATGAAGCTAGTGTAGAAGATGCTGAGTTAATTATCAACAACCTCTTCGCCAACAAGGATGTAGCGATATGGAGACCTCGGAGCGCCAGCCTAATTGCAGTTTACGAAAAACACGAATATCTCTCAGTGTTAGGACCAGGAATTGTGCGAAACATTCCCGCGCTCATGTCAGAAATGGTCAGCGACAAAGCCGCACGCACTTGGTTAGAATTGTGGCAAGAACAAACCAGCAACTACAAACAATTCCAAATTTCCATGCGCCTGCTGAATGCCGCTGTCCGCTATAAAGAAACCAAGGGCGACAGACGAGTTTTGCTAGAACTTCCCATAGAAGAACGCAATTTATTAGAACCGTTGGTGTCAACTTCACCCGAAAAACCGCCAGGGGTTTAAACCCCTGGCTAATAGCAAAAGTCCTCGCGATGAGGACTAAAGAATTCCTCAGTCCTCATCGCGAGGACTTTCACTTTGAGGCAGGGGTTTAAACCCCTGCCGGACTTATACACTCCGACAAAGAAACCGGGTTTTTCACCTAATCTGTGAGTTATAACGAAGTATTTTCCGAAAAAACCCGGTTTCTCGGCCTTTAGCGTAAAATAGAAATTGATGATACTAGCAAAGGACTCATCCCCATGACGGCAACAATTCCCACTAAAACCTCCTCAGCAATCATCTACCCCGACAGCGATGGCAAACCCATGTCAGACAACACCAAACAGTTTGAACTAATTGTCACCATTCAAGGTGGAATAGATGCTTTATACAAAGACAACGAAAATGTCTTTGTAGCAGGTGACTTGCTGTGGTATCCAGTCGAAGGCGATAACAAAACTCGCCAAGCACCTGATACGATGGTAGTCTTTGGTAGACCGAAAGGTTATAGAGATTGTTATAAACAGTGGGTTGAAGATAATATCGCTCCGCAAGTTGTCTTTGAAATCCTCTCGCGGAGAAACCGGATAAAGGCAATGTTTAAGCTCTTTCATTTCTCCGATAATTATGGAGTTGAAGAATATTATGCCTACTGTCCAGAGGGTAATGAATTAATTGGTTGGCTGCGTTCTGATGGCAAACTCAACTATATTGAGTTAATGGAGGGTTGGGTGAGTCCGCGTTTGCAGATCCGTTTTGAAACTGCATCGGGAGATTTAGAAATTTATCGGCCTGATGGACAGAAGTTTTTGTCTTATGTGGAGTTGTCAAGACAAAAGGAGTTAGCACAACAAAAAGCCGATCGCCTTTCCGACAAATTGCGAGAAATGGGCATCAATCCCGACGAAATTTGAACAAAAAAGACCCGGCGGTTGAAACCTCTGTCTTATGGCAATCGTCCATCTTAGGACACGTTGTTATATTATAAACCAAATTTGTAGGGGCGGGTTCGCCAACAATTTACGGTAAAAATCCATAATTTCCTAAACCCGCCCCCACCCACCAACAATACAAATGTACCATGAATTTATGGGTAAAATGTTCATGTAAATAAGGGTGGGGATGGGGCGGGTTTATAATATTTTTTGTCTGTTTCATAGATGGTTGGTGAACCCGCCCCTACAAGATTTTGGAATTGGTTGGGAAGCTATATCTTCGTGTGTGTAGACGCGATTTCAATCGCCGTAATTTCTATTTTCAATCCTCAGACAATCTATAATAACTTGACATATAACCAACCCGCCATGCAAAATCCCCGCCAAATAGCCTTTCTCGCACTCCGCGAAGTCCACCGCCGAGGTGCATTCGCAGATGCAGCCCTCGATCGCACTTTACGCAACTCTCAACTCAACGACCTCGATCGGCGTTTAGTCACAGAATTAGTGTACGGTAGCGTTAGGAGAATGCGATCGATCGACTTCATCATCGACAAACTAGCCACCAAAAAATCCTCCCAACAACCGCCAGATCTCCGCACCATCCTACATTTAGGCTTATATCAACTCCAATATCTCAACCACATCCCCCCCTCCGCCGCCGTCAACACCACCGTTCAACTAGCAAAAGAAAACAAATTGTCAGGACTCAGCAGTTTTGTCAACGGCTTGCTGCGGCAATATATTCGTTTAACCCCCCCAACCCCCCCTTACCAAGGGGGGGCTAAGAGTGTTCCTAATTCCCCTCAGCAACCAGAGACTGAAACTACATCCAATCCCCCCCCTTACCAAGGGGGGGCTAGGGGGGGTTTGAATTTCCTAACATTACCCGAAAATCGAATCCAACGCCTAGGAATTTTGCACAGCTTCCCCGACTGGCTAGTAGAATTGTGGCTCGAACAAATAGGCGAAACCGAAACCGAACAACTCTGCGAATGGTTCAACCAATCCCCCACAATCGACCTGAGAATCAATCCCTTAAAAAGCTCGATCGCCCAAATCGAGACCGCCTTCCAAGCCCAGAACATCTCAACCAGCAGAATCCCCAATTTACCCCAAGCATTAAGACTAAATGGCAGTACCGGCGCAATTCAAAACCTCCCCGGATACAGCGAAGGTTGGTGGACAATCCAAGACAGCAGCGCTCAATTAGTCACTCATTTACTCGATCCGCAGCCCGGGGAAACCATCATCGATGCCTGCGCCGCACCGGGAGGGAAAACCACCCACAGCGCCGAATTAATGCAGGATACAGGCACTATTTACGCCTGCGACAAAACAGCTAGCAGACTCAAAAAACTTGCTGAAAATGCCGCTCGACTCCAGATGAAATCTATTAAAATTCATACCGGAGACAGCCGCCACTTCCCAGAGTTTATCAACCTAGCAGACAGAGTATTATTAGACGCACCTTGTTCGGGCCTCGGAACCCTCCACCGCCGCGCTGACGCCCGCTGGCGACACACGCCCGAAAATATTCAACAACAATCCCAACTGCAATCGGAATTGCTAGCAAATGCCGCGACATTTGTCAAGTCCGGCGGCGTCTTAGTTTATGCAACTTGCACGATTCATCCTTTGGAAAATGAACAGGTTGTGCGATCGTTCTTAGATAGCAATCCTGACTGGCAAATCGAACCGCCAACCATTGATTTACCAGTCCAGCCATCACCGGAAGGATGGGTGAAAGTTTGGCCGCACAAACATCAAATGGATGGCTTTTTTATGGTGCGCCTAAAGCGATTTAAGAAGGACTGAAGTCCTCACTACAAGCCTGAGTTCGATCGTTCGGACTTTAGTCCTCATTTGTGCAGATTTTAGTCAATTAGGACTAAAGTCCTTACTACAAACCGATAGTTTAATATCTCTGATCTTGATGGGCTGGTTCTTGATAAGCAGGTTCTTGATAAGCAGGTTCTTGATAAGCAGGTTCTTGATAAGCAGGCTCTTGCCACTCGCGATGTCGGGGTTCGGGATTGGGATTGTAAGGTACGATCGCACCATCCTCATTGACAATCATCCCTCGAATAATCTCCTTCGGCTCCACCGGTTTGGCCTTAATACTGCCTTTGCGGCCCTCCAACTCAGGTAACTTGGGAAACTCCTGTACCGGCATTCCCTTCACAGCTTGACTCATAAAATCGCGCCAATTGTAAGCAGCAGTACCGCTAGTTCCCCCCGTCGGATAATTGTCGTCATTCCCCAGCCAAACGCCAGTTACTACCTGCGGAATGTAACCGATAAACCACAAATCCCGCACTTTTTCCGAAGTACCAGTTTTACCAGCCACAGCGCGATCGGCTAAAGAAGCGGGCCCGCCCGTACCCCCAGTCACCACACCCTCCAACATCCAAGTAGTAATCGCAGCACTATCCTTATCCAAAACCCGCTTTGGTTTAAAATCAGCTTTATAAATCACATTTCCCCGCTGATCGATCACCTTAGTAATGCCGTGGGCTTCAATAAAATTACCTTCCGACGCTAAAGTACCGTAAGCATTAGTTAATTCCAGTAAATTCACCTCAGACGAGCCCAAAGCCAGGGAATAAATCGGACTTAATTTAGACTTAATTCCCATATCGTGGGCTAATTTGATCGCCGGTTCAAACCCGACATCCATCAACACCCTGACAGCCACCACATTCACCGAACTCCTCAAAGCATCAGAGATCGATCGCCAACCGCTAAACTTTTTACCGTAATTATTCGGTTGATAGCCGTCGATAATAATTGGCGCATCTTCATAGCTGTCGTAGGGCGAAAAACCCGCCCCCATAGCCGCCGCATAAACCAACCCTTTAAACGTCGATCCTGGCTGCCGCAAAGCCTGCGTAGCCCGATTAAACTGACTTTCCTTAAAATTTCCGCCACCGACGAGCGCCTTAACTTCCCCAGTTTTGGTTTCGATAGAAACTAAAGCCGCCTGTTCAAAACCCTGACGGCGGCCATCAACCTCGATCGCATCTTTAACCACCTGTTCCGCTATTTTCTGCCACTTCAAATCCACCGTCGTCTCGACAGTCAAACCGCCCGATTCCAAAGCATCCTTAGAAACATAGCGCGGCAATTCCTTGCGAATGTAACTAGCAAAATAAGGCGCGACTACTTTAAATCGCTTCGGCGAACTTTGTTTCACAGTCAGAGGTTCCGCCTGGGCCTCCTTCGCCTGGGCCTCTGTAATCACCTTCGCTTCCTGCATTTGTTTTAGCACAATATTGCGGCGTTGCTTAGCAATATTCGGATTAACCAAAGGCGAATATTCGCTCGGTGCCGGCGGCAAACCTGCCAAAGTTGCCATCTCTGCCAAAGTTAATTTATCGACTGGTTTGCTAAAGAAAACCCAAGCCGCATCCGCCACCCCGTAAGCATCCGAACCCAAGTAGACTAAATTTAAATACCGTTCTAAAACTTGTTCTTTAGTCAACTCCCGCTCTATTTTCTGAGCTAACAGAGCCTCCCGAACCTTCCGCTTAATACTTCTTTCTTGATTGAGAAAAACAACGCGAGCCAATTGTTGCGTAATTGTACTGCCGCCCTGCACCAAATCTCTCGCTATCAAATTAGAAGCGATCGATCGCACAATACCTTGATAATCCACCCCGCGATGTTCGTAAAAACGGCGGTCTTCTATCGCAATAAAAGCTTTAGTCAACAGTTCGGGAATTTCCTTAAGTTTCAGCTTATCTCTAGTTGCCGGCCCCGACTGCAACAAAATCGTATTGTCTGCCGCCTTAATTGTCAGCGTTCCATCGCGGTTAAAAGCCGACAAATCGTTAACATCCGGCAAACCTTTGTCTAAGGTGTATAAAATCCACAAACCGTAGATTAAAGCGCCACTTCCTATACTGAGAACACCTAAAGCTATCCAAAATCTAGGGCGACGGCGGAAGATCCATTTTTTAGTCTTTTTCTGCGGCGCGCTATCTTCCTGCGGCGCGCTAATTTCCTGTATTTCGGTATTTATTTGCAGTTCGGTGTTCTGCGCCGCGCTAATTTCCTGTATTTCGGTATTTATTTGCAGTTCGGTATTTTGCGGTGCGCTATTTTTCGGCACTACACTCTTATCCGATTTTTCGGGTAATTTAGTTCCCAGCAAACTCAATCCCGGTCGCAACAACTCCTTTCCTTTTGCTTGCAAGCTGGTAACTTGAGGTTCAATTTCCAACCAAGCGATTAAGCGCTTCAACCCTTCCCAATCGCGCTTGACTATTGGATATTCATCGTATTCTGAGTCTAAATATTCGGATGCTAATTCTGACTCTTCTGGAGTTTCAGCATCTTCTGATATCACATACTCCGATCGCGCATCCGTTGTCCGTGCAGACAATTGAGCCGGAGATTGCGGCTCCTTTAGCCCGTTGCTATTGGCAGCATTTGGCGATTCTCGATCGGAATTACCGCCTACTGCCTTAGTGACTTTGCTCAATTTATCCTTGATATTTGATAAAAATTCTGCCACGTTCTGACCTTCAAACCTCATCAAGTCAGATTAAAAATTAAAAATTAAAAAAGCTAGCCTTCTTCAATTTTTAATTTTTAACTTGACATTTTTTTCAAGTAAACTGTGCATTATCTTGAGTTATTTATTTTGAGTTAAAAACTTTTTAACTCAAAATTGAAAACTCAAAATTCTTCTCAACCAGCATGGCCCAGTGCCAAACCCGCTACCAGCATACCCAACACCAGGAAAGGCTGAGCACTTGCCTGATATTTAACATCATTTTCCAGGGGATTACGCAAAAAGTACATATCCTGAAAAGTGATTTGGGGAACGATCAGCAGCAGGAGAATGACAGCGTAAAGGTTTTGGTGGATGCCGATCAGGTAGACTGCAATCGCTGCTTGAAAGATGTCGATCGCCAACACGCAAATCCAGGCTGCGGTTTCGACGCCAAACATCACTGGCAAAGATTTTAACCCTAATTGGCGATCGCCCTCGACACTTTTAAAATCATTAACGATCGCAATTCCCAGCCCTGCCAAACTGTAAAACAAAGTCAAAACCATAATGGTGGGATCTAGTGTACCAAACAAAGCTTGACCTGCCCACCAAGGCAGTGCAATGTAGCTAGCACCCAGGGCATAATTTCCCAACCAACCATTCTGCTTGAGTTTCAGCGGAGGCGCGGAGTAGATGTAAGCTAAGAATGCGCCGCCGAGAGTCAAAACAGTCATTGTGGGGAATTCGTGACCCGCCCACAAGTCTAGAGCATAGGCCACCGCAATGCCTGCGGCTAATAATACCAAAATTTGCGTTACTACTTGAGGAATCGAGATGATGCCGGAGGGAATTGGACGGTAGGGCTCGTTAATAGCGTCGATGTCGCGATCGTAAAAATCGTTCAAAGTTTGAGTGTACCCAGCCAGCAAAGGCCCTGACATCAACATACAAGCAGCGGCGATCGCAAAATTCTCTAAATTCCAAACATAGTTTCCCGAAGAAGCCGCCCCGCACACCACGCCCCACATCAGGGGAATCCAGGTAATCGGTTTCATCAGTTGCAAGCGAATCTTCCAGATGGAAGTTTCCCCGCTAGCAGCCCCTTTCATGCCCAACATTTGCCGAGTTTTGGCACTGCGGTTGGAGGTAGCAGCGCTTGGAGGTGTGGGTTCTGGGGTGATTTGGGATGGAGGAGAGTCAGACATAATTTGATGTGAGCGGTACTGCTACTATTGTGTAGTTTTCGGTTTCAATAATAATTCTGATAGGATACCACTGATATTTAAGGCATCGTCTGGAAAACTTACCCGGGATTGGAGTTGATGCCAGAGAAAAATATGGGTTTTACCAAAATATTTTAATATCATTGTTTTGTGTAAATGTCAAGAGGATAAATAGTCAGTTGACAGTTGACAATTGACAGTTGACAGTTGACAGTACGGGAATCAAGCTGTTTATGCGTCATGGGTCTAGTCTTCGTAGGGTGTGTCGCCATTGTTAATCTCTCAGATTCAATCGCAAATCTCATGGCGACGCACCTTACACAGGGGGCGGAGGAAACAAACCTCACAATTATTGTGTACCACGACTTTTGCTCTCATGGTATTAGAATCTAGTTAATACCATTTATAAAAAAGCTTGTCACAATAAAAATCTTGGGCTTGCTTATAGGTTCATTGAATATCCTAGGTGCGTCGCTATTAGATTGTCGGTTTTTCTTAAAGATGGTGGATAGCGACACACCCTACGACTCTGGCCAAAAGTCAGAATCTAGAACCTCGACAGCAGAGTAGATACATGATTGCGGAAACGTTTCTACAGACAACCCAGTTTCAGCACTTGCTTGTTCTACGGCATCCACATAACATTCAGCCAAAATTTCTTCCAGATATGGTTTGAGACTGGGGCAATCTTTTAGGGTTTTGCGAATGCGTCTGCGATGTTCAACAATGCTGCCTTTCCAACTACCGCTTCTTCGAGCCGGTTGAAATTGCCACTTCAGCAAGTGCAGGATAATTACCACAAGATTACTTTCTAAACTCCTGCGTTCACTTCGCCCCATGTCTTCTATTTCTGCAATCAAGTTTTCCCAATCGATATTTGAGTAGTCGCGAGCCCGCAACTTTTCCACAGTGGTTTCAATCCATCTGAGGTAATCAGTATCATACAATTTTTGTCGGTCAACTTCTAATTTTGTTGTCATAAGCTGTTCCTAATTCAACAATTCGGACAGTTTTAGCACTTACGCACAGGGGCGAGAAACCCGGTTTCTACGAGTTTTGCTCTCCCGTCACGAGAAATCTAGTCAGAAACCGGGTTTCTGAGGTCTGCACGGGTCAAACTATTGTGGGGTGGGCGCGCGATCCCGCCCTCAAAATAAAAATTAAATCCACAACAGCTTAACAACTACCAATTAACAAATATGGCGGTATGAATCAAAAGGTAATCCCGTCCGCCGCTTGACATCAACAACTGATTTGTATGCGCCTTTTATCTGCCTTTCTCTAACTATTGTTTCAGCAACCACCCGATCTAAACCGCTTTGGATCAACTCTTCCGGCGAAAGAATATTTAACCTTTTCCAAGTAAACTGGGATTCTTTTTGATAATTGTAGCTGAAGCAAATCATCGGGGCGATGCGTCTGACGTGACTTTCGGGAACTCCGGCGATTTCCGATAACTCTTCGGCGTGGGTAAAAATGTAGCCTTCGTTTTGCAAAGATTCAATATCGTTAGCGTAGACGATCGGCAAACCCAAGATTCTCACCATATCATCTTTGGTGCACTCGTTAATATCTATTTTGCCGCGCACCTTGGCTAATTCTTGGGCATTTGTCGCAGTTGCAGGAACCAGCAAGCCTCTGGGTGCGGTTTTGATGAGATAGCGCTTTTTCAAAGCAAAAGCAGTGACAATTTGAGCGAGCCAAACAAGCGTCCCCAAATTAGCTGAAGAAGATAGCGCTAGTGCTGCTAAAGTAATGCCAACACCCCATCCCATCCAACTGCGAATATTTGTTTTTTGGCCTGCATAGGCGATCGCCAATCCGCCGAAATACGGAATAAAAGAATACCACACCCAGTTGGGAGTTTGACGCAGCCAGTATAAATCTTGAGACACTTTAGTTACATCCTCGCTCGACTTTAGATTTCAATACGGTTCACTTAAAAATGTTTATTCCCCGGAGATCCCTTGCAGCATACCCCCTACTCCCCCGAATCGTTGCGGGGACGAAAGAGAATATCTTGTCCCCCCCTTACAAAGGGGGGTTAGGGGGGATCTCCGGGCTTAACTGAAGCGTATTGGTTTATATTTGACTCTTATTTAAATCCCACCCTTTTCATAGTGGCTTCCTTTATTCCCTTTTCCTTCCACCCCTTAAATCCGTTAAATCCGTTAAATCCGTTACATCCGTTACAGAATCCGTTGCCGAACTTCTTAATTACAATTCTCGCAGCAGTTTTTGGCGTTTTTCTTCATATTCTTCGGCGGTAATGGCGCCCATATCGTAAAGTCCTTTCAATTCGGCGATCGCCCCAGTGACATCTTTTGCCCCTCTGAGCACGTACCCAGACTGCAACATTCCGGGATTGTACTGCGCATTAAAAGTTTGTTCCGACATCAGCAGCAGGCCGAGAAAATCGAAAAATGCGATCAGTGACGGAATTAATGTCCACGAAAAGATCAAATACAATACTCCTGCTACATTGTTCCCCAAATAAAATTTGTGACCTCCGAAACCTCCGATAAAGAAAGCTAACACAACTGCTACGGTTCTATCTTTTACCATTTTTCCCTTTCCCCAGTTTTTTTACTTTAACGAACGCGATCGACAACGAATGCGATCGAGGCAAGCAATATTACTAATTTTTACTCATTTATTTTGGTTTTTGCGAAACTTAGACATCGCAAAATAGAGCAGAACTATACCGGCTTGAGCCTGTAGAATGACCGAGTAGCCTCTCAAGAAATAATTGAGTTCGCTACCGGAATTGAGAGAAAATATTAAAATGCCTAAGGCTGCGTAGGGTGCGAAACGCATCCAACTCGGCGTTCCCTCTAACTTGCGGCTGTTGAAATTGCTCATGGGGTTGAAACCTCATCCTCACTTAAAATTAACATAAAAATTAGCCGGATTGTCAAGTTCGGTTGGGTGCGAGCTCCCGGGCCACTCTTGCATTCATCAGCGGACAAGATATTACTTCCATGTTAAAGCAAGTTTTTCCGTTAAAGTAAGCGGCCGGGATCTCGCCCAATTCAACCTCAGCAGGCAGTGCCGGTAGATGTCACAAAAACCCGGTTAATTCACAATTATTAACAACAGCCCGCATTAACTGGCGCCGCCGCCCAAAAGAAACAGACTCAAGAGAGTTCCGCTATTCCAAAGACTGTGCAGAAGCATGGGGGCGAGGAGATTGCGCGATCGCGTGTACACAAACCCCAACACCGCCCCCAAAGTCGCCAAAGGCAGAATCTCAGAGACACTCAAGTGAGCCACCGCAAACAAAAAAGCCGAAGCTGCGATCGCCCCCCAAACAGGCAAATAGCGAGTCAGAGAAGGCAACAGAAAGCCCCGAAACACGATTTCCTCAAAAACCGGAGCGGCGATCGCAGCAGTGCCGAAAAACACCGCCAGAGCCACGTTATCCCTACCTTCAAGGACGATCGGCAAAATCGGATTGCTGCCGCCTTGTCCCTGCCAAAATTGCTGATTGATCAGCGAAACCACAACCACCAAAGGCAAAGCCACAAAATAGCCGCCAAACCCCCACAAAAACCAATTCCCCCGCCAATTAATCCGAAACCAACCATCAGGCAAAGGCAAAAAAGACTTGACCGAAAAGTACAGTACCGAAAGCCCGCCAGCCGACAGCAACAAATAAGTAGCAAAGATATAAAAAGCCTTGTCGCGCGGGTCAAAAGTAGCAGGATTCAGTTTTAGAACAGCCAGAGAAACAGGCAGCAACAAATAGGGAATCAAGATTTGCCCGACAAAGAAAAACCCAACCACAAGCACCTGCCAAACAATCTCGCCATCCCAAGGCACATCCCAAGTCAAGCTAGAATTTCGCGCCAACACCGGCCCAGAACCTGCTTTATCTAACTGCTGCCGCTGCAACAGCCACTGCACAGTCAAACCAACCAGCAAAACCGTACCGATACAAAGTGCGATCGCCGGAACACCAACAACAACAGCCAACTTTTCTACAGCTTGCTCGGCCGTTACTTGCTCTGCAGCTTGCAGCGCCACCAGCTCCTTAGAACGTTCTTGCAGCTTGTAAAGTTGAGCGAGAGCGCGATAGCGAAACCAGCCGTCCAAAGACTTTTGAATGCGCGGCTCCGCATCCGGCAAAAGTTGAGGCGGATTGCTCCAAATTCCCGTTAAAACTTGAGCAGTTGTCGCCAAAGGGTCGTAATCAATTTCAGTTTTGTACCGCTCAACTAAATTTTTCCAAGTTGGGATCGCCTCCTCAGTTTTGCCGCTGGTAGCCTGCAAAATTCCCAATCGCAAGTCAAGTTCGTTTAGCAGCGCTGACTGTTGGCTTGTCAACTCTTGCACAGCCTTTTCTTGTGCAGATTTGAGAGCAGGATTTTCCGACTTTGAGACGAGAGTCGGCGGAATTTGTTTGAATTTTGCTTGAGTTGTTTCGAGAGTTTTTCGAGTCGAATCTCGCGCGTCTTGATACTGCGTCAAAGCCGTATTTAAAGGATCGGAACCGATAATATTGTTGCGCGCCGAAGTTAAATTAGCACTCTGATTACTTTCTCCTTGCCACTCCGAGGCGTGAAGCAGCAAATTTGTCTGGTAGAGTTCCAGCCGGCTTTGAATTTGCGGCTCATTCCAACTAGCAAGTAAAGATAAACCGACCAGGGCGATCGCGATCGCCGTTAAAATACCTAAAATTATCCGCTTCAGTGTCATTCCTGGTTTTCCGTCCCGCGCGAATCCGTGGCTAAGTCTTTCCCATTTTTAATCATAGGTGGTTGCAGTCGCGAGTATCCGACAACTGGTAAAATTTCACTGGCTCATCTTTTTGACTCGCCTCGCACCCTTCGACTGGGTAAGGTACGCACCGGACTGGTCTACAGTTTGACGACTGGGCCTCGATCCCCCCTTAGCTTGCCCCCTACTCCCCCTTCAGAAGGGGGGGACAAGAGTCTGCTCAAAGTCCCCCTTCAGAAGGGGGATTTAGGGGGATCGAGGCTACGCTAGAAGCGACATTTTTCAATGAGGGAAGGTGCGCCACAAGCGCCCAAAGACTCGGTATCCGCTTGACAGTTGACAGTTGACAGTTGACCTGTGACGAAAGGAGGGCGACCTCTACCTGGAAGTCCGAGGATTCGAGTAATGAATAGTCTTGTTTTAATTTCTCCCTAGAAGGGAGAGGCTTTAAACCAATTCTTTCTGGTAAATCTAAAATCTAAAATCTAAAATCTAAAATCGAATGACCCGCATTATCTTAGTCCGTCACGGCAAAAGCACATACAATCAAGAACGCCGCATCCAAGGCCGCCTCGACAAATCAATTTTGACAGAAGCAGGCCGCGCTGGCGCCCTTCAAGTAGGCGACATCCTGAGCAGTATCACCTTTGATGCCGCCTATACAAGTCCCCTGCAACGAGCCAAAGAAACAGCCGAAATCATCCTGTCGCGCTTGACAAATCCGCCAAAACTCCAACCAACCGATAAATTGATGGAAATCGATTTGCCATTGTGGGAAGGAATGCTGCGCCAAGATGCGATCGACCAATTCCCCGAAGCATATCAGCAATGGCAACAACATCCAGACAAATTTTCCATGAAAATCCCTTCCCCCGAAGGAGAAATCGAACACTTTCCGGTACTAGCAGTTTTTGCTAGCGCCCGCAAATTTTGGGAAGAACTATTATCGCGCCACAGTTCGGGCACAATTCTAGTAGTAGGTCACAACGGAATCAACCGCGCCCTCATCGCTACAGCCTCAGAAATTGCCCCGAGTTACTACCAATCTATTCAACAGTCTAATTGCGGAATTAGCGTCATTAATTTTGGAACTTCTTCTGCTGCTAACGACAAGCAAACAGAGCCAAAACCAAAAATTGCAGTTCAATTAGAATCGGTGAATTTAACAGCCCATACCGGAGAAATATTCCCCAAACCGAGGGACGGACACAGCGGGCCGCGGTTATTGCTAGTACGTCACGGCGAAACAGACTGGAACAGAGCAGGTAAATTTCAAGGACAAATAGACGTACCTCTCAACGATAACGGCCGCGAACAAGCTCGGCAAGCCGCAGAATTTCTTAAAGATGTAAAATTAGATTTTGCCATCAGCAGTTCTATGCTGCGCCCGAAAGAAACTGCGGAAATTATTCTCAAACATCACGGCGACTTGCAACTAGAACTCCGCGACGAATTGCGCGAAATTAGCCACGGACTTTGGGAAGGAAAATTTGAATCAGAAATAGAAGCATCCTATCCGGGTTTGCTCGAAGAATGGAAAACATCTCCTGAAAACGTGCAAATGCCCGAAGGAGAAAATTTGGAGCAAGTTTGGACAAGGGCGATCGCAGCGTGGCGAGAAATTGTAAAATCAGTTTCGGGTACAGGAATTGTCGTTGCCCACGATGCCGTCAACAAAGCCCTTCTGTGCCACCTGTTCGGTTTAGAACCCGAACATTTCTGGAAATTCAAACAAGGAAACGGCGCCGTTAGCGTAATCGATTATCCCCACGGCCCCGATGGTTTGCCAGTATTGCAGGCGATGAATATCACAACTCATTTAAGCGGCGGCGTTTTCGACCAAACAGCAGCCGGAGCACTCTAATTTTTCCGGTGTCAACTTAAGTCTAAAACCATTGAGAAATCTCGCTGATAGCGTAGTCTAGAGCCCCCTAAATCCCCCTTAAGAAGGGGGACTTTGAGAATACTCCTAACCTTTCTTAAGAAGATGGGGACTTTGACTGCTTCCGGTTCCCCCCTTCTTAAGGGGGGCTAGGGGGGATCGAAGGCCTAATTATCAAACAGTAGATTGATAGCACGTTTAAAGCTTAAGTTAACACGAATACCAATAGCCTCCCCAACGCTTCACCGGACAAATCTCAGAACTTTAATAGCAACCACCAAACATCCTTAATTCCAGAAACCCTTGCTTTCATTCCCACCTCCCTCTTCCCTCTTCCTTCGCGTACTTCGCGTCTTCGCGGTTCCATCATCCGTTAAATCCGTTACAAAATCCGTTGCCGAACTTCCTTCTATATGACTCGCGAACTGCTACAAAACATAAGAGTAATCGATCCAGTTTCAAAGATCGATCGCACCGCTGATATTCTAATTAAAGAAAATCAGATCGAAGCAATCGAAGAAAACATTACCGAAATTCCCGCCGACACAGAAGTCCGGGATTGCCGAGGCCTAATTTTAGGGCCAGGATTAGCCGATATCTACAGTCATAGCGGAGAACCGGGTTTTGAGGAACGAGAAACCCTCGAATCCTTAATGCACGCAGCGGCGGCTGGCGGTTTTACGCGCGTAGCAATTTTACCCGATACCTCGCCGCCCGTGGACAATTTGGCCGGTTTAGCTTTGTTGCAGCAACACATCCGCAATTTGTCGCCCTCCCTACCCCGCTTGTATTTTTGGGGCGCGCTGACAGCGGGCGTTAAAGGGCAGCAGATGGCCGAGTTGGGGGAGCTGGCCTCCTCTCCAGTAGTGGGGTTTGCGGACGGTTTGCCGCTGTCTAATCCGGCTCTGGTGAGGCGTTTGCTTGAGTATATCCAGCCTTTGAATAAGTCCGTGGCTTTGTGGCCGTGCGATCGCACTTTAGCCGGAAATGGCGCAGCGCGGGAGGGTGCAGTCTCCGTGCGCTTGGGTTTGCCGGGAATTCCCGCGAGTGCGGAAACATCGGCTTTGGCGGCAATCCTGGAGTTGGTGGCATCTGCGGGCACTCCCGTTCACATCATGCGCGTTTCCACCGCCCGCAGCGTGGAATTGATTCGAGATGCTAAGGCGCGGAATTTGCCGGTGACTGCGAGTGTCACTTGGATGCACTTGCTGTTGAATGTCGGCGCAATTTCTGGAAACTCTCAAGATTCCGGCGGGAAAAACGCTCTAACTGCTTCCTTTGCCTACGATCCGAATTTACACCTCGAACCGCCTTTGGGCAATCGCAGCGACCAGTTAGCCTTAATTCAAGCTGTGAAAGATGGGGTGATTGATGCGATCGCGATCGACCACAATCCGCGTACTTACGAAGAGAAAACCGTGGCTTTTGCTGATAGTCCCCCAGGGGCGATCGGCTTGGAATTAGCTTTGCCTTTGCTGTGGCACGGACTCGTGGAAACAGGCGAATTTTCGGCTTTAGAACTGTGGCGAGTTTTGAGCTCCGGCCCCGCCGTTTGTCTCGGACAAACCCCCGCTACGGTGGCGCCGGGTGTCTCTGCTGAGCTGATTTTGTTCGACCCGGACATGAGTTGGACTGTTGAGGGGCACAGTCTGAAGTCGCGATCGGCAAATACGCCTTGGTTGGGACAGCAATTAGCAGGAAAAGTTCTACAAACTTGGGTTTAAGGACAGCAGGAGGAAGAGGGGGAGAGGGGGAGAGGGGGAGAGTGGGAAAATTAGCAATTAGCAATTAGCAATTAGCAATCAAAAAAAATCCGACTTACCTTCAGGTAATCTCAACAGCATTTCCTGAGAGCGTTTTAGGTAATTTTGCGCTACGCAATCTAGCGGATTTTTACGCGCGCACTCAGCAAACAGTTGTGCCGCTTCTTTATGTTTGCTCGCAGTGTAGTTCCACAAAGCTTCCAAAAATATGTTAAAAGTCGCTAACTTCCCCTCCTTCACGAACGGCGGATCGGCATCAAATACTTCATGAATCGTCACCAACTCTGATTTACCTTTAACTCGAACCCTACCAATATTTCGGCTCGCATATTTCGGGTATTCACTTACATTTAACTGTAAAAAAGTATTGTGAGTAATTAACATCGACACCCCGTAACTTTTCGTCATAGTTTCCACGCGGGAGGCTAAATTCACCGCATCGCTAATCACCGTACTGTCCATCCTCGTTGTTCCCCCAACAGTTCCCAGCATCAGGTTCCCCGTATTGATACCGATCCCAATTTTAATCGGTGTAAAGCCTTCGCTAACGCGGTGTTTATTGTAGTCGTCGAGACGGTGCAGCATAGGAATTCCAGCATTCACGGCATCGCTGGCACTGTGACCGAACAAAGCCATAATTGCATCGCCAATGTATTTATCAATAAAACCGTTATTTTCAATAATCGTTGGCTCCATGCGGCTCAAATAAGAATTAATAAACTTGAAATTTTCCTGAGGAGTCATCCCCTTAGAAAGAGTCGTAAAATCCCGAATATCGGAAAATAAAACAGACATTTCCTTTTCCACGCTGTCGCCGAGTTTGATATCGACTAAGCTGTCACGGCCCAGCAGCGAGACAAATTCATTCGGCACAAACCGTCTCGCAGCCTTAGTTAATTGTGATTGCAGTTCCAAGGCTAATTCTAACCTCTCATTCACTTTTTGCAGTTCGGCATTTTGTGCTGCTAGTTTTTTATCCTGACTGTAGCTGTGGACGGCTTCTGTCACGGTCAATTTCAAGTCTTCAGTTTGCCAAGGTTTGCCGATATAGCGGTAGAGTTTGGCGTGCTTAATCGCACTTCCCACAGCTTCAATTGTCGCCTGACCTGTTAGCATCACCTTGAGAGTTTTGGGAGAAATTTCGTGAACCCGCCTTAACAATTCATCTCCTTTCATATCAGGCATCACGTAGTCGGAGATAATTAAGGGAATCTCTTCTCCATCTTTCATTAGTTCCGCAACTAACTCTAGAGCATCCTCGCCTCCTTCGGCAATTTCAATCCGGTAAGTATTGCCTAAAGCATCTTTTAATTCAGCTTTGAGGCTTTTCAGTACCGTGGTTTCGTCATCGACGCAAATAATCACTTGTTTGCTCATAGCGATCAAGCAGTTTTAATGGTTTCGATTAACTCTTCTTCCGACCAAGGTTTGTGCAAACAGCGGTGAAGGTCGGCTTCGTCAAATGCTCTTTGAACAGCCTTTTCATCTGCTTGACCTGTCAGCATCACTTTCACTATCTTCGGAAACTTTTTATGGACGCGAATTAGAAATTCATCTCCTTTCATTCCCGGCATCAACCAATCAGAAACAATCAAGATAATCGCTGTATCATCGTCATTAAATTCATCTATCAATTCTAAGGCATCGGCGGGATTTTCCGCTACTTCATAAACGTAGGTATTGCCAAAGGCTGATTTGAGTTGAGTTTTGAGGCTTTTCAAAACTACTTTTTCGTCGTCAACGCACAGAATTACCGGTTTAGACATATTTTTTGCTCAGAGCGATCGTTCGTTGTTGACTCTTGAATGTATCCCTGATTTGTAGGGATCGCTGCCTGTAAAAAAGCGCATAACGCAAGTTGCCGAAGCGATACGGGCAATGCTTGGCTACTTAGATTATCCGGGATTGACGGGCAGGGAAACGGTAAAAGTGGTTTTGCCAGGAACCGATGCAACTTCGATTGTCCCGCGATGTTTTTCAATTATTTTTCTGACAATATCGAGTCCTAAACCTGTGCCTTCACCCAGTGGCTTAGTTGTGAAGAAAGGCTCGAAAATTTTGGCAATGACTTCTTCAGGAATTCCCTTGCCGCTATCCGTGACTGCGACTTTGACACGATTGCTTTCTTGAAAAACATCGAGGGTTAATGTGCCTTTATTGTCCATCGCTTGCAGGGCATTGTGGATGAGATTTGTCCACACCTGATTTAGTTGATCGGGATAGCAGAGTACAGGTTCTATTTTTTGAAAGTTGCGAAATACTTCTACACCGTGTTTGAGGTTATTTTGATACAGGGTGAGTACGGTTTCTATGCCTTCAACTAAATCCGATTGAATCATCACTTCTGAGGAGTCATGTCGGGCATAATTTTTCAGAGCAAAGACGACTTTTGAGGCTCGATCCGTTGCGGTATTAATTGTTTGAGTACCTCGCTGGATTTCTGTGAGTTTGTAAGCCATGTCTAAGATCAGATCGCGATCGGGTTTTTGCAGCAGAGACAAAAAGTCATCGGCTTCATAAATCCCCATGTCTACTAAGGTGTCGGCGATATCATCGGCTTCGTCAATGTTTTCGTCTTCGAGTTGACCGACTAAAGTTCGCTTTAATTTCCTTTCTTCTTTGGCTGTCAAAGTTATATCTTTTTGCAGCGATTGATTTAGTAACATGAAGAAATTATCTGCTTCTTCGGGAGAAAACGATTGAAAAAGTGCAGGCAAGTTGGAGAGGGTTTGTCCCAAGAATTTGCTCATATTTCCGGCACTGGATCTGATCGCACCCAGCGGAGTATTTAGTTCGTGGGCAACTCCCGCTACTAATTGTCCTAAAGCAGCCATTTTTTCTGAATGAACTAACTCTTGTTGGGTAGTTTGTAGGTGGTCTAATGCTGTTCTGAGTTCTTGCGTCCTTTCACTAACTTGAACTTCGAGAGTGCGGTGGTATTCGGCTACTAATTTTTCGGATTCTTTGCGTTGGGTAATGTCTGCAAAAGCTGCGATCGCATAATTCACATTCCCCTTTTCATCATAAATTGGCGTCCCCCAAACTTCGATCGGAATAGTCCTGTTAGGCTGATGAATTTCTATATCGTCAGCGTTGACACTTGCCCCTCGAAAAGCACAAAGTATCGGGTCTTTTTCTTGAGGGTATATTTCCCCGCTATCGGCGAGATAAATTTGATATACCTCTCGAATTTCTGCGGATTTGATATCGTCAACTATGCCTTTCCCAAGCAAGGATTGAGCCCGAGAATTAACGTAGTAGGGTTGACCGCTAGGTTCTGCTACAAATATCCCGACCGGCACGGCTTCTAAAATTTGGTTCAGCCGGCTTTTACTCTCGGATAATTCGGCGTTTAAACTCTGCATTTCCTCAAAAGACAATTGCAGTTGTTCGGCCATACTTTTAAATGAGTTAGCAAGTTCGCCTACTTCATCATTGCGGTTGATTTCTACAGTTTTACCCCACTGACCTTTAGTAATATTTTTTGCTGCTTCATTCAAATATAAAATTGGCTTTGTTACCCATCGGGCTGTGAGTACGCCGACAATCATAGCTGCCGCTAAGGCTGCAATACACAGCAAAACAGTAGTTTTATTGTTGGCATTAATTTGTTCCAAGAAATCAGATTCGGGAATAATTACTACAATCAGCCAGTCCAAACCTTTATCATCTTTAAGGGGAGTAACTTGCATAAATTGTAGCTCGTCTTTAATCTTCAAGCTAAGCTGTTGGGTTTGCTGAATGTTGTTGAGGTTGCCAAAGTGTTCTTGCAGGTATTTAGTAGTGAGGCTGATGGCGGCGTTTTGGCTAGCCGTTGCCTGAATTCTTTCTGTATCTTCACCCTTGATTAGATATACCGGATCTTGAGTTGATGTCGTAATTAATTCGCCCGATCGCTCTATAATAAATGTCTGCCCAGATTTGCCAATTTTTAACTTCTGGAGGAACTCGTTAACTCGGGAAAACAGCAAATCCGTGCCGAAAATTGCCTGCAACTGTCCCGATTCGTCGTATAACGGTTGCGCCGCTGTAATTCCCAGTCCTTTGCTGGTAAAGTCGGCGTAAATTTTGCTCCAAGTTGCCTTTTTTGCTTCGCTTGCTGCTGTGTACCAGGGACGAATTCGCGGGTCAAATTTAGGTTTTACTTTAACTAAGTTAGTGGGTTCGCCCCGGTTGTTTGCAGCATAATAATTCATGCTGCCGTCTGTAAGTTCGCTGCGTTCTTGCAATAAAAAATTACCCTCATTCGTGCGCCGCGCGGCAATAAAATCTCCGCCTGGAGTGGCAATATAGGTAACGCTTACTGTGTCAAAAGTTTGCAGTTGCTTCCAGAAGTGGCGCTGTATTCTTGGAGTATCTTGCAAGTTGAGATCTCCCAGTTCAAAAGCGTTGGCTTTGAATTGATTTAATTGGTGGGGAAATGTCATGTATGCTTGGACTCGTTCGGAGATGCGATCGCTAATTTCTTGCTGCAATTTGGTAGCAACTTCGTTAACCGCTTGCTGTCCGTTGCGAAATGACAAATACCCCACAACGCCCACTGCTGCGAAGATTTGCAAGACGAAGGGAACTATCAGAACTGTTCGCAAAGGGAGGGAACTAACTGCTTTTGCGACTAATCTCCGAGCAGATTTGGTGGGTTTTAAAACTTTGATGTTTGAGGGAGTAGTCATGCTTGGAAAAACTTGTTGCTTAGGAAATATTTTCTCGATTTAATTAGTTGCACCCAACAAGTTATGATTTGTTATTCCAGCACCCTGATTTTGAATTTGGCATTGCTATAATACAGACCACGACTTGGCGCTGCATTATAGCAAATCGTCTGCAAACAGCGATCGCGCCATCTAATACTTCTTTATTGAACCCGCCCAAAAACGGATACAAGTTTCCGACACTCGTCGTGAGAACCCCAAAATTTTCGACTATTATTCAAGCTCCCAGATTCTCTGCGCTGCAAGTAAATCTAAAATCTCAAACCTAAAATCTACAATCGACTGACTGTGTTACAACTCTAGTTTAGGTGGCAGACATCCACCTAGAAAATTGGATGCCTACTCGCAAGCATCGCCATACAGTATTTCCCTTTTCCTCAGTGCTGTCAAAAAAATGATGCTGTAAATCCGCAGGCAGTTCTCCTGGCGATCGCACATACAAAAAATTTCACAAATCCTTGATATTTGCTATCACGATCGCAGTTTATTTGACACAATGAATCAAAGAAAAACAACTGTAATTAATTCTACCACAAAATAGAGTGAATATCCGGATTCTTTGGGAATTTGTTGCAGTTCCAGTCCAGGACGCAGAACTTCTAGATGTAGGGTGTGGCGTGCATCACCTTACTTGCCGCTATGAGTAGCGTGTAAAACCACTTTTTGGCGTTAGTCCTAAGTTGTTAACTCGTAGATTATAGCTCAGCGCCAGCTTTCTTTGCCCCCGATCGCTCCCAGGAAAAATAAATATACCCTTGCCCCTTACCTCTACCGTTTTTTGCGATAAACACGGGAAAAACGCGATTGTTTTCAAGGGAAATTGGGAGCGGATATCCGGATTTTGAGCGAAGGACAAACGCTAAATATTCCGGATTTTTGACCTGAGATATGAAATAAACATATTCGGTATTCGCGATCGCATACATTAGCAATTTGTCTTAATTGTTTAAGCCAATTGGCTTCATTTTGGCTTTTTCAGGTCGCTGACAGCAAAAAGGGTGCGATCGCCCGATCTCCGGTGAAATCTAGCTAATACAAAACAATATCGAGACTCGCGCTCTTCCGAGTGCAAGTGCGATCGCCAGACTCAAGCAAAAAATTAGTCTCTCTCATGGTAAAATCCCTTGTAATTGGCGCTTTCACGTCGAAGAACACGCCTGCCCAGGAAACAACTCCCACCGCCTTTTCGCCCCCATACTTCGATCGATGGGGTCGTCGCCAGAGACGATGTTTTGACCCACAAGCCCAAAAAACAGGGTAAATACATGATTGCTGTTGTTCCTTCGTGGAATTCCCCACCGCAAAACCTCACATTAGACATCAACGAAATTCATGTTTGGCGGGTCTCTCTGGCTCAAACGGCGTCTTGCTTGCAGAGTTTACAACAGACTCTCTCTACCGACGAACAGACAAAAGCAGAGCGTTTTCACTTTCCAAAAGGTCGATCGCAATTTATCGTGAGTCGCGGCGCGCTGAGAGCAATTCTGAGTCGCTATCTGCACCTAAATCCCAGCCTTCTACGCTTTGACTACAACCCCTACGGCAAACCCTCACTCATCGTCGCCCAAGCTGGAGATACCCTGCGTTTCAATTTATCTCACTCTCACGAACTTGGGCTAATTGCAATTACCAAAAATCGAGAGATTGGCGTCGATATTGAACGCATCAATCCCAACTTTCCTTGTCAGGAGATTGCTGAAAACTTTTTTTCCCCCTTAGAAAACACTGTGTTGCGTTCCCTCCCCAAACATCTCCAAGCCAAAGCTTTTTTCACCTGCTGGACGCGCAAAGAAGCCTACATTAAAGCAGTCGGGAAAGGACTTTCTCTTCCCCTGAATCAGTTTGATGTCAGCCTCGCACCTGGAGAACCAGCAGCGCTGTTAAATGTTGAAGAAAACCCCGAAGAAGCATCGAGATGGTCTTTAATTGAATTAATTCCAGGTTCAGATATGGTGGGGGCTGTTGCAGTTGCAGGAGATTGCTCGAAACTTCATTGTTGGGAGTGGACAGGCAAGTTTTGAGTTATGGTTAGTAGTAAAGAATCCAAGTCATTCTTCAGGTTCGCAGTCAGGAATACAAGTCCTTAGTTGAACTCATTTGCCAAGACACCCTCGGCTTCGACTCAACTGAAAGGGAGCATCTCAGTTTTGCATTTACAGTGCGAGCTTAAGAGCTCGCACTGTAAAAAAAATGTTTTTTGCAAAAAGGAGATGCTCCCAACTGAAACGAGTTAAAAAAAATAATGCAACTGTAGGCCCATGCTCCAAACCCTTATGCAATAAGTCATTTCTTATCTAAAATCTAAAATCTAAAATCTAAAATGTATCAGACTGTTCTCTTCTTTAGGACACCGGACACCCGACGCTCATCAACCCGGTTTATGAGTGTATTTATCGTTACTAAACCCATAATTTTTCCGAGCAAGCGCGTTTCTCACCCAGAGACTAAAAAAACCTGGTCTTTGAGTTAATATTGTGGACTAAAACGCATAAATTTAGTTCATATTCCCTGTTGATTCATAGCTTTTGCATCCCGGAATGTATTAAATAAAGTCCGATCGACTTTGGGGAAATATTACGTGCATTTCCTGACAGCGTTGCAGATAATTTTGGGCCACCTTATCCAGCGGATTCTTTCGCACGCAATCAGCAAACAGTTCGGCCGCTTCTTGATGTTTAGCAGCAGCGTAATTATACAGTGCTTCGACAAATACGGGTAAAGTTGCTAACTTGCCCTCTTTCAATTGTGGTGTATCGGCATCAAACACTTCGTAAATCGTCACCAAATCCGATTTACCTTTTACTCGAACACGACCGATATTTCGGATTGCGTAACTTGCCGCATCGCTCAACTGTAAAAAAGTATTTTGAGTAATCAACATCGACACCCCGTAACTTTTCGTCAAGCTTTCCACCCGCGAGGCTAAATTCACCGCGTCGCCAATCACCGTACTGTCCATCCTGTTAGTTGACCCCACTGTTCCTAACATCAATGAACCCGTATTGATGCCAATCCCAATTTTAATAGGTGCGTAGCTGCAACTCATGCGATGTTGATTGTATTCGTCGAGACTGTGCAGCATAGAAATTCCAGCGTTCACGGCATCGCCTGCACTGTGACCGAACAAAGCCATAATTGCATCGCCAATATATTTATCAATAAAGCCGTGATTTTTAATAATGCTTGGCTCCATTCGACTCAAATAGGAATTAATAAAATTGAAATTTTCTTGAGGAGTCAGCCTCTCAGAAAGAGCCGTAAAATCCCGAATATCTGAAAACAATATTGACATTTCCTTTTCCACGCTGTCGCCGAGTCGAACGTCGCTCAAGCTATCGTGGCTTAGCAGCGAGACAAATTCATTCGGCACAAAGCGTTTAGCAGCTTCTGTTAATTTTAATTGCTGTGACAGGGCAAATTCTAACTCTTGATTGATTTTCCGAAGTTCGGCGTTTTGTTCTGCTAGTTTTTTATCCTGACTGTAGCTGTGGACGGCTTCTGTTACAGTCAGTTGCAAGTCTTGAGTTTGCCAAGGTTTGCCGATGTAGCGGTATAGTTTCGCCTGTTTGATGGCATTTCCTACCGCCTCAATAGTCGCCTGACCCGTCAGCATCACCTTGAGAGTTTTGGGAGAAATTTCGTGAACTAGCCGCAACAATTCATCTCCTTTCATGTCAGGCATTACGTAATCCGAGATAATTAAAGGGATTTCATACCCATCTTCGAGCAATTCAGCAATTAACTCTAGGGCATCTTGACCTCCTTCGGCAATTTCAATCTGATAAGAATTGCCTAAAGCCTCTTTTAATTCTGTTTTAAGACTTTTCAGAATAGTTTTTTCATCGTCAACGCAAATAATGACTTGTTTTGTCATAGCGATAAGGCCGTTTTAATGGTTTCGATCAGCTCTGATTCCGACCAAGGTTTCTGCAAACACCGATGGAGGTTGGCTTCGTCAAAGGCCCTGTTCACCGCCTCTTCATCGGCTTGACCTGTCAGCATAATTTTTACTATGTTCGGGAATTTTTGATGAACTATAACCAGAAATTCATCTCCTTTCATTCCTGGCATTAACCAATCCGATACAATCAAGATAATTGAAACGTCCTCGTCATTTAATTCATCAATCAACTCTAAAGCCTCGGCTGGATTTTCCGCTAGCTCATACAAGTAAGCATTCCCAAATGCTGATTTAAGTTGGGTTTTGAGGCTGTGTAAAACTACTTTTTCGTCGTCAACACACAGGATGATTGGTTTAGACATTTTTGCTGGCTCAACTAATTGTTTACGGGAGATTGACAGGCAGAATAACCGTAAAGGTAGTTTTGCCGGGGACAGATTCAACTTCTATTTTACCGCGATGTTTGTCAACTATTTTTCTGACTATATCGAGACCCAAGCCGCTGCCTTCTCCGGGGGGTTTAGTTGTGAAGAAGGGAGCGAATATTTTGGGCATGACTTCTGGAGGAATTCCTTTGCCACTATCCCTAACTCTGACTTTGATAGAGTTGCCTTCTTGAAGGATATCTAGAGTTAATGTGCCTTTATTTTCCATCGCTTGCAGGGCGTTGTGAATCAGATTTGTCCATACCTGATTCAGTTGGTCTACATAGCACAGCACGGGGGGTATTTTTTGGAAGTTGCGGATCACTTCTACGCCGTGTTTGAGGTTATTTTGATACAGGGTGAGTACGGTTTCTATGCCTTCAGTTATATTAGATTGAACCATTGCTTCTGATGAGTCGTAACGGGCATAAGTTTTCAGGGCAAAGACGACTTTAGAAGCGCGATCTGCTGCGGTATTAATTGTTTGGGTTCCTCGCTGGATTTCTGAGAGTTTGTAAGCCATTTCTAAGATACGATCGCGATCGACGTTTTGCAGCAGAGATAGAAAGTTGTCGGCCTCGTAAATCCCCATATCCACCAAGGTGTCGGCCATATCATCCGCTTCGTCAATGTCTTCATCTTCGAGTTGACTAATCAAAGCCCGCTTTAACTTCCTTTCTTCTTTCGCTGTTAAAGTCATATCTTTTTGTAGCGAGCGATACAGTAATTCGCAGAAATTTTCAGATTCGGCGGGGGAAAGCGACTGAAACAGTGAGGGTAAGTTGGTGAGAGTTTGACCCAAAAATTTAGTCATATTTCCAGCACTCGATCGAATTGCACCCAGTGGAGTATTCAATTCGTGAGCAACTCCGGCGACTAATTGACCTAAAGCTGCCATTTTTTCCGATTGAATCAACTCTTCCTGAGTGGTTTGCAGGTTGTCTAATGCTGTTTTGAGTTCTTGGGTTCTTTCGGCGACTTGGACTTCGAGAGTGCGGTTGTATTCCGCTACCAATTTTTCGGCTTGTTTGCGTTGGGTGATATCGGCAAAAGCTGCGATCGCATAACTCACCTTTCCTTTGTCATCATAGATGGGCGTTCCCCAAACCTCGATCGGAATAATCCTGTCAGGCTGGCGAATTTCCATATCGTCAACGTTAACGCTGATTCCTTTAAAAGCATTAGCAATTGGCTCTTTTTCTGCCGGATAAAGTTCGTTTGTACCTGCCAGATAAGCTTGATAAATCTCTCGAAGTTCCTCCGAAGTATTAGCGACTATACCTTTACCTAATAAATTCTGAGCGCGAGAATTAACATAATAAGGTTTGCCGCTAGAATCAGCTACAAATATCCCCACCGGAACCGCCTCTAAAATTTGATTGAGCCGGCTTTCGCTCTCAGACAATTCAGCATTCAAAGCTTGCATTTCTGTGAAGGATACTTGCAGTTGCGCCGCCATGCTATTAAATGAGTTTGCAAGTTCCCCGACTTCATCGTCGCGGTTGAGCTTTACACTTTTTCCCCATTCACCTTTAGCAATATTTTTGGCAGCCTCGTTCAAAGATAAAATCGGTTTTGTCACCCATCTCGCCGTAACAACTCCGACAATTATCGCCACAATCGAAGCAGCAGCGCACAACAAAATAGTTGCCGTAGTGTTGGCATTAATTTGTGCCATGAAATCCGCTTCTGGAACAACCACTACAATCAACCAATCCAATCCTTTGTCATCTTGCCAAGGCAGAACTCGTAAAAATTGTTTTTTACCCTCAACATCAAATTCTAGTGACTGCGAAGTTTTCAGAGATTGGAATTCGTTAAAATTGGTTGCTAAATATTGAGCCGTGGTTTTGGTGAAAGTATTTTTACTGTCAATTGCTTTAACTCGTTCGGCTCCGTAGTCTTTTTGGACGGCGTGAAACGGTGTTTCTCCTGTGGAAGTTGCGACTAACATTCCCGATCGCTCGACAATAAAAACCTGTCCGGTTTCCCCGATTTTCAAGCTTTGCAAAAACTTGCCAATGGTGGACAAATTAATATTAGTTAGCAGCACGCCTTGCAATTTGCCTTGTTTGTCGTAGAAAGGCAGAGATGCGCCGAGATAAGCAGTAATGCCGGCCGTATTGGGATAAATCTCGCTCCAGGTGGGTTTGCCAGCAGCTACCGCAGCTTTGTACCACGGGCGAGTGCGCGGGTCGAAATTAGTTTTGTTGTTTAATAATTGGCCGATTTCGCCGGATTTAGTGGTAGCATAGGTGCGAAAATCATAGTTACTTGCTGCTGTCGATACTCTCAAAGTCAGCGAGCCGTTGTCGAGCCTTTCGGCGCCCAAGTTGTCTCTTTTTTCTAACCCTAAACCCGTAAAAGTGAGCGTGTCAAATATCTGAAGCTGCCGCCAAAAATGACGCTGTAAAACAGGTACATCTTGCAGGTTCAGGGTACCGATATCGATCGCCGCAGCATTGATCTGGTTGACCTGATGGGGTACAGTCAGGTAAGTAGCCAGATTTTGTTCGACGCGGCTGCCTACTTCTGCCATCAGTCGATCGGCAATTTCGTTGACTGCCTTTTGCCCGTTTTTAAATGAGAGATATCCTACCAGTCCCACCGCCGCGAAAATTTGCAAGACGAAGGGAACTATCAAAACTGTTCGCAGGGTTCGGGAGCGAGCAGTTTTTGCTGCTAATCTGCCAGTAGATTTGGTGTGGTTCACAACGTTGGTGCTTGTTTTTCGTAGAAACCGATTTACGCTCGTAAGTTTTATCCCTGTTATTCACTGTTGTCAAAGTCTGCTGATGAAAGTAGATGCTACCTGTGAACTGCTAGCGCACCGCAGAACTCTACAACATTTTTTTTATGCTCGAATTAATAAAATAAAAACGCCTGCTTTTGATTGTACAGCAAAGTAGACTTACTCTCCCGATAATTGGGGCATTTGTTGCAGTTTTTAACTCAGACAGAGCGCCTCCACCGCCACAAGCCTCGCTAAGCAAGCGATAATTCGCTAGGCAAAAATTTATCTGGTGTTTGACATGAGACAGATCGGCCATATATCTTAAATTGTCTGAACCCATTGGCCCATTTGTGAATGGCGGATGTCGCTCTCGCTGCTGGGCGATCGCCCTATTGTCTGTTATGTTCCAGAGCCAGAGCGGGAGAGAGCCAGAGGGTTCGAGGATTCTTGCTAGTTTTGATACGGAGAAATATACAAATTAAATGCAGTACAGTCTGTAGGGTGCGCCATAAGCACCTTACCCCCACGGACACCGTGAAAATTGATCGATTGCGTAAGTCCTAACTAAGTCAGCCGCTGAGAATTCAACCGCCGAATTGCCACCACCGCAGGTTGAGGCGGACTGTTAACTTTTTTACCCGGCCAATTAGAGCCTACAGGCACTTTTCTAGTCTGCACAAATTCCTTACCATCAATAGTTTTCATGGCAAACTTGCGGTTGTCCGCTGCCATATCCTTCCGCATCCCGTTGACTTCTCCCGGATGCTGAACCGACAAAAACAAAGTCTTTTCATCCTCAGTAAAAAACGGCCCAGTAGTTTCGCACTCCATCGGCCCAATTCCAAACAAGAAAGCCTCCCCAGCACTCGGGCCAGAAGCCGGCAAAAACCAAATCCCATTGTTACCGTACAAACCGCGCAAATTAGATTGGCTAATCGGTTTTCCATCCTTATCAACTCGGCCTGCAGAAACAGCCCCATTGAGTTTGTCAGAAGACATATCATTAACCATCCAAACATTGCCGCCCTTGTCAATTACCAAATTATCTGGATTAGCAAAACCCAACCCGCCCGAAGCCGGTTCGCCGCCCGTCGCAAACATTTTCCACTGGAAACTCATTGCAGACGGCTCGTTACCATCTTCAATCAAGCGCATAATCCAGCCGTATTCGTAAGGTTTGCCGTCCTTTCCTTGAAAAATTCGCAAATCCGGCCCGCCGTCGCTGTCGCTTGCAGAACCGGAAGTAAAGGTAATGTAGAGAGAACCGTCAGGAGCAATTTCAGTGTCTTCGGGACGAGCAGTGCAAGTAGCTCCTGCCGCACTTGCGGCATAATGAGCGTCTATTAAAATTGCACCTTGTTTTTCCTTAGCCGTGCCTTCGTAGAGGTTGTCTAAAGTCTTAAACTTCTGTTTGAAAGCAACGGCTTCTGCATCTTTTTCGACTTTGAAAAAACCGCCTTCAGGCCGCAGCGGCAAATTAATTATTCCGCCTGCATGAACGCTAGGCAAATCTGGATTGACAGGCGTGTCAGCTTTTAATGCAATCCACCTACCGGTGCCGTCAGCATTAAACTTAGCAGCATAAAGCATTCCGTCTGTCAACAGCTTAGAATTAGCTCGATCTTTGGGGTCTTTAACTGCGTTTTTGCTAACGAACTTGTAAATATGTCCGCTGCGCCGATCGCACCCCGAGTAAAATGCTAAAGGTTTTCCGGCTACTACGCGAATGCCGACGGCTTCGTGGCGGTAGCGTCCCAGCCAAGTGTGTTTGGTGCCGTAGTCGATCGGGTTCGCCGGATCTACTTCTACCATCCAGCCGTATTTATTCCCCGCCAAGCCGAACGGATTACCCAAACCGCCAATTTCTTCAGCATCGATGTAGAAATTTTTCTGGCTTGGATCGAAAGATGTACCGTCTGCAAATACAGGTTCCGGCACGAAATTTTGGATGTTTTCTTCAGCACTAAAAACCGTTCCCCAAGGCGTAGTTCCGCCCGCACAGTTATTAAAAGTGCCGATAATTTTCGGGCCCAATTTGTCCGAGTAGCCTTTACCTTTTTTGTTGAACACGGCTACCGCCGGCCCGGTGGATTTCAGGTAGCGCCCGTCTTCTAGACCGGAAATGCCCGTAATTCGGCGCTCGGCTGGAGAATGCGTTCTTACCCATTTTCCCTCATCATTTATTTTAACAGAAATTACCCCAATTCCCACATCAATCAAAGCTGCTTTCGATACTTCCACAACCATTTTTTTCGTCGGGTCTTTGTCCGCAGCAGCAAACGCATTAATTCCCGCTTTTCCGGCCGGTGTAGCTGCCGCTTCTAACTTAGCAAAAGGCAGAGATTTGCCAATAACTTTTTGATAAGTTTGAATCCAAGGCTTGGCACTGATGTACTCGAAATTAACTGTCAAAAATCCCTGATTTTTGCCTGTTTCTACAAAAGAGAGATAGTCATTGTTGTAGCCGAAGTGAGAATCGCCCACTTTGTCTCCCCAAGCAGCTATGATATCGTAGGTAAAGCCTTCGGGAAGCAGGAGATCGTCTGCTACTTCGCAAGCGCTGTAAGCTTGCATTTGCTCCTGGGCGGACAGGCTGCTAATGGGGATGAATTGTCCGCTTTCTGTTAAGGTGCTGCCCTTTAGCAAAGGCATCGGCCCTTTGACTGGTTGAAAGTTTATGCCTCCTGGAACATTCGCAGTATCCTTCGCAGAATTAACAGCATCTGGGAAGGGCATGGCAAATTTTTGTTCGCAAGAATTGAGTGCAACACTACCGGCCGTTGCACTTAAGAAAAGTAGGAATTCTCGACGCTTGATAGTCATAGGTAAACAAATGGTTAAGGACTGAGCATCAGCTAAATCAAAACTAAATTGATTGTCAGTTTTTTGGGATATTGGGGCGAGAAATCTCTGTTTTCTTTCGCTTCGATGCAAACCGCGCGATCGCTTGCAGAACCCCAATCTCTCACTTTTTGTAACACAAGCCCCGCGACTCAAGCAAAGCGGTAGGGTGCGCCAGCAAAGGTAATTCTTGATAATTACGGCCAATCTCTAAACTGACGCACCATTTATCCCGGGCGTGCCCCTAGGATAATTGCCCTACACATACAAATAAGGACACAAAATTGTTGTGTCCATACAGAATATTCGACTGCAACTTGCAACCGTACAACTGATTGAAAAAATCAACCAAATCGATAGCCAAACCCCCGTACCGTAATGATATATTCCGGTTGGCCCGGATCGATTTCCAACTTTTCGCGCAGCCAGCGGATGTGAACGTCAACTGTTTTGCTATCTCCGATAAAATCTTGACCCCAAATTTTTTCCAGCAACTGATCGCGAGACCAAACTCGCCGGGGATTACTCATAAATAGTTCTAGTAAGCGAAACTGTTTAGGAGAAAATTTTACTTCCAGGCCGTGAACCAACACGCGGCACTCTTCAGGATACAAAGTGATGCTCTTATATTGCAGCATCACCGGTTGCGGTAACTGACCGAGGCGCTGGCGCCGCATCAGCGCCCGACAGCGAGCGATAAACTCACGCATTCCAAAAGGCTTGGTGAGATAATCATCCGATCCGGCTTCTAGATAAAAAGCGCAATTGTTGGCACTTCCTCTAGCACCGACAATCAAAATAGGTACGGGATTTCCTTGATGCCGTAACATTCGACACAGATCCAAACCGTTAATTGAATCCATAATTAACAGGTTGAAGGCAAATTCACCGTGGTATGACGAGGAAGCCTGCACAGAAGGCAAAGCGTTGCGCCCGTCGCTAGTAACCACCACCTCATAGCCCTGTTCTTTCAGAGCTAAAGCTAGCATTTCCCGCAACAGGTCTTCACCTTCGAGTAACAAAATGCGGCCGGCTTGTCCAACAGCCAGCCTTGAAGGACTTTCGCTTAATTCAGCAGAAGACATAAATATCAGTGGGAGTTATGTTTGTATGTGGCTAGCGGGAGGTGCCTTCTTCAGTAGCTGAGGCACTCTCGCGCTGCGATCGCTGTGTACGATCGACTGTTCAATCGCTTATAATCCTTCGCCAGTCCATCCGACAGACATACGCTCGACTATTTCTACTTGCTCGTGCAAGAAATATAGCCGTTGAGCAGTTGCGATAGCTGCGCTGTCTGCCTCCGTCCAGGCGTTAGAAGCCCGGTCATTGTTAGGGGTCGGTATTACTTTGTAAAACATTGCCCGCTTGTAATTGACCAGGTAACACCCAATCTATAGGGAGATGGCTTTATCGTACAGGTAAAAGGTTATCCAAAGGTAAAGTTTTAGTAAATAAATGGTTAATTTATTAAAGCTGAGTAATGTTGCTCTTAAATTTTCACCGGGTCCTACAGCTTTGTTTGAAGATACAATCTCGATCGGATTTACGCTCCGAAACCCGGTAACTCGGAAAATATTGGGCAAAATTAACGAGAAATCTAGGCATCAATCCGGCTTTTGAGGAATAGTGCGTCTTAAACTGACTAAGTTTATGGGATGTGCAGTCGCATTTCTGGCCCGCTACGATCGACAATACTAAGTAAAAATTCTGTAGATTGCCTATAATGTTGCTGCATTTGAGTACCTGGCCCGAGGTAGAAGCTTATCTAGAGAGCTCCCGAGGCATAATTATCCCGATCGGCTCCACCGAACAGCACGGGCCCACCGGCTTAATCGGGACTGACGCCATTGCTGCTGATGCGATCGCCCTGAGTGTCGGCGAAGCAGCCAATGCCTTAGTCGGCCCGACCATTAATGTAGGCATGGCCATGCACCACACCAGCTTTCCCGGCAGCATCAGCCTCCGACCGCAGACGCTGATTCTCGTAATCAGGGATTATATCACATCTTTAGCAAAAGCGGGATTTGAGAAATATTTCTTCATCAACGGTCACGGTGGCAACATTGCCACGATGAAAGCAGCATTTTCCGAGACTTACGCGCATTTGTCGGACTTAAATGTACCAAATGCCGATCGAATCCAGTGTCAAATCGGCAACTGGTTCATGTGCGGCTCAGTCTACAAACTCGCCAAAGAATTGTACGGAAACCAAGAAGGTTCCCACGCCACCCCCAGCGAAATCGCCTTAACCCAGTACCTTTATCCAGAAGCAATAAAGCAAGCTCCGCTTTCGGAAGAAGTTGCATCCGGGCACAAAATTTACGGTGCTGCTGACTTCCGCCGCCGATTTCCCGACGGGAGAATGGGTTCAAATCCAGCCTTAGCAACTCCCGAACACGGCCAGCAATTTCACGAGTTAGCAGTCAAAGAATTGACTAATAATTATTTGGAGTTTTTGAGCTCAGATTAACATTTTTGCCTGAAAATCTTGATAAATCTCGTTTTGCTCCGAGGCCTGATCCCCCTAAATCCCCCTTAAAAAGGGGAGTAGGGGTCGACTTTGAGAACACTTCGTGTCCCCCCCTTAAAAAGGGAGACTTTGACAACTCTCTTGTCCCCCCCTTATTAAGGGGGGCTAGGGGGGATCTGGCCTGAATCGTCAAACAGTAGATCCGTACTACATTTGACGTGTTTGTTAACACGATTTCTAAGCCGCTGCTTCCTCTTCGGCTTCAGCTTCAGGTGCATCTGGGACATCTTGCTTGATCGTCAAATAGCGAATCACTTCTTCGCTCAGACGCATCGCGCGTTCCATGGTAAAAATTGCAGCGCCCGGAGCAGTATAGTTCATTTGAACGTATACTCCGTCGCGGTGCTTGCCGATTTCGTAAGCCAAGCGGCGCTTGCCGCGGTGCTGAGTTTCGATATTTTCAGCACCTTGATCGCGCAAAATTGTTTGATATTTCGCGATCGCCTGGTCAGTCATTTCTTCACCCAAATCAGGGCGGAGAATGTACATTGTTTCGTAAATAAACGGTTTCATGGCAATAATCCCCTTATGGACAACAAGGCTTCTCATGAAGCAAGGACTTATCATCATATCCCAACTATGAACAATCTCAAAGCTAAAAAATCAAATTCCCCAAACCGCAGTCGATCGCGCTGGAGCACCCTGTGGACGTACAGTATCATGGGGGCGATCGCACTTTTAATGCTCTTCCCCCTGCTGTGGCTGCTCAGTACCTCCCTCAAATCCCCCAGCGAAAACATCTTTCAATATCCCCCGCAACTGTGGCCGCAACAGCCAACCCTCGAAAACTTCATCAAAGTCTGGGAAACCAACCCCTTCGGGCGCTACCTGTTCAACAGCACCTTGATTGCAGGCCTGACAGTCAGCATCAACGTTTTGTTTTGCGCCCTCGCCGCATACCCCTTAGCCAGACTCAACTTTCGCGGCCGCGAAGCCATCTTAATTACGATTATTTCCACAATCATGATTCCCTTCCAAATAGTCATGATTCCGCTGTACATTTTGACAGTACAACTCGGATTAAAAAATAGCTATTTAGGCGTCATCTTTCCCGGACTAGCCTCAGCCTTCGGCATATTTTTATTGCGGCAAGCATTCCTAGCAGTTCCCAAAGAATTAGAAGAAGCCGCCCGCATCGACGGCTGCACAGAATTAGGCATTTGGTGGCACGTGATGATTCCGGCAATTAAGCCAGCTTTAGTTACTTTAGGAATTTTTGTATTTATCGGTTCTTGGAGCGACTTTTTGTGGCCGCTGCTCGTTTTAGACAGGCCTGAATATTATACGTTACCTTTAGGCGTAGCGAATTTAGCCGGGACATTTTCCTTAGATTGGCGTTTGGTGGCGGCGGGTTCGATTATTTCGATCGTTCCTGTTTTAGGACTGTTTTTGCTGTTGCAAAAATACATTGTGCCGACAGAAGCGGCCGCCGGAGTCAAAGGATAGAATTAGGGAATTGGGCATTGGGAATTGGGCGGAGCGAAGCGGAGGGATTGGGCATTGGAAATCGAAAATTAGTATTTATTCCTTCTGCGATACAACTCACAAAATTTATTTGTTATGTACGAACTACCTGAAATCCGTTGGATTCTTGAGCGCGCTGCTGTCATAGATGCGATCGTAGCATTCGCAAATGCGATCGATGCTAAAGACTGGGACAAATTGCGATCGCACCTAGCCGACGAAATAGATATCGACTATTCGGAATTCAGGAGTGAAACTCCCAGACGAGTAACCGCCGAAGCATACATAAAACAGCGAGTAGAGGGACTTGCAGGTTTGCGAACGCTGCACGTCAGCACGAATCACGAACTAACTATTCACCACAATACAGCCAAATGCCAGTCAGCATACCAAATTTATCGACTTGACCCCACTCGCGAAGCTGGACAGAATCGGCTGGATACAGCAGGAAACTATTTTCACTCTTTGATTCAAACAACAGGCGGACATTGGCTGATCGACGGAATCAAGCAAACTGTATTGATTGTCAGCGGCAATCCTCAAGTTCACGGTGCCCTGCGCGCTACATCTTAAACCATTTTTAATTTTAGATTTTAGATTTAGGGATTGGGGATAATTTAACCTAAAATAGGATCGAGCGTGAGGACTTCAGTCCGCATAAAATCCAAGGACTCAAGTCCTCACTACCAACCTAATAACGGTATTTTTACCATAAAATATCTCTCCTCAAATCTAACTTTCAAGTCTCTACCTCGGAGTAAAAACTGCACTAGGATAAGCAATCCGCTTGTGATTGAACTGTTCCCAAACCCGCACAAAAATCTCCGCAATTAAAGACATATCCTCCCGAGTCAAACCCGAATCCAGCAACTGATTATCCTGCCAGCGAGCTCTCAAAATCCGATTAACCATATTCAAAGCTTCCTCATGAGTGGCATCCTTGAGCGATCGCAAAGCAGCCTCACAAGAATCCGCCAACATCAAAATCGCTGTTTCCCGCGACTGCGGAGTCGGCCCGTCGTAGCGAAAATCCTTTTCCCTCACTTCCCGACTTTTGATTGCTAACTTTGAATTATCCACATCTGCCAAAGCAATCTTTAAATCTTCTGCTTCCTTCGCAGCAATTTGCTGCGCTTGGTGGTAAAAATAAGCAATTAACATTGTACCTTGGTGCTCGGGAATAAACGCCTGAATTGCCTTCGGCAATCGATGCTTCCGCGCCATCACCAACCCCTCGGTAACGTGCTTTTTAATAATCTCGGCGCTCGCCCAAGGGTCATTAATTTCATCGTGTTTGTTGCCCCCGCCCATTTGATTTTCGCAAAATCCGAGCGGATCGTGCATTTTTCCAATATCGTGGTATAATGTTCCAGTCCTGACCAGCTCAACATTGCAGCCGAGTTCCCGAGCCGCAGCCTCCGCCAAACTAGCCACAAACAGCGTGTGCTGAAAAGTCCCCGGAGCCTCGGCAGCCAACCTCTTTAACAGCGGGCGGTTGGGATTGGCAAGTTCCGCCAGCCGGATCGGGGTAATCAAGTCAAAAACGTGTTCTAAATAAGGGCTGATGCCGATCGCCACAACACTCCAAGCCAAACCTGCCAAACTTTGCGCGCCCACCGTACCGAGCACGGCGTACCAAATCGCACCGGCAGCGGCGCTAGCAATCAAAGTCCCCACCAGATAGACGCTGCCCTGAGTCAAGCCGACAGCCACGCCCAACAGAGCCAACTCCTCGCGCGATCGCAGCCGCCCGGCCATAAAAGCGCCCAGCAATCCCCCCGCCGCGCTAGCCACCAAATGAATCAACTCTACATCCAAGCCAATGGGTAGCAGCGCCGACAGCAGCCCCACCACAGTCACTCCCACCGCCGAACCGTAGAAGCCGCCTGCTAAAATCCCGATCGCGGGCAAAGTCGTCCAAGGCAGCCCCAAACTCACCAGCACCGGCGCGCTCAAAGTCAGCAGCAGCAACAGCAAATGATCTCTCCGGCGCAAGCGGTAGTGCCTTTCTACCAGCAGTACGATCGCAATTGCCCCCGCGACTAAGCACACAAACCCCGCCAGCCCCAGCCAATTCACCCCGCGCCGGCTCAAACCAAAATAGTCCAGCAACACGAAATCTTGCTGCGAGATTTCTTTTCCTTCTGCAACAATTATATTTCCCTCCTCTACTTCGATCGTCACCGGTTTCACGTTTTGCGCCGCCAATTCAGCTAGCTGTTTGGTTTCTTCGGGATCTCTCACCAAATTCGGCTGCAAAATCGCACTTAAACCCTCAACCGCCAAAGCTTGGGACTCTAACGGCACTTGATCTGCTACTTGCAGCTTCACAGCTTCTTTCAAAACCTCTTTCGGCAGCCCCGGCGGGATACCTTGAGCCAGCATCCTTTTTGCCGCCCGACTCATGCCCGTTTGGGTTTTCTGCCAAGCTGCATCGGACACATCAAATAGCGTAGTATCATAAATCTGTCGGAGTCCGGAAACCGAGGGTTTTTCAAGCGCCTCCACAGCATTGACATAGCGCCTGCGAGCCTCGGAAATACTATCTGTCAGGCTTTTGAACTCTGCTATAGAGACCGATCGGCTGTAAGCTTGCAGTTGAGCAACCGCATCTTGCTGAGACTGGTTCTGTGTCGGCGCAGCAGTTGCCGAGGAATCCAAACTCAACCGCTCGGAAGTTGCACTGTTGTCCCCCGCTTGCGCCAAAATCGATCGCCACTCCCACTCCGGACACCCCCTCAAGTAAACCTGAGCCGCATTTGAGAGCGCCGAGGGCGTCGCAAACGGAAACGGGCCTACCGCCCGCCGCAGTTCGCTTCCCTGTTCCAAAAATTGTTGCAATTCTCGATCGATTTGTCGATCGACCGCGCGATCGAGCATTAATATCGCTACAGCCCCGATCCGCGCTGATGAACGCTTTTCTTCAGTAGTTTTGCGATCGGGGATGCTAACACTAGCAGGAGCCTTAATCGTCTGAGGAGCTTTCGTCCCCACATCCAGTTTCGGCTGGTTGTAGAAGCGGTGGCCCAGAGTGCTGCTGAGAGAAACTACCGCTACCAGGGCCAACATCGGGGAACGAGCTTGATTTTTGAGGCGGGATTTTGAGGTTTTACTTCTCAATCTAATAAAAGTCTCGGGCAGATCCCATTTCTGGCGCGAAAAACGGCTCAGGAGAAGCCAGCCAGGGCGATCGGGATCTGAAGAGCTGTCGCCATTTTGCACTTTAGCAATATGTTGGCGCCGTGAGCGCGCAGCCCCTAGCTGCTCAATCTGCCGCATCAATGAGGAGAGCGTATTCATTTGTGTCGAAGATAGATCACTGTTATCCAGCAGATGAGTCAGAATTTCTGACAAAGCATCTTTGATTGAGTTTATCCGAACTGCCGTACCTGAATATTCAAAACAAGCAGGCTAATTTACCTGAATCTCGCCAGCAGTTTAGTTCCCTGACTTCCGTTGTTGATCTTTAACAGAACTCGCCCGCTGCGACTAAAAACCCGGTTTCTCCGTAGATTCCTGGTTTTCCCACCCACTATTATCGTATAAACCCGGTTTTTTTGGGCAAGGGAGTCAGATTAAATTTTTTAATTTTTAATCTTTAATTGTCGCTTTCCTTGCGCTTTCGCTTTTGATTTGTTCATTGCTAATTGTTCATTAGACTTAAATTGCCTAAATCTTTGATGCAATTCGAGGAAACCGCTTCTTGACGCGGATGGACGCAGATCGTGTGAAGAAGAGCGATCGAATGAATGCACTTTAAGTCTCTTGCTAATTTCTGGTTTCCACTCCTGTTAAAAGTTCAAAACTTTATATTTTACGAGGTCTAATCACATAAGGTGCAGCCACCGAGATCGCTAGCGCTGCCGCATCCAGACCTGCCGAAGGGCTGTAAACTCCCGCCCAAACAGCAAACAGGTTACTTGCTAACTCCACAATTTTTGCATCGCTACCCGTTCCCCAGAGCGAGGGTTCTGGGCCCTCGGCTAGCTGCCGCGATTCAACCGCTGAAAATACCTGTCGCCATTCTACAGGAATCCCTGCCGCCCCGTTGTAGGCTCCTGACAAAGCTCCCGTCAAAGCGCAGGTGAGTTGTCCGGCTATCCCGCAGCGGGCAGCCCGCACCACTGACAAGCGCCAGTCTTCTGGGGTGTTCAAGAAGCAGTAGAAAGCTAGGGCAATGGGCAGCAGATTTCCCGGGTTGACAATTGACTCCGTTTGTGATTTTTTCTCGCCCTCTTCTGGTTTTTGTCGCAAAGCTGTGGCGCTTTTGCACAAGTGAGTTGCGGCTGTTTCTAAATCGGCTCCCTGTTTTAGTAATATTTGTACTTGCAGCAGCAGCTCTGTTAAAGCATTATCTGTTTTTAGGTAGGCAATGGTTTGTTCGATCGCTGTCGCGGGGTCAAGTCTTTGTTTGAGCGATCGGGCGATCGCGTATCCGATAGCTAACACTGATGTCTGCCATTCTGACCGATTTTCGTTGAGCCAAACATCTGTCGCCAGCATGATTTTTTCTCGCAGCTTTGCCTTATTTTCGTGAAAAAACATCGCGCACGGCAGCGCAGCAACGGCAGCTTCACAAGGATTAAGCAGGCTTTGAAACTCAGTGCTTCGCTCCGGGTTGATTTGCGGCTTGGCAAATCCTTCCCAAGTATCGCCCCAATCTTTTAAATCTAAACCGTTACACCGAATTAAACTTTGAGCGCAAGCCACCGCCAGTCTCCCGCATTCGGATGATTGTTTGCCCGCGAGGATTTTGCTGTTGGGAGAATTCAACGCCAATGTTGCCCCGCTCAGGGTCAATTGTTGGTGTTTAGTGAGTTGTAAAATCGGCTGCAAGTCTTCTGTTTGGGGGGGAATACCCACGAGTTGCCTCTGGTATTGCAGGCCTGTAGAGTCTCCTAAAACTGCCCCCAATATCGTTCCTTGAAACTTGCTCAACAGAGAATGCCGCATTTGAATTCAACTCAAGTTGCTAGTAATTGGTCATTGGTAATTGGGTAATTGGTAATTGGTAATTGGTAATTGGTCATTGGTCATTGGTCATTAGTCATTGGTCATTAGTCATTGGTCATTTTTTGGTTCCCCATTACCAATTCCCCATTACCGATTCCCCATTACCGATTCCCCATTACCAATTCCCCATTACCAATTCCCCATTTTTGTGATTAATTTGAATTGAACCCAAATATATAAGGGCTGGTTTTCCATCTAAAACCGGCCCTCATCCGATCGCAAAAATCGGTGAATTTTTAATTTTTAATCAGATAACTAACTAGAGCTTGCAGCCCCAGCCGGTAACTTTCTGAGCCAAAACCGCTGATTTGCCCGATCGCCACCGCTGCGATATACGAGTGGTGCCTAAAAGCTTCCCGCCGGTAAATATTGCTCAAATGAACTTCCACCGCAGGAATATTCACAGCGGCGATCGCGTCTCGAATTGCCACACTCGTATGAGTATAAGCTCCAGCATTAATCAACAAGCCTTGGTGCTGCCCTAACATCGAGTGAATTGCCTCCACCAACACCCCTTCATGATTCGACTGCTGAATTGAGACTTGCACCTGGAGGGCTTGCGCTTCTCGTTCTAGCAACTTGTTGATATCATTTAAAGTCGCAGAACCATAAACTCCAGGTTCTCGCTGACCCAATAGATTCAGATTAGGGCCGTGAAGTACCAGGATATTTAACAATTTTTAAAATTCCAGCGCCACAAAATAATTGAGAGTTTTGACTTGGGATTTACAACCAGTCTCCAACCTCAAACCTCAAACCTCAAACCTCAAATCTAGTCCCGACTACCGGCGATGCCTGGGTTGGTTGACTGGAATAGGAATCGGTTCGAGTTCCGGTTGAGCTTCTGGACTCAGCAGTCCTTCTATCAGCTTGCGAACCCATTCTTTAATTTGTTCCAGCACCTTTTCAATGTCTTCCATTGAACGGATAGCTCCTTTTTTTATAGTCTAGATTGCTAAACCGACGGCTAAATCCCTGAACATAAGCAAGCACGACTTTGAAACCAAAGGTCAAACTTGCTTTCTCGCTTGCTGGTTGTTTGGAGCAACGGTTTTGAGCAAAGGAGAGAGTCAGTATATTTGCCAATCAGTCCTATCTTATTATCATAACGAATCTTTACAGATAATCAATAGGCAATCGGAAAATTACGGAACTATCTCATCACAGAATGTTAAATAAAGCTTAAGCTTACGGCTGACTATTGACAATTGACAAGACGCTAGATGTTTTCTAGGCTTTTGCCAATAATATTTTACGCCGGAGCCGATCGAGCGCCGTACAGCTACTCAGATGCCGAATCCAATCGCGGCCTCGGCCATCACCAAAGCGGTATTCAAAACTTTCAGCCTCGCCGTCGGGGCCCGCTAAACCGATATAAACCAGTCCGACAGGTTTAGCATCGGTGCCGCCACCGGGCCCGGCGACACCTGTAATGCTCAATCCCCAAGTGGTGTTGAGACTCGCGCGCACGGATGCAGCCATTTGTTTGGCCACCAGAGTGCTGACTGCGCCAAATTCGGCTAAATCTTGGGGATTAACACCTAATAATTCTTCCTTAACCCGATTGTCGTAAGAAATAATCCCGCCTAAAAAGTAGCTCGAACTGCCGGGAACACCAGTCAGCATCGCCCCCAATCCGCCTCCCGTGCAGGATTCAGCCACACTGAGAGTTTCCCCAGCCAACAGCAGCAATTTGCCAACTGTCGAAGCGAGGGTATCGGTATCGGCACCGTAACAGTCTAGGCCAGCAATCTGCAGCAATTGTTGCTCGATCGGCTCAATTAACTTTTTCGCCGCAACTTCCGACTCAGCGCGGGCCGAAATCCGCAATTTAACTTCGCCGTGATTCGCGTAGGGAGCCACAGTAGGATTAGTTAAATTCAGAAAACAGTCTACTTTTTCCGCGAGTGCCGACTCAGCAATTCCCCAAAATTTCAACGTGCGACTGTAAATAGTTTCGCTGCACCAGCCGCCATTTTTCAGATAAGGAACGGCGGTTTCTCGCCACATCAAGTGCATTTCCGCCGGTACGCCGGGAAAAGTCATCAGTGTGACATTGGGAACCGGCTGCCAAATAATCCCCGGTGCAGAACCGCTGCGGTTGGGCAAAATGTCCGCAGTTTCGGGAATTAAAGCTTGTTTGCGGTTGCTGGGACTCATGGTGCGTCCCCGCTGGGCAAATTTTTGTTCGATATCGGCGATAATTTCCGGCTTTTCGATTAGGGGAACGCCAAAAAAATCGGCGATGGTTTCGACTGTGAGGTCGTCTGGTGTGGGCCCGAGGCCTCCTGTGAAGAGCAAAAGCTGCGATCGACCCACAGCGATTTCTAACACTTGTTTGATGCGTTCTGGATTGTCACCCACCACTGTTTGATAGTAGTGAGGGATTCCCAAACTCGCTAATTCTTTCGCTAAAAACTGAGCATTGCTGTTAAGAATATCTCCTAACAGCAATTCAGTGCCAACACAAATAATTTCAGCAACCATTAGTTATTGGTAATCAGTAATCGGTAATTGGTAATTGGTAATTGCTAGTTGCTAGTTGCTAAGTGGTAATCAATAACAACTGTCAACTGTCAACTGTCAAGTGTCAACTGTCAACTGTCAACTGTCAACTGTCAAGTGTCAACTGTCAACTGTCAACTGTCAACTGTCAACTGACTATCGGGCGTGTCTCCAAACTTTCCAGCTAGCGTATCCCAGCAAACTTGTCGCACCCATCGCGTAAACTACGCCGCTGGGAACCGAAAAAGCTAGGGCTAAACTTCCCACCCACAGTGTCAGCGAGTAAATAAATAAAACCGCAAATCGATGGGAGAGTCCGGCTTCTAGAAGTCGGTGGTGGAGGTGGCGTTTGTCAGCAATAAACGGTGACTTGCCGTTGCGGAGCCGATCGAGAATCACCGCCGACATATCTAAAATCGGTACAGCTAAAATTAAATATGGCAGCAACACAGAAGTAACAGCCGTAGTTTTAACTAACCCAATTACTCCCACTCCAGCGAGAGTAAACCCGATAAAATAAGCCCCGCCATCTCCCATAAAGATTTGAGCCGGATTGAAGTTGTAGCGCAGGAATCCCAAGGCCCCGCCAGCTAAAGCCGCTGCAATTAGGGCCGCAGCCGGTTGGTGCATCGACAGACTGACAATCAGCATTACAACTGCTGCAATCCCTGAAACTCCGGCTGCTAAACCGTCCAAACCGTCAATCCAATTGATGGCGTTGGCCATACCGACGAGCCAAATCACTGTAACGGGCAAGCTCAGCCAGCCAATATCTGTCATTCCCAGGGAGGGAACTGTGAGAAACTCAATTTGTACGCCCGCGTACCAAGCGATGCTGGATACGCCAATTTGCATCAGCAAGCGTTTTAGGGCCGAGAGCGAAAATAAATCGTCTGCTAAACCGATGAGGAAGAATCCGAGGCCGCCGAGGGTGACTCCCCAAATTTCGTATTCCTCTTTGCGATTGAGAACTTGTCCGCTAGCATCGAGGAAGCCTCCTGAGAGCCAGACAAATAACAGGGCAATCAGAGTGCCGAGAAAGATAGAGACTCCTCCCAAGCGCACCATCGGGCGCTGGTGGACTTTTCGCTCGCCTGGCCGATCGACTCGCCCGCTTTTGAGACCAATTTTTTTAACTATTGGCGTACTCCAGAGGACGACGATCGCAGAAACCAGAAAAGCTAGTACGTGGTACAGATACTGGTGCGGCATCTGAAATCAATTTTAAATAGTGCGGGGCAATTAGGGTGTCAGGCAGAGTCTACTACATTTCAGATGGCTTGTAACAAGGAAACATCTTGAAGAGCGACTGGGGGTTTGGGAGCCGGAGATTTGCCGGAGCGGAAGTTGCTGGGACGCGAATTGTCAGGTTTTTAAATGATTCCTATCGAATTAATCGTCTTTCAATCGCAATGTCGAGCGACTTTTTCGATATCGATACTTGCCAAGCGAGCCGAGTTGAGCGGTATCTTTCGCGCTCGACAAATACCATTACTCAAACCAGCCCCGCCCGACAAATATCTTTAGTAAAAAACGCCTTTCGCAAGCGATATTTTTGGTAAAAACCGCCGATCGAGATCGCTACCCGCCACTTTCAATCTTTTGTGGCTCTTTTACCTTTTTACCAGAAAGAATTGGTTGAAAGCCCGCCCGCCTTTGAGGGAGAAATTAAAATCAGACTATTCATTACTCCAATCTTCTTCCTTCTAGGTAGAGGTCGCTCTCAAGCTGTCCCAGGTCAACTGTCAACTGTCAACTGTCAACTGAACCGTACACTTCCAACTACCAATTCCCCATTGCCGATCAGGAAAATTAAGCTAATGCCGGCACTTTCAAGAACAAGTGCGGATATAACGGGAAGCGATCGCACAGTGCCGCAACTCGTCGCAGACATTCGGCTGCGACGCTTTCATCATCTGGATTTAGCAGTCGATCGGCAATAATATTGCCAATCTCGGTAAATTCTGATGTTCCCATGCCCCGGGTGGTCATCGCTGGCGAACCGAGTCTCAAACCGCTGGTGACAAAGGGCGATGCCGGATCGAAAGGCACGGTATTTTTATTAGCAGTAATATTCACACCGCTAACTAATTGGTCGGCTCGTTTACCTGTCATGTTTGCCGATCGCAAATCAACTAGCATTAAGTGATTGTCCGTGCCGCCAGAAACGAGTTTTAAACCCCGCTGCTGCAACTGCGCAGCTAAAGCGCGCGCATTTTCAATTACTTGACCGGAATAAGTTTTAAATTCCGGTTTTAATGCTTCGCCGAAAGCTACAGCTTTGCCCGCAATCACGTGTTCCAAGGGGCCGCCCTGAGTGCCGGGAAACACTGATTTGTCGAACTTTTTGCCGAGTTCCGGGTCGTTGGTCAAAATCAAGCCGCCGCGGGGGCCGCGCAGGGTTTTGTGAGTGGTGGTGGTGACTGCGTGACAGTGGGCGAGGGGGCTGGGGTGGTGGCCTGTGGCGACTAACCCGGCGATGTGGGCGATGTCGGCGAGCAGGTAAGCTCCAATTTCGTCGGCGATCGCTCTAAACTTTTCAAAGTCGATAATTCGCGAATATGCTGAATAGCCGCAAATTAGCAATTTCGGTCGGTTTTCTTTAGCCAGTGCCAAAATTTCGTCGTAGTCGAGCTGTTCTGTTTCTTGGTTGACGCCGTAGTGAAAAGCTTTAAACCATTTACCGGATACGTTGACCGGCGAACCGTGGGTCAAGTGTCCGCCGTGGGACAAATCCATGCCCATAATTCCGTCCCCAGGCTCTAGCAAGCTCAAAAATACTGCAAAGTTGGCTTGAGCGCCGGAGTGGGGCTGGACGTTGGCGTGGGCTGCTCCAAATAGCTGTTTGGCGCGATCGATGGCGATTTGCTCGATGCCGTCAATAAATTCGCAGCCGCCGTAGTAGCGTTTTGCTGGCAGTCCTTCGGCGTACTTATTGGTCAGCACCGAGCCTTGAGCTGCCATTACCGCAGCGGAGGTAAAGTTTTCGCTGGCGATCAGTTCTAGGTGATCTCGCTGCCGCTGGAGCTCTTGCCCGATTAAATCGGCAATTAGCGGATCGGTTTTGGAAAGGAAGTCTAAGTTAGTGTCCGTCACAATAATCAACCTCTTGACAGTTTTGGGATTGGGAATTGGGGATCTTTTAGCCTACTACGGATTTCGCACCATTGACATAAATATTACGTTGTGTTCAGGTTAAGCCGTTTGTCCCAAATTCCTGACATACAATGAAATTACTGGTGTGAAACCTGCCGGAGGTATCAAATGTTAGTCATTCTAATGGAAAATCAGATGCTTGCCCCTCAGTGTGTTTGCCAAAGTTGTTTGCTGGCCGATCGTACTGGTCAACCGCGCTGGAGCGGTGGAGAGCTTCGCTGCGGTCATCCAGTTGCTAAACCTACGGAGAATTTGCCCGATCGGTACGAGTGTCAAATGGGCTTCGTCATTGCCAATATTAAATAAGAAAGCCTGCATTTGGTAGTTGAGGCTGCTCCCGGCTGAGTGAAAAGCAAGTTCCGGCAGAGTCGAAACACAAACCCTGCTGCTGCGTTATCCTGAGTTTAACGGGAATTGATAGTTTATCGATCGACTCAGGAGAGTTCATTATGACTTGGCGCGGATCTACAACTGTTCCAGACCGGATTTTTGCTTGTTTGCCTTATTTGCTGCCGCTGATTGACGGGCTTGCCTTTGGCAAGTATCTGTTTTCACAGTTTCCTGTCCTGCAACTGTTGTTTATACCGCTAGCTCCATTGATGCAAATTTATAGTTTGCCCTTTGCTAGCTTGGTTATTTTCTTTGCCCTGTATTTAGGAGTAGTTAGAAACGAAAACATCAGTCACTTCATTCGTTTTAATGCGATGCAGGCGATTCTTTTAGACATTGTTTTGATGCTGTGCGGTCTGGTTTTGCCGATTTTTTCTAAAGGCTTGCAAGTCGCATTTATTGCGGAAACTCTGTATAACATGGTGTTTTTGGGCGTTTTGGCTGCATTTTTCTATGCAGTCGTTCAGTCGGCGTTGGGACGCTATGCAGAGATTCCTCCGCTTTCGGATGCTGTTTATATGCAGGTTCGTTAGTTAGTTGACAGTTGACAGTTGACAGTTGACAGTTGACAGTTGGTTATTATTTGTTGGTTCTAATGCCCAATGCTTTTCGGCCCAATTACCAATTACCAATTACCAATTACCAATTACCAACTAACTACTGTATTCTCCAGACTGCCAATGCCTTCTATTTCAATGCGGACTCGATCGCCTATTTGCAGCGGCCCTACCCCTTGCGGCGTTCCAGTCAGTATCACATCGCCGGGAATTAGGGTCATTACTTGACTGATGTAGGAGACGATAAAGTCTGGGGAAAATACCATGCGATCGATCTGAGATGATTGTACCGGTCGATCGCTCCCATTGACAAAAGTCTGCAACTGTGCTGCGGGACTGAGTTCGCGGACAATCCAAGGCCCCAAGGGACAAAACGTATCAAACCCTTTGGCCCTCGCCCACTGGTTGTCCCGCTTTTGCAAATCTCTGGCTGTCACGTCGTTGGCGATCGTATAGCCCCAAATTTTGCCGTGTGCTTGTTCGGGAGTGCAGTTGGTACAGTGTTCGCCAATTACCAGGGCCAATTCTCCTTCGTAGTCTACCCTTTCCGACTGCTGCGGATAGCGAATCGCTCCACCTGCGGGGATGACAGCACTGGGAGGCTTGAAAAACAGCAAGGGCTCAGCGGGTACAGGGGTGCCCATCTCGGCGGCGTGATCGACATAATTTTTGCCGACGGCTACGATTTTTGAGGGAGAGCACGGGGCGAGAATTTGGTAACTGTCTGGTGAAAGTTCCAAATCAGTTGGTTGTCCTTTTAACCAGGGAGGTGCATCAAATACTTGAACGCTGCGGCTCAGTTGCAGTAAACCGTAATGGATGTGTCCTTGTGTTGTTTTAACTCGAACGTAGCGTTGGGCCATACTATTTTAGATTTTGGATTTTAGATTTTAGATTAAATAGGACTTTCAGTAGGATACATATAAATACGGATCTAAGCATAATTAGTGAAAATTTACTGCTCGATCGACCTTTGTGATTTTTGATGTATCATTTTTAACCCGCTTTCCGTACAAATTCCGTGCAGCGGTTTGTCCCAGGAGTCAACGGGTAGCTGGGCTAGCAACGCAAATTCAAAGATTGTGCCGATCGCAATTTTTGATTCCCACTCAGCTAAACTGAGCATTCGATCGTAATAGCCGCCGCCGTAGCCCAACCGATAGCCGCGAACATCGCAGCCTACAGCGGGTACGAGGATTAAATCTACTTCTGAGCGGTCGATTTGAGGAGCATCCGGCAGGGGTTCGAGGATGCCATAAGGTCCAGTATGTAAAGCATCTCCGGGCTGCCAGATGTGCCAGGACAAGTGTTTGCCGACACAGCGGGGAAATCCCCAAGTGCGGGGAGTTACAAATAGGGGACTTAAATCTGGTTCTTGGCGAAAGCTAAAGTAGGCGAGGATTGTTCTTGCTTGGGCGAATGGGGGCGAGTTTTGGAGGTGGTTGCAGAGGATCTCGCTCTTTTGTCTCCATGCTTGTGCTGATAGGGATTTGCGGGTATTCAGGAGCGATTTTCTTAATTCGGTTTTAGTTAATGAAGGTTCAGGAGTATTCATATTTGCGATCGAATCTCTCGTTTGATTTCCAGTCCGACAGGGGTTGAAAACCCCTGTCTCATAGCGAAAGTCCTCTAAAAGAGGACTGCGATTAATTGCATTGTTTATCAGACTTTTTAGTCGGTTTCAACCGACTCGCAGCTCTGAGGCAAGGGTTTAAACCCCTGCCTGTCTCATAGCGAAAGTCCTCTAAAAGAAAACTAAAATCCATCAGATTTTTCATCACACTCTGCAGTCGGTTGAAACCGACTTCTGCTATGAGGCAGGGGTTTCAACCCCTGCCGGACTGCCGGACTGCACCGAAAGCGTCAACAAACCGGATTTGATATCACATATTGTCTCACCACAGGACAAAGATTGAATAGCGTTTCATTCTCCTGTTCCTCTATTTCAACCAACGATCGCCTCCCCAAAGATTGCAGCCCGTTGAATAACTCCGAGGGCGATAAATCGGCATTTTGTAGCAATTGCTGTATTGAAACTGAATTTGCTTCGCGGCTGAGGCGGGAGATGAGCTTTTTCTCTAATTCTGACAGGCGATCGATCTGCGGGTGCAAGTTTGCTGCCAATTCTTCCCCCACGAATAGCATATCATATTTCAAAAATTCTGCAACCCTGCCGCGAAATAATTCTTGAATGGTGGTGGCGACTATTTTTAACCACAATGGATTGCCTCGGTAGGCGTTAATTAGGTATTCCCATTTTTCGGGGTTGAGTAAATTTTTATTTCGGAAAATTTCGGCGGCATCTGTACCTATGCCTTTTAGTTGTAAAGTACGAACTAATGAATTTTCGCCTGTTAATGCGGTAATTTCTCTGGGGGTTTCCCAAGTGTGGAGGATGAAACAACTGTTGTGGGTTGTTTCTCCGATTTGTCTGAAGAGGATGCTGTAATTTTCGCAGTCGGGGCGGTAATTTCCTGCGAGTTGTCCGCTGCCGAGGAGAGTTTGCACGTCGTCGAGGATGATGAGACAGCGGTTTTTTCGCAGATATTCCATTAACAGGGAAAGCCGATCGCCAATGCTGACTGGTAATTCGGTTTCCGGTTGATTGGCGATAAATTGAATCAGGTTTTTCAGGGTAGTTCCGAGGGGTGGGGAGGTGCCCAGACTTCGCCAAATTACGCAGTCAAAGTGATGCTGAATTTGTGGGATGAGATGGAGGGAAAGTGCGGTTTTGCCGATGCCGCTGAGTCCTGATATGGCTGTGAGGTTGCACTTTTCTTGGACGATCCATTTTTCGAGGGTGGCGAGTTCGGATGTGCGATCTGAGAGTAATGAAATATGAGGTGCATCGGCTAAGTCTAGTCGGGTTTGGGGTTTTGAGGTGTCTGGGGTGGGGGTTGAGGGCGATCGGGCTTTTGGAACTTCGGGAGATTGGGTATCTGTAGAAACATTAACATTACAAATTCCTACAAAATCTTTGGCAATTTTTGATGAAACGATCGAGACTTGCCACCTCTCCATAGCAGTTTTTAAATTTGATTTATTAATCTCTTCATCAAATACCTCTGAAAGGATTTGCCATAACTCAGAGGCGACATTTCTGACATGACCTTCAGTCCGATGGGATTCTTCTGCGATTGTAGAGTGTTTTTGACCTTTCCATACACCCAGCAGGATAGCTTTTTGCAGATCGTCCAAGTGTTCTCCTGTTTTGGTGAAAACCATTTCGTCGGCAAATCTCAAGACTTCTTGAACGTCCATTGGTCGGCTTGTGGGAATTTTAGTTATTGTATCATACTTTTTCTGACATTTTATAGCAGAAATGATTAAATCTGACATTTAATGGGATAAGGGTTTGTAAAACTCATTACATTTCCTGACTTTTTATGACTAGACATAACTTGAATATTGACACGAAAATATTCTATATTTACAAGCACAACTGTACTTTTAATAGTCAATTGTATAGCTATAACAAATAAAAAAACTTCCTGTAGGAGGGAGCATTATGAGTAGCAGTAATAATACTATTGCTATCGTTAGTCTTGGGCTTGGTATTGTTGTCATCATGGGCATCGGTGGCATTGTTGCTTACTCGAATGTGAATAATCAGCTAGTTAGCACTCAAACTCAGTTACAACAAGCTCAAAAGGAGCGAGACGAGTTTAAAAAACAGAGCGAGGAAAAAGATAAAGAGATTAAGGAGAAAGATAACGAGATGAAAAATCTTCGTGACACTTCTGGCGCTCGCGCAGATGAAATTGGTCGCAAACAAGACGAACTTAAGCAAGCTAAAGCAGACACTCAGACAGTAAGTGGCTGCCTAAAAGGTGTATTGGAGGCAATCTCACATCAAGATGACCAAAGTAAGGCTATCTTTGCTCTAGGAGCAGTAAAGGATAAGTGCGAATCAGCCGGAAGGATCGTACAACGAATAGAAAACACACAGGATGAACAACAATCTCCTCGTACAAGCAATATCCAATCGAATTAATAAATCAGGGTGCCATTACATTTGTTCAAAACTCAGCGAACTTCCTGCTTAGCGTCGCTGCGGGTAATCGCTCTTTCTTTTTCTGAAGTGCGATCGCCCTTATGTTATTACAAGCTTAAATTATTTCTGCACACATCATTTGGTTACTAAAGCAATGAACAAAAAATTAGGAATGTTAGCGATCGCAGCTCTTTTTACTCTCAGTGGGGCTATCCTTAAAGGTACTCAAATGGCTAATGCTAACCTAGTGCAAACCACTACAGTCACTCATCAAAACTTTACAGATAATAACTTAACAATTTTAGCCCAGGGTTATGGGGGACAACAGAGTAGCCCTTGGGGACAGGTAGCAGTACCACAAATATACACCAACCCCGATACTGGGCAGGCTTTTTGTTTCTATACATCAGCACTTTGGGCACCTTGTCCAAATCATGGCACATCAGTTATCAGAGCCCGAAATGCCAAATGCAGGGGTTCCAATACTACCCAAGCATTAGTCGATCGATGTCCACGCGCTTTGTGTGGATTAGCAGAGCTTCAATCCTTGTCGAACGCACTTAGCAGTAACGGAGGCTCAACTCCTCCTTTACCTTGTAATGGTCTCCCCTAGCAAACAGATCTGGATTTATCTAATAAGTAAGTTTGATTTTTAGGGTGCTTTGTTAGCGCTCTTTCTTTTGCCTCATCCTTAAGAGCGATCGCCCTTCTTTAACTGAGGTGCGATCGCTTCTATAATAATAGCTAGATGCTGTGAAAAAACGATGGCTGCCAAAGACCTATTCCATGATGCTGTAAAACAAGCACTCCTGAATGAGTAGTGGGTCATTACGGCATATCCACTGAGCCTCAAGATAGATAAGGTAGTGAAGTTAATCGTCTACGATCCGGTTCAGGAGGTAATCATTGAATGGAAAGAATAGAGCTTTATCGCCAATTTATCCGCCAACTATTAACCTCTCATGCCAATTTATATAATAACTCAGAGTTGGATGTTGAGTGCCAACTTGTGTTCGATACAGAACACGACCATTACCAAATTTTAGATGTGGGCTGGGAGGGATACAAACGCATTTATAACTGTTTCATTCACTTAGATATCAAGAACGGTAAAATCTGGATTCAACGCAATATGACAGAAGCAGACCTCGGACAAGAATTAGTCGAGATGGGAGTAGCCAAAGAGGACATTGTTTTAGGGCTGCATCCCCCTTACAAGCGTCCGTATACGGGCTATGGGGTTGCTTAGGAAAATGCCCGATCGCCCTTTTTGGCCTAAAGCGCGATCGCCCTAATTATTCTTCACTCAAACTATTTCTGAGGCTAAAAGCCTCCCATCAACTCGCTCATATTCATCTTCCAACAGCCACGAGTGAGCCTCATCGTAACTTGAACCTAAAAACAGCAGTTTATAATTCGCCGATGGCTCGTAAATACCACAATTACTATTTTTGCCACTCACTAACATCAGAATCCGAGGCGGGAAAACAATCGGATCTACCCACAACTCGATAAATTCCCAATCATTGACTTGTTCGACGAGGTTTTGTGCGGGGGATAACATGGTAATTATCGGTTCCTTTGATGATTTTAATTTCTGCGTAATACAGCGGAATGCGACTGCCGTCGGCTCTGATTTGATGACCTATAGGATAATCAAAGTATAGCCCGTAGCGCTCGTAGTCATCGGTTTCATCCTCAATCCCTGTAAGCTCTCCTCTATCTATAATAGCTTGTATCACTAAATCCATTGTGGCTCTGTCATTAAACACATGAGCTTTTTCTTCTTTTCTCAGCAGTCTTTGTACCTGTGGCGTTTCGGGAAGATGTTTGTCAAATAAACTGGTTCTTGGGTCTGGTGTTAGTTCGCGGTTAATGCCACTCATTAACTAATTATATAGGATACTTGCAATTTATCCTACCATAACCTTATATCAAAAGCGCCCTGACTTGAATTGAGGAGCGAGCGCTTTTATAATAACAGAAGACAGGATATTTAAGCACTTGCCTCGATTAAATCTGCTTCCGCATCCCGCCGTCTCCCTATACCTTTTTCAATGCTCGTTCCCACCCAAATCCGTTTCATTTCCCGGATTTGTTCAGCAATTCCCTTGATATCTTTTTTCGGCACTAAATCCCGGATTGCGCGCATTTCGCGACGGCGGTTTCCCTCCATACTCGGGCCGCGATTGAACACCAAACTTATCAATCCTCCTTGAACATCTGCCGGCAATTCTTCCAAACCTGGAAATGCCGCTTTTGTCTGATTGTAAAATTTCGGCACTGTGACAACATTAAAAACTTCCCATGCTAATTCCCAAGCAACAATAATGTCTCGAACGCTAGCTAAACGCTTTTTCGCGACTTCTCCTGTCAACTCGCAGCATTCACTCAAACGTTTTTGGTCAGCATCCCCTAATTTATTCCAATCTTGGTTAAAAACTTCTACGCTATTGTAACCTAAGTCGTAACCGATGCCGATCGTAATTCCCGATGCTCCTTCCGGCCAAGTTGGGCGCTGCAACAGCTTTTCGTAGTATTCCCGCCCGCCGCCGACCTCGAATTCTAAGATTAGCTCGATCGCCCTGTATGATAAAAGTGACGACCCCAAAAGTTCTCCGGGGAACAAAGCAGCTAGCGTTTTCGGGCCCGCAACTCCATCGACCAAAAACCCTTTATTACTCTGAAATTGCTTCACCGCTGCTTCAGTTTTCGGCCCAAACTTACCGTCTGCACCGCCTGAATTCAAACCTAACTCCAGCAAGCGTTTTTGAAGTTTAACAACATCGGAACCCGATGCACCTAATTTTAGAGTTTGCACAACCTGTTTTCCTGTAATGCGATCGGCACAATAATTTTTACTTCAGATTGTACCACAACAAGGATTTCCCAAACTATTAGATTAACTCTGCTTCAGTCAGCAGAGCAAAATCGCGCGGATTGTTTAACACGAAACCGTCATTTTCTTTAATTAAATCGCCAAAACACGTTACGGGCGATCGCGCTTCATAAGCCTTGAGGGCCAACTGATAATCTGCATCCCTCAATTCCAGATTAATTTTTCTCAGCTTCCCCACCCCAAATCCCATTAATGTAATTTTGGAGGTTGCCGATTCTTCCCCCTGTACTTTATTAATCCATCCCGAGATTGCAACATTAGGTAAAACCGTGATTAAATCGCTGATAATATCTAGCTGAGAACGCTTTTCTATCACTTCTAGCGCCTTAATGGCTTCATAAATAAGCTGAGGGGCATCAAATTCTTGTCTCAAAGGCTGCTTGATTTCAAAAAGCTCACCAGCATCATTCTTTTTGCGCCAAATCCAAGTATTTTCATATACCAAAGCAACTTTTTGCCAACCTTTTGCTTCTAAGTGTGCCGCCAACACATTTGGATCTATAGTTTGGAAAATTTCCTTGTCTTTTACAATTACTTTCACGGTAAACCTCCTGGGCTAAGACGCTGCATAATAGACTTAAGAGCCTCTACTGTGAACTGATTGGATCGGGGTAACTCAACTGTTACATTTGCTGTATTGATTCTTTCTGGCTGTCCCCGCAGCGACACCCAGTAGGCACAATACCTCATGCACATTTCGTCTTCAGACTGCTGCAACCAGTTTTCTAGATTTTCCGGCACGAAAACTACCACTAACAGGCGCGGAACCTGGGAATTGATTATCAAATCGCTGTAGTTTTTTATCCTCAGCGGATATCTGATGAACGGCCCGTCGAGTAGATCCCTTGAGGTACATTTTAACTGTAAGTTAAGCTCGGGGGAAGAAACTACTCCCCCACCGCCTCTTGCCACAATCTTTAAATCCACGTTGTCGTCGTCTACCTCTGGCTGACTGACAGAAAAACCCCCTACTGCTGCAACGGCGCGGATATAAGCTTTGCTAAAAAGTTCTTTCTGCTGGTTCAGTTCCATTCTCAAATAAACATCTTGCGAAAATAATATATTTTACAATCAAGGTGTTCCACAAGTAATTATTGTAGGAGAGTTCTACCCGAGAGGCGATCGATTGGTATAATTTCTTTTTCTTAGTCCGCGGAGGCGGACATCGTTTGTGTAGTAGCGGTTTCAACCGCCGACTCGATCGAGATTCATTTGTATAGACGCGGTTTCAACCGCCGACTCTTATCAATGAGGTTTATAACAAAAAAACCCCGGTTTATTCAATAAACCGGGGTTTTTCACACTCAAACTGCGTGTTTTCGATACCAATCAATCGTACTTTTCAACCCTTCCTTAAACTCCACCTCAGCAACAAAACCAAACTTTTCCTTAGCCCTTTGCGTATCCAAACAGCGGCGCGGCTGACCGTTCGGTTTATCTGTTTCCCAAACAATTTCTCCCTCAAATCCCATCAATTCGCAAATCGTTTCCACTAACTCGCGAATTTTAACTTCGCTATTCGTTCCCAAATTAACCGGGTCAGATTCACTGTAAGATTGAGCCGCCATCACAATGCCGCGCGCCGCATCTGTGGAATACAAAAACTCGCGGCTGGGGCTGCCGTCGCCCCAAACTGGCAGTGTTTTGTCTCCCCTTTCTTGCGCTTCGTAGACTTTGCGAATTAATGCGGGGATGACGTGGGAACTTTTCGGGTCAAAGTTATCTTCTGGGCCGTACAAATTGACTGGTAGCAAGTAGATACCGTTGAATCCGTACTGCTGGCGGTAGGATTGCAGTTGCACTAATAAGGCTTTCTTGGCGATTCCGTAAGGTGCGTTCGTTACCTCTGGATAGCCGTTCCAGAGGTCGTCTTCTTTGAAGGGAACTGGGGTTAAGTTCGGATAAGCGCAAATTGTGCCGACGCAGACAAATTTTTCGACTCCTGCTTCGTAGGCTGCGTGGATTAGTTGCGCGCCCATCATCAAATTGTCGTAAAATAGCTCGGCGGGTTTAATTAGGTTTAAACCGATGCCGCCGACATGGGCTGCGAGGTGTATGATGATATCTTGTTTGTCGGCGGCGCGCTTGCAGTTTTCCATGACGCGGAGGTCGCAGTCGATCGATCGAGTCACCGAAATTTTATCAGCATCGGCCCCTGCTTTCACTAACTGGTCGATTACCTGACGGCCGAGGAAACCGGCGCCGCCCGTGACTAGAATGCGTTTGCTGCTTAAATCCAAGCTGGTCATAATTTTATCCTCGGGATTTTCAATAAGGGTCGATCGACAATTTCCATTCTAAAATTGTTACTTTAGCAAAAAAGCTTTCAGCTACAGCAGGCGCTGCCAACAAATCTGTTTTACCTGCTGCTAATAGGGACAATGTACTCAGTGCGCGCCCGAAAACTAGATTTATGGGCTGCGAGTCCTCAGCGCTCATTTGAATGTTTTTGTTAGCCCGCACAGCCGCAAATTTTGCGAGCAGTTAAGCTGGTTGTTTGAATGCGCGTGCAAATAGCTGCAACCATCGTCTCATCAGTTGTGAACTGCGTGTAGGGGCAATCCCCCGGCGCGCAAATGGGGGCAGACACGGGGCACTACCCCTACAAATTGTTAGCAGTGACCCCGCCCAAAAACTGATACCGTGCCACGTACTCATACCATTTTCGCATTGAAGCATTGAAGATTTTCGATTGGGAATGACTGATGACATAAAGCTTTGGATAGCGGGCCGACAGTTGCATTCTTTTTGGTAACTGGTATTAGGTCGTGGAGGGTCAAAAATTTTACACTCAAGTTCGGGCTCCGGTGATTCACTGCGCAGCAAGTAAATCTTCAATGCTTCAATGCTTCAATGCGAAAATCGACGCTCCGGCTTAGTTTGGCGGCTCAATCAAATCCGTTACCCGAACCTCGCTCCTGCTTTTCGAGAGCTTTCATGTCAGCATCTACCATTAAATGTACTAACTGCTCAAAAGTTACAGAAGGTTCCCAATTTAATTGCTGGCGCGCCTTAGTCGAATCGCCAATCAACAGTTCGACTTCTGCAGGACGCAAGTAGCGTTCGTCAAACTCCACATATTTTTGCCAATCTAAATTGACGTAAGTAAAGGCCAAATCGAGAAATTCTTTAATGGAATGGGTTTCGTTGGTAGCAATGACGTAATCGTCAGGCTTATCTTGTTGCAGCATCAGCCACATTGCCCGCACGTAGTCTTTAGCATAGCCCCAGTCCCGCTTGGAATCGAGGTTGCCCAAATAAAGTTTTTTCTGCTGGCCGGCAACAATTCTGGCAACAGCGCGAGTAATTTTGCGAGTTACAAAAGTTTCGCCGCGGCGCGGAGACTCGTGGTTGAACAAGATGCCGTTGCAAGCAAAAAGTCCGTAGGATTCGCGATAATTTATTGTTTGCCAGTGACCGTAAACTTTGGCACAAGCGTAGGGACTTCTGGGATAAAAAGGAGTTGTTTCCTTCTGCGGAACTTCCTGCACCAAACCAAACATTTCTGAAGAACCTGCTTGATAAAACCGCACTTCTATGCCTGTGCGATTCTGGTAGTCCCGAATTGCTTCTAGTAGTCGCAATACCCCCATCCCTACGGCATCAACCGTATATTCCGGCGAGTCAAAACTAACTCGAACGTGAGATTGAGCGCCTAAGTTATAAACTTCTACAGGCTGAACTTGTTCCAATATTCGGCGCAGAGTAGTACCGTCGGTTAAGTCGCCGTAGTGCAGAAATAACTGTGCCCCTTCGCTGTGAGGATCGACATAGATGTGGTCAATGCGATCGGTATTGAAACTAGAACTGCGCCGGATAATGCCGTGAACTTCGTATCCTTTCTCTAACAGTAATTCGCTCAAGTACGAGCCGTCTTGACCTGTAATACCTGTTATTAGCGCTCGCTTGCGTTGCGTCATCTGATTTTCCTTTGACAGGCTGTGTTAATTCACTTCGGACTTTCAGGGTAGAGGCTGTTGTTGCCTGCCCGTCGTATGCTCAAGCTCTACCTTAACTCACAATTCTTCGATCGGCATCAAGGAACTGTAAATGTTTTGACAAAAAGTTTGCCGCTTGCTGTCAGTAGTCAGCATCAGTGGTCAGTAACAAACAAAACTAACTACCGATGGCTGACTGCGGACAATAATTAATATGCGCCGTTATTTTTGGGGAAAATCACCACTCCAATTGTTTTGAAAACAATCCACATATCCATCCAAAGGTTTTTGTCATTGGCGTAATAGAGGTCGATTTGGACTCGCCGGGGATACGGAATGTCGTTGCGACCGGACACTTGCCACAAGCCTGTAATTCCAGGTCTGATGGTGAGAATTTTGTTGATGTGACGGCCGTATCTCGGCAGTTCTTCTTCAACTAAAGGTCTCGGTCCGACGACGCTCATATCTCCTTTTAATACATTCCAAAACTGGGGGAACTCGTCTAAACTGGTCATTCGTAAAAATCTTCCAATCCAGGTAATTCGAGGGTCTTGTTTCAGTTTGAAATTGTCCTCAAACTCTTGACGCAAATGCGGAGATTTTTCCATAATTTCCAGCAATATGTCGTCCGCATTTTCCACCATCGTTCTGAATTTAAGGCAATAAAACATTTTACGGTTTTTGCCTACTCGTTCCTGTACGTAAAAGATAGGCCCGGACGAGCTTAAGGCGATTGAGAGAGCCAAAAGCAGGTAAACCGGAGCAAACAGGATCAGAACCGATAAGGAAAAGAGGATGTCAAATAACCGCTTGAAAAATTCTCCGTCGAGTCTCTGTAGAGAACGACTTATGCGTCTATCTCCTTGCAGGACAGGCCCAAAACCGCGTCTTGCGATCGCTCGAATTACCTTGCCGGAGATTAGTTGGCTGTCGGCAGTCATCTTACTCCTTCACTTCACACCACACACAGTCATGATCATAAAGCCTCAAGACGCTTTGTTCTCTGAATTATGTTTCAAATACTCAATTTTCTGCATTCAGAAGAAGTCCGATGGAAGTCGTCAAGCGTGAAGTCGGAAGAAGGAGGAATGGACAAGGCACTTATGCAGAGAGGTTTTCAGGGCTTCTGAAGCAATTGCAGAATATTTTCCTCGTCTGGGAGTCTCCCAGTGTCCCACTCTCCCTCTCCCGCTCTCAAGTCCCAGACGAGGAAAAATCGCCGGATTTAAATTCCTGATAGCACTGTTCCACAAAAGCTAGATAGCGCTGCTCAAAAACTTCCGGGGCAAACTCGGAGGCGCGCAACCGTGCCGTGGACGGCCCAAATTTGCCTTGCAACTGCTCAAATTCTTCGACAGCTTCGACTATGGCTGCTGCGGTTTGGGAGGGGAAAAATAAACCTGTCCCAGTTTCTGGGTGTTGGCGAATGTCCAGCACTGTCTCCAAAGCGCCGCCTGCTGCACAGGCAATTACCGGTGTCCCGCAAGCTTGAGCTTCTACTAAAGCGATGCCAAAATCTTCGCAAGCTGCATACACAAAGGCTTTCGCCTCTGCCATGTACTTTTCGACTACCTCCGCAGGCTGCCAGCCGAGCACTTGCACGTTGGGTTTGGCGAGAAGCCGAATCATTTCTAATTCGGGCCCGGTGCCGATGACAATCAGAGTATGCCCGAGTTGATTGAATGCTTGGACGATCGCACTTACGTTTTTGTAACTTACCAACCGGCACACTGTCACATAAAAGTCTTGTTTTTGCCGCATCAACGAAAATCGCTCGATATTTACCGGCGGATAAATCACCTCGGCGCGCCGCCGGTAGCACCGCCAAATTCGGCGCGCCGTGTGTTGCGAGTTGGCGATGAAATAATCGACGCGGTTGGCGGAAATGACATCCCACTGCCGCAGCCGGTGCAGCAAATATCGCGTCAGCAGGCCCGGGATGCCCCGTCCGGCTTTGCTGCTGCGCAAATAGTCAAAAGTTAAGTCCCAAGCGTAGCGCATGGGCGTGTGGCAGTAGCAGACGTGCAGTTGCTGGGGACTGCTGAGGATGCCTTTGGCGACGGCGTGGGAGGATGAGAGGATGATGTCGTATTCTCGCAGATCTAGTTGTTCGATCGCGATCGGCAGAAATGGCAAATATTTTTGCACGCCGCTGCGGGCTGCGGGAAAGTGCTGCAAAAATGTGGTGCCAATCTGTCGCCCGAAAAGATAGCTTTCGGGATTGGCCGATTCAAAGTCGATGAGGGCATAAACATCTGCCTCGTCTACGTGTTTGAGGATTTCCTGCACTACCAGTTCCGAACCGCCCGTAGCTAAGGGCGTCAACCATTCGTGAACTAGGGCGTATTTGAGTTTTTTCACTTGTATGTAGTCGATCGAACGATTTTTTAGCGCCAGTTCTGTCAATATTAGTCTTACTGAGGGATCGCTGACGCAATATCGAACCATCTACAGGGTTTTTACGTAGGCGACTCGATTTTAGATTTGAGATTTTAGATTTTAGATTTACTCCACGGATTAATCTGGGCTCTTGAACAGCAGTCTAAAATTTTGGACTCGACCCTCACGAGCATCGGGTGTTTGTACCCATTTTTTGGCGTGGTTCAAAGCAAAGATTTTTAGCATAAACGGGGTTTTTGTGAAATCAGGGACAGCAAAACCGCTGAGTTCGGCAACGATTCCCCCAATTGTTGACAAAGAATACTATTAGGCGGAATACTGTAGGGGATTTGCGATCGGCTCAGTTTTCGGAAAGGGCGATCGAACTAACGTGGTGTGAGGAAAAAAATGTCCAAATTTTTGTGGAAAGGACTCTTAGTCAGTCCCGCTGTACTAGCAGCAAGTTTAGTAGTATCTTCGACAGCCCTAGCAGCAGAGCAACCTGTAGAAATGGTGGCAGCTCAAGCCAATCAATTGGAATTAGCAGGTGCTGCAACGGAGGCAGCACAGCCTGAAACAGCAGCAGTGACCGCCGAACCAACGTCACTAGCTAGCAACTTGACTGTTGACACTATTGATAAAGAAAGTGTTGAAGCGAAAGTAGCCCCAGTTGCCGAACCAGCCGCATCAGCGGAAAACAACGCAGTTGCAGCAGCAGACTTAACCGAAACCGCACCGGCAGTAACGGCCGCCAACTTAAGTACCGAACCACCTGTCGCGGAGCAAATACCCGCAGTCGCGCCCGCAAACTCAAGCGAAACGCAACCCGCCGCCACACCGACTAATTTGGGCGCCGAAAAAGCGGCCGCACAACCCCAGCAGATTTCCCAATCAACTCCTCCAATTGCCCAACCTCAAGCGCCGTCAAATGTTTTAGAACAAATCAACCAATACAGCGCAGAAGGCGGCAGCGAAGATGCAGCCGGCCAAGTAACCTCAGTTTCGCAACTTTCCGACGTTCGGCCCACAGATTGGGCATTCCAAGCTTTGCAATCCCTAGTAGAGCGCTACGGGTGCATCGCCGGTTATCCAGACGGCACTTTCCGCGGCAACCGGGCGATGACTCGCTACGAATTTGCAGCGGGTTTAAATGCGTGTTTGGATAAAGTTACCGAGCTGATTAGAGCCGGTACGACAAATCTGGCAACAAAAGAAGATTTGGCTTCTGTGCAAAGGTTGCAAGAAGAATTTGCGGCGGAATTGGCAACTTTGCGCGGCCGCGTGGATGCTTTGGAAGCGCGCACGTCTGAATTAGAAGCAAATCAGTTTTCGACTACAACTAAACTCAACGGCGAAGTAATCTTTGCTTTGACAGGTATCGCCCGGGGAGAAGATGCTAACGGCCGCGACGCTGATACAACCACGGCTTTTGGCAGCAGGGTTCGTCTCAATTTTGACACGAGTTTTTCAGGCCAAGATTTGCTCAGAACTCGACTGCAAGTTTTAAATTTGGGTTCGTTTTCTACTAACAATACCAAAACCGCTGAAGGGGAATTGCGGTTTAATGCCGGGCCTTTTGCCGAGGCTAGCAATACTGTAGGTTTAGATGCGCTGCTTTACCAATTCCCCCTAGGCAAAAGCACTACTGTAATCCTAGAAGCCAACGCCGGCGCTGCTGACGATTTCACCAACACTGTCAACCCTTACTTTGACGGAGATGGCGGCAGCGGTGCTCTTTCTAACTTCGGTACTCGCAACCCGATTTACTATTTGACTGCCGGTACTGGTATCGCTCTGCGGCATCAGTTTGGGGAAAAACTCGAGCTGAGTTTGGGATATTTGGCCGGCAACGCTGCGAGCCCGACGCAGGGTAACGGTTTGTTCAACGGTTCTTACGGCGCTTTGGCTCAGTTGACTTTCAAACCGACAAGCACTATGGCTTTAGGTTTAACTTACGTCAATTCCTACAACTTCGTCACCGGTACGGGCAGCAATGCTTCTAATTTCCCGGTGCGTCTCGGTTCCTTCGGACTCGATACCGAAGACAACCTCAAGACTTCTAGCAATTCCTACGGCTTGCAGGCTTCGTGGAGAGTGCGGCCTGGCTTGGCAATTGGCGGTTGGGCGGGTTACACTAACCAGCGCATTTTATCCAACTTGGCTACTCCTACGGGTTCTGTGCAGCGGGGAGACCAAAAAATTTGGAACTGGGCCGTTACTTTGGCTTTTCCCGATTTGTTGAAAGAAGGAAATGTGGCGGGCTTTATTGTAGGTATGGAGCCGCGAGTGACGAGTTCTACTAATCGGACTTTGCCGGAAGATAAGGATACTTCGCTGCACATTGAAGGGTTCTATCAGTTTAAGCTGAGCGACAATATTGCGATTACTCCTGGTCTGATTTGGCTGACTGCTCCCGACCACAATAAGGATAATTCGGATTTGGTTATTGGGGTGGTGAGAACTACGTTTACTTTCTAGGCTCAGTCATGTGGGATTTGAGATTTGAGATTTGGGATTTGAGATGGGCGGTTTTAATCTAAAATCTCAAATCGCGACTCTCAAATCGGTTGAAAAACTATATTTTTTTGCCCGCGTGCTTTATTTAGACTTGCTATAGATGGCAATGAACAATATTTGTTAAGATTGTAAACAGGCATTTCTTGCCAACAGTCGCGACAAAACCAGTACACCCTGGCGAACGTGACGGAGCATTTGATTCGAGCAGCAGGGGGAGTTTGTATTCTGGCTAACTTGACCGATGATTTGATTTTATCTGTCGCTGTCGTCTGTCATAAAAACCTCTTTTTTAACTCAGATTTCTTTCACTCTTGTTGCAAAGTGCCCCCATCTGGCTTGAAGCACCAACTACATCACTCTAAAAGTGAAAAGTAAAGATTTTGTAAAAAAGACGAGGTTGTTAAGGAATTGATTGAAATTTAAATATTTCGCAACAATAGTCAGATTAGTTTCCCCAAAAAAATGTAAATTGTAGATTTTTATGCAAGGGAATTTTAATTGCACGGTTCTAGCCAGAGAGAGAGGATCGGGGCGAGATCCGTCGAGCCAATAGCAACTGCGTAGCCTAATACGATTTTCGCATTGAAGATTGGCAATGACTGATGGCATAAGGGTTTGTTACAAAAGTGAGATGCTTAAATTTTCTCTCTCTCGACTCTTGTCACAACCACTTTACTATGTTATTGGGAAACCTGGTTTGTTTTGGGCGATCGGCTACGGTGCGGTGCGCGATCGATGGCGCTCGATCCGGCTGAGCACGCGCGTCACCAATTCTGGCCCCAACACGGGTTTAGTGATGAAATCATCGGCTCCGGCGGCAAAGGCTTGGGTTAGGGAGTCTGCATCGGTGCGAGCAGTTACAACTAAGACAGGCAAATCTGCCCACTGGGTGTCCTGTCGCACCACCTGGCACAACTCCAGCCCGCTGACCTGCGGCATCTCGACATTGAGTATTACTAAATTGGGGGAAGTTGTCAGCAGCATTTCCCAAAATCCTTGGGGTTCGGTTAAAGTTATTACTTCCAAACCCCAAGGTGTTAGCAGTGCCGATAAGTGTGCTAACACCGCAGGATCGTCGTCAACAATTAAGACTTTGCTTTGCAGGGCTTGAGTTTTGGTGAAGATGCGGGATATGGCTCTAAAAATTTGGTCGGTGGTGGCAGGTTTGTGCAAAAATTGTTTAGCACCTAAGCGAGATGCTGCTAGGCGATCGCCAAGACTGTCGCGTCCAGTAAATACAATTACAGGCAGGTTGGGCGATCGCTCGTTGAGTTCTCGCAGCAGCGTCAATCCATCTTCTTCTGTCTCTGGAAAGCTTAAATCTATTAAAATCAGATCTGGCATTGACATCGCAAGGCGCGATCGGGCGGCAGCGACATTCGGGGCAATTTTCATCCGAAATCCCCGAGCTTCGGATTCTGCTTTTAAGCACTCCGTCAAAGCAGCATCACCGTCAACTACTAGCACTCGATGAGATACCGCGGTAGGCACTGGTGAAGTCGTTAAGGTAACTGCTGGTTTGGCTAATTCCTGCTCTAATCCTGTCACCACTTCCGAAAATCGGGTGATTTCTTCAGCAGTGAAAGGGCGAAGAACACCACAGGGGTTAACTGGGCTAACGGATATTAGTAAATGCTCTGCAGAGCGCGCCAATTTCGATCCTTCAGGATAACCAAAAGATGCCATAGAGCCTGCCAATTTATGCGCTTCATGCTTGGCTGCTCGGTATAATTCTACCTCTAAATTTCCGGTCATCAGAGCGGTTTTTGCTTCCGACAAGACGGCAATTTGTTGCTGAAATACTCCCCGAAACCGCTCTAGCACTTTGTCGATCGCAGACGGCTCTCCGGCGCGAGATTTCTGTTTTTGGCGGAGATCGGTGTCAGAATTGTTTGCCAGGAGCGGGGCAGCTTGGGGACGCGGCTTGAGCCGATAGCCCATACCATAAACTGTTTCGATAATTTCTGCGGTTAAGCCGCCTGCTTTGAGTTTTTTTCGGAGATCCTTAATATGAGTGTTAATGGCGCGATCGGTTGGTGCACCGTCAAATCCCCACAGGCGATCGAGAATGGCGCTGCGGCTGAAGATGCGATCGGGATTTCGCATAAATAATTCCAGCACATTATATTCTGTGACTGTCAGTGAAATGACTTGTTCGCCAAAGGTTACTCGACCTGAATCCATGTCTAAACAAAGATTTCCCCAAGTCAATGCAGCGGATGAGCCTTTGGCAAAACTGCCTGGGGAAACTGCTTTAGAGCGCCGCAATAATGTGCGGATTCTTGCCAGCAATACTTCCGTACCGCAAGGCTTGTTGATGTAATCATCGGCTCCTGCGTCGAAAAGAGCTACCACATCGGCATCTGAATCGTTTGCTGTCAGTAACAGGATCGGCTTGCGGTAGTTTTGCGATCGCAGTTGCCGGCACAGACTAATCCCATCTAGTTTCGGAACCTGCACGTCGAGCAAAATCAGGTCGTACTCAATCAATGTTGCCAAGTCTAAGCCCGCTTGTCCGTCGATCGCGCGATCGATCGTGTAGTCATTTGTTTCCAACACCTTTGCCAGTGTCGCACTCAGTAATGTATCATCTTCTACTAGCAGAATTCTGATCGGAGACTTCTTCATTGTGGTTGTGGGGGTGCAATTCCGATGCCCTCAAAGCTGGTGATGTACGACCTAGGCCTTTCTTCTCATTGAATCATAGGTTATTCACGGTAACGGAGAATTAGTCATGGGCTGAGATTAATTTTAATTGATTGTATTAAAAAAAATATCCTTTTTTTTAGGGTTCAAAGCTTGACTCTGAGAATTCAATGAAGTATAATTTAATAATGGGAATAGTGGCTGAATAAAGCTTTAATTCGCCACTTCCATTATCTAAAATATACCTCAAAAGTCGAGCCAAGTCAAGAGATAATTCTTCTTTTTTAGGGCGAATTTTTTAACAACAAGCGATCGGTCGTGCCAACGTACTTTAGCTACCATCGGCGGCAAGAAATGCAGCAGCGATTAACTCGGAAAAATGACGGCAAATAATTATCGAAAATTTGTACGCTGCGACCTTGAGTTGAATTTTAAAACAGAAACGACCAGCTTTAGCAAGCTGGTCTGCAAAAATAGTTAAATCCGTTGTGTTTGTTCTCACAGTGTTTTTCTCACAGTGAGGAAACCCAAGTTGCACGTTTCTTTGCAGCGGGTTCTCAGAGACATATCATCCCTCTTAAGCGGTATTTTAACAAGAAAATTTAATTTTTGCAATAAAACGTTACATTGGAGACTGATTTTTGGGTTCGATCGTTCCGAATGCAAGTCCTCTGATTTTATGTTGACACAAGTCCGATGCGGAGAACCTGTTCGATCGTTCGGAATGCAAGTCCTCTCTTCTTGGATGAGGACACAAGTCCGATGCGGAGAACCTGCTCGCTCTCATGCCGGCGCTTGTTGCGGCCGGCCCCAGACAATTCGCTCTTGTTTGTATACGACCATACCAGGCTTCGCACCCTTTGGCTTGTACACATATTTCGGTTCGGTATAAACCACCGGAACTTGTTCGCTGTGGCGGGCGCGGCTGTAGTATGCAGTCATGTCGGCGGCAAATTGCAAATCGGTTTCTTCAGCAACTGTACCGGGTGTGAGGCGCAATAAAGCGTGACTTCCGGGAATCTCTAGGGTGTGGAACCATAAATCGTAGTCGTTGGCGGTGCGAAAGGTGAGTTGGTCGTTTTGGCGGTTGTTGCGCCCGATCAATAGTTCAAAGCCGCTGGGGGTTTGGTAGCGGTGAAATTCGATCGCAGCATTTTTGTCGGTACTGCGGTAATCTGGTACATCGAGATATTTTTGCTGGATCAGTTCTTCGCGGATTTCGGCGAGGGTTTGCAAATCTTGGGTGTTGCGGTAGGTTTCCAATACCGAAAGCGCGACTTCGACTTGTTCTAAATAGTCGATTTCTTCTTGTACGGCGGCTAACAAAGGTTCTACTGCAATGCGGGCTCTTTTAAGTTTTTGGTGTTTTTTGTAGAGGGCTTGAGCGTTTTGAACGGCGTTTTTTTCCGGGTTTAGCGCAATAACAACTGGTTTTTCGGTTTCAAAGTCTGGGAGAGAAATTGATTTCATTCCCGGTTCCCAATGCTGCAAGGAAGCCATCAGCAAGTCGGCTTGGGATTTGTGGGTGTCGGCGTCTGCCGATTGCTGCAAGCGTTCTTTAAATGTGTTGGCTTTGAGGCGCAGTTTTGCGAGGACGCTGTTGAGTTTTTGGGTGAGTTGATGCCGCACTTGGGCGAATAGTTGTTGGTTGATTTCGCCTGTGTAGTAGCTGTTGAGTAATTGTTGAACGGAAAGGTTCGGCAGCGGATTTTGTTCCGGATTTAACGGATTGGGGGAATTAGATTCGTTTTCAGGATTTGAGTGTTTTTCTTCGGGTTTTGGCCAGTCGATGACGCTGTAGCCTTCGGGGGTAAAAGTCGGTTGAAATTTCGAGTTTTCTAGGCATTGCAGCCAGTACAGCCAGCGCTGGAACAGTTGCTGCCATTGGTGGGGGTTGAGGCTGTCGGTAGATTGTTCGGGGTCGAGATTTGCCGATCGAATCATGGACACAACTAAGGCTTTGCTCAACCCTCGGTAATTCTTCAACAGATTAATCTTTATTTGCCCGGGAACCAGGCTAATTCGTTCTTTCCAGCGATCGAGAGATTCGATCGCGCTTGGCACTGTATCGGTCAAAGACGGGGGCAATTCGTAGGGTTGCCCGGTTTGGATGGGGCGGACGCTGGACTGTTTGACGCCCACTTGGTGGGCGCAGGTGACAACGAGATTATCTTCGGCGGTGAGGATGACGTTGCTGTATTTGCCCATAATTTCGGCGTAGAGGTGCCAGAGGGCGGGTTCGCCCGGGCGTTTGGCGAATTGCAAGTCGATGACTCTTTCCCAAGGGGAGACGGGGGCGATGGAAACTAAGGCTAAACCGCTGAGTTGGTGCCGCAGTTGTTCGCTGAAGGTGAAGGTGTCGGGAATGCGGGGCGGGGAGTCGCCGACGCAGATGCGGGCGGCTGCTGGATGGGAGGAAATGTCTATCCAGCCGCGTTGATTCATGGTGCGGAGGGCCAGGGATACGGTAAATCGATCGCGCTGGTAGACTTGTTCTAAGCGCGCTGGCAGCCATTGGGCTCGCAGGTCGCTGCAAGCTGCGGTTAAAGTTGTAAAGTCTACGGGTTGCACGGTGGCCTCTTTGCGATCGAGCTATGTATTTCTATGCTGACAGATATTCGTCATATTTAACCAATTGTATCAAATTTTTGTGCCCTAATTTGAAAATCCGCCGCTCGCAAATCCGAACACAAGAATGTGCGATCGCATTTGGGAAAATACAGGACACAACAATCAGGTTCGATCGTTCGGAATGCGAGTCCTCTTTCATCAGAAAGGACTCGCATTCCGAACTATCGAACCTATCTGTCCTCTCTGATGAAAGATGCGGACTAAAGTCCTCACTACGAACCTATCTGTCCTCTCTGATGAAAGATGCGGACTAAAGTCCTCACTACGAACCTATTTTTAGACCGATATCCCGCAGCATTTCTAAATGTTTGTTCAGGGGTGCGATCGTATTGGCTGCGATCGCCCCGCTAGCAGCAACAGCCGGCAAACCAATACCCGGAAACGTGGAATCTCCGCAGCAAAACAGCCCAGCCAAAGGCGTTAAGGGCCCAGGGAACAAGCCTGTGCCCGCCCGAATTCCAGGCCCGTAGGAACCCCGATTTCTCCGCAAAAACCGTTCGTGAGTTAGCGGTGTTCCAACTAAGGTGACTTCGCAGCGCGATCGAATATCTGGCACAATTCTCTCTAAAGCTTCCCACATCACCTCGGCGCGCGCTTGTTTTTGCAGCTTGTACTCTTCGCTGGTGCGATCGAGCTTTTGCCACAAATCGTAAGGCTCGTTACCGGGTGTATAGGCGTGAATGACGTGCTTCCCATCCGGTGCGAGGTGGGGGTCGAGCAGGGAGGGAATCGAGACGAGAACGACGTTCTGAGGGGCTGTAACGCCCAGTTCCCAGTCCTTGACGAAGATGTAGTGACAAGCCAAGTCCGATCGCACTCCGGCAGCATCAATTCCCAGATGCAGGTGCATGAAACTGTCGCATTCGGGAGTCGCCTGCCGCTGTTGGCGAAATTGTTTGGGGATAGAGTTTTCCGGCAAAAGTTTCAGCGTATCCCAAACGGAAGCGTTGGAGACGACGGCTTTGCGCGATCGAATAACTTTGCCCGATCGCAGCCGCACGCCCGCAGCCCGGTTGTTTTCCACCAAAACTTCTGCAACGTGGGAATTTAGCAGCAACTGCCCTCCGTGGCGCTCTAAACCGCGTACCAGGGCATCGACGAGGGCTGCACTACCGCCGATCGGATAGTCTAAAACTGCACTGGGGCGATACCAGTCGGCGAACATGAAAGCGACTTCGGCTGCGATCGTTCCGTCGGCGGGAAGTCCAGACAGCAGGAAACACAACAAATTCAGCCAATTTCGGACAAAGGGATCTTTGACATTTTTGTCCATAATTTTGCTGAAAGGGCCTGCAAGTGCGATCGCCTCGCCAGCACTTTGCAGGAAAGCCGGCGCAAATTGGCCGAGGGTAAAAACACTGCCCAAATCGAAGCGCAAAGCGAGGGAGGGCAAGGCTGTGGCAGCTTTGGCGTAGGGTTCCATGATGCGCTGGAGTTGCCGCCATTCGGCTGCTGCTTCGCTACCGCGCAGTTGTGCGAGCACTTCGCCAAATTGACTCGCGCCGACGGATGTGTCGAAATCGCCTTCGGGCAAACAGCAACCCCAAGTATCGTAGGTGATGCAGGGGAGTTTTTCGCCGATCGCATCCAAAACTTGCCGCAGCGGATTCGCAGACGGGCTGTAGGATAATCCTGAGTACAATGATGGCCCGGAGTCGAAGGTGAATCCGCCGCGTTCAAAACCGTGTGCGGCCCCGCCCGCGATCGAGTGACTTTCGCAGACAATCACGTCAAAGCCATATCGGGCAAGCATTGCACCGCAACTTAACCCGCCGGTGCCGCTGCCGATGATGATGATTTCTGTGTCTGTGGGGGCGATCGCAACCATGTTTTTCTCCGCTACTTCAGCTAATATTATCAATGTCTTGCAGCTTTAGGACTTAGGCATTTAACTGTGGGCTCGATCCCCCCTAGCCCCCCTTAATAAGGGGGGGACAAGAAGCAGTCAAAGTCAACCCCTACTCCCCTTATTAAGCGGCTCGATCCCCCCTAGCCCCCCTTAATAAGGGAGGGACAAGAAGCAGTCAAAGTCCTTGTTAAAAATGGCGGGCTCAGAAGCATTCAAAGTCAACCCCTACTCCCCTTCTTAAGGGGGATTTAGGGGGATCTAGATTCAGCTACCACCCTTAAAATACAAATCTGTATATTATTAAATGGAAAACATATCAATTCTAGAACAAGCGGCCAAATCGAATACTAAACCATCATCCGCCGCCGTAGTCGCCGCCCTCCTAGAAGCTGAGAAAAACGCCAAAAAAACTAAAACTCGCTATTCTTTCGAGCAATTAACCGGCACTTGGCGCTTGTGCTTTATCACCGGCACGAAAAAGACTCGACAAAAAGCGGGAATTGTGTTAGGTGCGGGACGTTATATCCCTGAGTGGGTGGCGAAAATTCAAATTGCTTATTCGGCCCAAGCTGTTGCTGATGGGGAAGAAAACAGCAATATTGGCAGGGTGGAGAATTCGGTGCAAGTTGGGGCGATCGAACTAACTCTTTCGGGGCCGACTAAGTTTTTGGTGAATAAGAATATTTTAGCTTTTGATTTTACCATAATTACTGTGAAATTGTTGGGGAAAACTGTGTATCAAGGATTTATTCGCGGTGGAGAAGCGCGGGAGGCGGAATTTTTTAGTTTGAGTGTGGGAAAGCAGGCATTTTTTGCATATTTTCTGGTAGAAGATGGGATAATTGCGGCTAGGGGCAGAGGCGGCGGCTTGGCTTTGTGGCGGAGAGTTTAGCTGGAAATTTACGCGGGTCTTTTTGTTTGTGTAAATGCAGTTTCAACCACCGGGTTTCAAATTGAGTGAATACCACTGGCCAAGATACCTAAAATTTTACCAATATCGTTGATAAAATATTCCACTAAATCAATTTCGATCGCCTGTCCTGTTAATCGCATAAATTTCCAGTTAGTCCCCGTAGTAACAGTGCCATAAATCACCGGAATTTCATTACCTTCATTTTGGTTAAAAATTTGTGCAGCCAACATTTCTGCTACGCATTGCCCTAAACCAGCTAGTATATTTTCTTTTTTGGCTTCGACAATAGTAATTACGGGCGCACTGACAAATAAAAGTTCGGGGGATTGACTGATAATAAAATCACAATTGCCGTTTAATCCTTTGGTGCTATCTACACTAAAGTCTATGCCAGAAAACCAGCTAATTTGATAATTTAATTGTTTTCTGAGTTCGACTAAAATGGGAGCAATAATCAGTTCAGAGCGAGCTTTTTCCGTATTGCTACCAAGGGCTAAAGCTAGATTGTCGCGCAGGGTTTCTTTGAGAAAATCGCTTGGTGTCAATTCGGAAATTTCTATGAAAATATCAGAACGCTCGGAAATCGTTAAATTAAATTCTTTGGCAACTCGATTTAAAGTAAAATCACTGTATGACATGGTTATCTATCTCTATGTATGTTTGTGTAAACGCTATTTCTACCACCGGATGACAAAAGCCATAACTACCGCGCATCGCCAATTAAAATAAACGGCGACCAATAAAACGGATGGCGAGTAATTTGACTCAACTTAGCTTGCCGCAAAGCTTCATTTTTACTCATCCCCTTATTGATATTTTGATAAAATTGAACCATCAAATCTTTAGTAGCGGCATCATCAACACTCCACAAACTCGCCATCACCGCTTGTGCGCCCGCACGCTCAAATATATATGCAACTCCCGATATTTCTTCACCGTTAGAATTCGCTTGCATAGCAGTTTGACACGCGCTTAAGGTGAGAAGTCTGGTGTTTTGCAATCCTAATAACGCCGCATCGCGAATATTGAATTGGCTGTCAGCAAATAGCAGTGTATTTTCCTCCATCCCCAATTTTTGACAGCCTCCCTGTTGGAAACAGCCGTGAGTTGCTAGGTGTAAAAAAGGAAAGCGGGGTGCTTGAGTTTTGAATTGGTCGAGGGTGGCGGCATTGCCGATATAGGCGGAACTTCCGGGGAATAATTGAGCGATATTTCTAACTTCTTCTTCTGTACCAGCTAAATTTTGCGGAGCACGGGGGATGGGATTTCCTAATGCTAAGACTCCACCTTGTAAAGTAGAATTGGGAATTGACCTTGTGGAAATGCGGGTGAGATAGTTGACGGGATATTTCTGGATGAGGAATTGGCGATTTTGCCTATCATAAAGGGTTTCAAAAGGGATGTAACGCAATTTTCCTGTGGCGATGATGCTCAATTGTTTGGGAGATAATGCCTGTATTTGGTCTTCTATCGGGCGAATTAGGATGTCGTATAGTTTGCCGCCAGTTTCTCTGTAATCTGAAATGAGATAGTTTGATATTTCTTCGCGGTGTTCGGTGAGGAGTTTGTCGAATTCTGCGGGATCGATCGCAATTTTTTTAACACTTAAACTGTCTTTTGTCAAGACAAATAGGGCGATCGTATTGGGGACATTTTTGACATTTGTGAGCAAGACGGGTTGAATTACAACGGTATCTGGTGCGATACTTGCTTTCAGTTGGGCGATGTCTTTGGGTGTGGTTTCAAAGAGTTCGGCAACTTCTGGGAATTGGCGGCGGATTTTTTCAGCTAGTTTGTTATTTTCTTCATGAAGTTGATTGATTTGTTGGGAAAGTTGGTCGGAAGGTTTCTCTTGTAATTGGCGATATAAGAATTGAATTTGCTGACTTCTTTGATTCCACTGGTCAATTAATTGCTGTGCTTCTGGGTTTTTGACTTTGGCGTTGATGAGGCGGGTGTAGTCGGCGAGATCGGCGGTGGTGGCGATGTTGACCCATTGAAAAGCGCGATCGGCTTGGTTTTGGTCGATGAGGATGTCGGTGAGGGAGATCGCTGGTCCTCTGTTAGCTTGTAAAAACTTTTGGCGATTTTCTCGTTGTAAACCACTCCGCATTTCTAAGATAATTTGGACGGATTGCTGCCAATTGTCGATAGCATCAGTGGGTTTATTAGTATCTTGGTAGACAGAACCGATATTACTCAAAGTAGTAGCTTCCCCCCTGTAATCGCCCACTTCCCGCATAATTGGTAAAGCTTGGTTAAAGTATCTCAATGCTTCTTGCGGTTGGGAGATGCTGTTGTACACTGCACCAATATTGTTCAAAATGGTAGCTTCCCCAAAGCGAGATCCCACTGACCGCATAATTGGTAAAGCTTGGTTAAAGTATTTCAAAGCTTCTTGCGGTTGGGAAATGCTGTCATACACTTGACCAATGTTACTCAAAGTAGTAGCTTCCCCCCTGTAATCGCCCACTGACCGCATAATGGGTAAAGCTTGGTTAAAGTATTTCAATGCTTCTTGTGGTTGAGAGATGCTGTTGTACGCTGCACCAATATTATTCAAAGTAGCAACTTCTCCTCTGCGATTGCTCACTTCCCGCATAATGGGTAAAGCTTGGTTAAAGTATCTCAATGCTTCTTGCGGTTGTCCAATGCTATTGTATGCTAAACCAATATTATTTAAAGTAGCAGATTTCCCCGCACGATCGCCCACTGACCGCTTTGATAAAGCTTGGTTCAAGTAGTTCAATGCTTCTTGCGGTTGTCCAATGCTGTTGTACACTACACCGATATTACTCAAAGTAGCAGCTTCCCCAGAGCGATCTCCGAGTTCTTTATAAATGACAAGCGCTTGGTTATAAGAGTCTAATGCTTGCTGGGGCTGACCAATATTATCATAATTCAAACCTAGTCCTAGAAAAGCCAACGCTTCAAGTTCTCTCATTTTAAATTGTCGCGCAATAGCTAGAACCTGTTGCCATGTTTCTATTGCCTGTAGCGGTTTGCCTCGCTGTCCCTGTTGTATTGCTTGCTGTATCAATCTCTCTATTTCTTCAACCTGCAAATCTTGATTTTGCGCCCAACTAGGTTGAACCATCACCGGTACAGTCAGAGGAGTCAGACAGACACCAAAAGCCAAAACACTGCTAATAATTCGTTTCATGTTCTTCATAGTTTACCAAATTAAATTAATAGAATAGGCATCAAACTTAGTATCTAATAAAAATCGCAAACTCACAAAATAACCTCGCGCCCTGGTGATGAATCTCTGAGTCCCTCAAAAACTTCTGCCTCAATTCCTGCTTCTTCTAGATTGTTTTCTTGACGAAACTTTTGGATTGCTTCCCAAAAATTTTGAGGTTGCTCGATCTGGCGTTCTTTCTCAATCTTAGCAATAATTTCAGTTAACTCAGCAGATACTTTAGTCAATTCTTTAGCTTTTTCAAGCAAGCTATTGACCAAGGGTGATGGCAATAACTCCAGCGGTTCATCAAAATCATCAGAAGTTGTAATTAGTCCTCGTTCGCTCCCAAATCGGCTAGGTGTAGGCGAAGATTCTTCAAGTTCATGCAAAGTTTCTGCTTCAACTCCTGTTTTGATATCTTTAACTTGAATTGATTGAGATGGCATCCTTTTTCTGAGATAAATTGCAGATATCAGGTCAGACCAAGTAAAGTTTTCAGGTAATTTATCGATTAAGCTGCGGACTTCTTCTTTAAGATTAATGGTTTCCATCGGTTTTAGTAAAGAGAGTATGAATTTTAATTCTAGTGCCACTGATATTTTACATTTGTTGTAACAGTCCGGCAACGGTTAAAACCCCTGCCTCAAAGCTTAAGTCCTCGGTCGAGGACGGCAAGATCGATAATGATGCAAGATTTGAAGTGAAATAGACAGGAATTACGCACTCCGACCAAAGAAACCGGGTTTTTTACCGAATCTGCGGGCTGCACGAAATATTTTCGTAAAAAAACCCGGTTTCTGACATCCCGACGGACTCAATACGGAGTCGCTGCAATTGTCATCGTCTTTTTCTGCACATCAAATTGCATTTCATCCACGACATATTGTCGTTTATTTTTCCCATCTCCAACCATAACTGACCTGATACTGTCCAACTTGTCAAGAGAAAGAACCGACTCTAGCTTCACCTCCGCTTGACCTTTGTCCGGCGGATCTAGCAAGCGAAAAGCATTCATGGGAATACCGCGCCAAGTCTCTCGACGGCCTTTCGCTGGAGTGCCATCGCCCCGCACCTTTGGCATCCCATTACTCAGATAAACCACCGCATTTTTGGAAAACACGATTTTATCAATTTGACCCAACGGGATCGATAGCTTTCCCTGTCCTCCCTGTATCAATAATTGTTGCACTTTCTCGTCAATCTGCACAACTCGACCGTCTCTTTTTCCGCCCCCTTTCATCACAATTTCCGCTTGCGTAGGCAACGCTACGGGTATCGGCTGACTAGCGTTAGCCTCTGCTTGTACGGATGGCAAATTCTGTTTCTGGACTTCCTGACTGGCCGCATTAACTTGTGCAGCCATACCCGCTGTTACCGTAAAAAGTGCTACAACTAGAAAAGAAAGTGTTCTGCGTTTCATCGTCTCCTAGACCCCCTTCAAGGATAAGCGTTACCCGTGCTACTGTCCTAAAATTGTACTCCACATCCCTTGAAGGTGATTCCGTGACCGCTTCTCCCCAACCTACTCCCGAATCGAATATTTTAGGCAACTTTGCGAGTGTTGTTGGCTTGCTTGGTGCCGCTTTGTTTTTCACCGGCTGGATTTATCGCTGGTCTTATTTTTACTGCTTTCAGCTAAATGTAATTACCCTCGATTTACCAGTAGAATCGTTTTTCCTAGTACCGCTTCAGGTGTTTTTAGGTGATGGCTGGACAATACTCAGAAGTGCGATCGCCCTTCTGCTGACAGCCCTCGCGATTTACCTCAGTTTGTGGCTGGTTAATAGTATAAACAAGACAGTTGTTGCTAAAATTAATCGCAGAGCTAGACGTTGGCGTTTCTCTGCTCGCAGAAGAAGATTAGGGTGGCTTCATCGCTTCCTGAAGTCTTGGCAGCGATTCAATGTCAATAGATATAACTCAATCAAATTATTGCGATCGCTCGTTGACGAAATTATCATCGTCGGTTGGGTATTGCTAGTGTTGTTTTGGTCAGCATACCACCAAGGTATTGCCGATGCCCGACGCGATGCCGGGGAAAATTCGTCTTTACCCGCCGTTGCCTTAATCGCCAAACAAGACAACATTGCTTTAGGCAGAAAACTCGACGATCCAACACTCCGACTAGACCCCAAAGGATTTAAGGCGATCGGCGATGCAGGTTTATTTGCTGATTTGAGCAAAAGAGATTATACTGATATCAATAATCCCAAAGAACCTAGAGTTTGGCGGTTGCTTTTGGAAAGAGGGAACTGGATTTATCTGTTTCCGGCTTTAACAAAAGAACAGCAAAAAGACCCGAAAGTTCGACCGCCAGTGATGGCCATTCAACAAAGTCAATCCGGCGATCAATTGTTAATTGTAAGTCCCGAAGCTTCTCAACCGTCGAAATAAAGTCGGGGCGGGTTTATTGCATACCAAAATAGCCTCGATCCCCCCTAACCCCCCTTAATAAGGGGGGGACAAGAGCATTCAAAGTCCCCCTTCTTAAGGGGGATTTAGGGGGATCAAAACTTAACAACAAGTGAGAGATACAAAGTTCCCCTTAAAAAGATGGGATTTGTGTTTATTTGTTAGGCTCGATCGCACACAACTTCAAACACACCCCCCGGAATAAACCGACACAAAGCCCTGAGCCGATCGTCCGCATCTTGGCGGTTGAAAAAACGAGCAACCGTGTAATGCTGAGCATTCGGTAAAATTCGGACGATCGCCCAAGAATTGCGAACGCCCTCCTTTGACTCTTCCAGTGCTTTCCCTCGCGGAGTTGAGTTGAGTTCGATCGCGGGGCGATCGGCGATCGTCGGAGAATTTGCTTTTCTGAGAGTGTTGAGATAGCGGGCGATCGCGCTTCCTTTCAGATTCGCCCCAACGCGCAGAATCAGAAACACCGCCAAGCTTTCGAGCTCTGGCCCAGTCATGCGCGCGCGATCGGCATCAAAGTCCTCATCACAATAGCTGCGGATACCCGACAGCAGTTGCGTGATGCCAAAATCATTCAAAGCTTCTTGATAGCCGCGGGTATATTCGTTCCCGTCGCTCACAGGGTTTACCATAGTAATTGTCTCCTTGCGTATTTGGGGAGCCATCAGCCAGCGACGAACTTTACTAGGGATCTCGCTGGCTTTTGACTCTCTAAGAGTTTAACCATATATGCCGCATAAGTCAAGCATATATGCTTTATATTTGACATAATGGTCTAGATACAGCACAATAGGGACGCTATATCGGCGCATAGTGCTGTTTAATAGCAGCATAATGCTGCATATTAGAGAAAATCGTCTACAATACTGGACAATGACGATCAGCTTAAATCAGAAACAATTAACCTCTCATGGCTAAACGCATATCAACCTCCATAGCAGAAGGAATTTATGACCTACTTCAAGAGTGGGCAAATGAGGAACGCCGTTCAATCAGTGGCTTGTCAGCATTCATTTTGGAGCAAGCAGCCAGAGAACGTCAAAAGGAAAAGAAACAACAGCCCCCACCATCCGATGAGAAACAACATAAAAGTTGAGTGCAATTGCGGCGATCGAGCTTTTACTTTCTTCCCGGTAGAAGATTATCTACTTCCTGCTTCTTCTTCCTGATTCTTCCTTCGTGTTCTTCGCGTCTTCGCGGTTCAATCATACTAAATGAAATTTATCGGCATCGATTTAGGTTGGAGTTCGGGAGCAAGCGGTTTGTGCTGCTTAAATTGGGAAAACAACCAATTACAATTAATCGAGTGCGATCGCCTCGTAGCAACCAACGAAATTCTCACCTGGATCGATCGCCAAATCTCCCCAACTGAACCAGCAATCATCGCCGTAGACGCCCCCACAATCATCGCCAATCCAACAGGAATGCGCCTCGCCGACAAACTCACCCACAAACACTTCGGGCGCTACCACGCAGGCTGCTATCCCGCCAACCTTTCTCGCCCCTTCGCCCAAAAAACCGTAGAATTCGGCCTCAGTTTAGAAAGCCGAGGATTTGTTCACACACCAACAATAGAAGCTCAAAAATTAGGCAGATATCAAATAGAAGTATTTCCCCATCCAGCCACAATAAACTTATTTAAATTAGACAAAATCATCAAATACAAAAAAGGAAAACTGGCAGAGCGTCAACTAGAATTGATGAAACTCTGCCAGTATATTATAGATATTTTACCAAACCTTGAACCAAGTCTGAATCTCGCAAACATCCCGACCAAAAATCCGCGTTCATCTGCGTTTATCTGCGGTTCAAACCTCCCCGAAATCCCCACCGCCACCGCCACCCTCAAAGCCTTAGAAGACCAGCTAGATGCCTTGCTGTGCGCTTATATAGGCGCTCACTGGTGGTACTGGGGAATAGAGCGGAATTTGGTATTGGGCGATCGCGCAACCGGCTACATAGTCATTCCCCAACTTCAATAAGAAGAGAGGAAGAATAGCACAATCGCGCATTGACCATGACAACTGTCAACTGTCAACTGTCAACTGTCAACTGACTAATGTGCCCAAAGAATCACGCCAGCTTCATAAGGAGTGCTGAGATTGTCGTGCTTCGGCAAAACCCGCAGCGACAAACCTTGCAAACCGCTAGAAGTATAAGTAATGTCAGCCGTATAAAGGCTAGCATTGTGAGGATCTTCACCCAAATACTCCATTACCACCGGCACGCCGCCGACAATATTGCCATTAGCATCAACCGAACCTTGATAAAGTTCGACTTGCACGTCCGCAGGCGTCAATCCCATCAGATTGATGCGAGATTTAACAGCGATCGATTGATTGACCTTAACTTCCTTATCCTGGGAAATATCAACAGCCTCAATCTTAATGTCGTTCCACTTCGCGAGAACGTGCTTCTTCCAGTGAGACAACTCCTTCGCCGGAGCGCAATTATCCGAAGTCATCGTGAAGAATCGATCGCTCACCGGGAAATAAGCCCGCCGCGCGTAATCCTTCACCATCCGAGCCGTATTGAAGAAAGGACAGTTCAAAGCAATAGAATCCTTCATTTTCGCCGTCCAACCCCGAGGAATTCCATCAGAATCCCGGTTGTAAAACAGCGGTACAACTTCCTTTTCCATCAAGTCGTACAAAGCATTCGCCTCGACATCATCCTGATACTTAGTATCTTCGTAAAACTCGCCGTGTCCGATCGGCCAACCGGTACGAACATAATCCGCCTCATCCCACCAACCGTCGAGGATGCTCAGATTCGGCAAACCGTTCATCGAAGCTTTCATCCCGGAAGTACCCGAAGCCTCACGGGGGCGGCGCGGCGTATTCAGCCACACATCGCAGCCGGACACCATCATCCGAGCGACGTTAATGTCGTAATTCGGCAGAAACACCATCGAACTGATAGTTTCGTGCTCGCGGATGAAGTGAACGATATCCCGAATCAATTCCTTACCCGGAATATCCATCGGGTGAGCCTTCCCAGCAATCACAAACTGCACCGGGCGGTTTTTGTCCCGCATGATCCGCATAATTCGATCGACATCGCGCAAAAACAGCGTCGCCCGCTTGTAAGTAGCAAAACGGCGCGCAAACCCGATCGTCAGCACCTTCGGATCGAGAGCCTCGCGCGCGTGCTCGATTTCCGTTTGAGCCGCACCGCGCTCGCGCAGAGTCTTTTGCAGCCACTCCCGCGCGAACACCACCAACTCCGATCGGCAGCGCTCGTGATTCCGCCACAATTCCTCATCAGGAATCGACGACATCCTGTCCCACAGGCGATCGTCCTTGCGAGTCATTTCCCAATCCGGGCCGAGGTAGCGATCGTACAACTCCTGAGTAGACTTCGCCACACAACTGCGAGCGTGAACCCCGTTGGTAATCGAAGTAATCGGCACTTCTTCCATCGGTAAACCCGGCCACAACCCCTGGAACATCGGGCGCGACACCACACCGTGCAAAGCCGCCACCCCGTTGACAAAACTCGACATTTTAATTGCCAAAATTGCCATATTCAAAGGACCCGACACATCGCTAGTATCCTCGCGGCCCAATCCCAGAAACTCATTTTGCGACAAGCCAAACATCTTGGGATACTGACCCAGATAGTGCATCACCATATCCGGCTCGAACAAGTCAAACCCAGCAGGCACAGGCGTGTGAGTCGTAAACATACTGCTGGAAATCACCACCTGTTCCGCTTCCTTGAAACTCAGGTGATATTCCTCCATCAGCATCCGTATGCGTTCCAAAGCCATGAAAGCCGCGTGGCCTTCATTCATGTGATAAGCCGTAACTGTCAAGCCCAGGGCCTTGAGCATTTTCACGCCGCCGATGCCCAGCATGATTTCCTGGTGCATCCGCAGAGTTTTATCACCGCCGTAGAGTTGGTCGGTAATATCTTGGTCGTAGCGGCTGTTAGGTTCAATATTTGTATCCATCAAGTACAGAGGAACCGTTCCCACTTGTACCCGCCAAATTCTGGCATACACCTTGCGGCCGGGATAGTCCACCTCAATCCGCAATTCCGAACCGTCGGGATTGCGTTCTAGGTGCAGCGGCATATTGTAGAAATCGTTGAGCGGATAGCGTTCTTGCTGCCAGCCGTCGGCGTTGAGATACTGCGAAAAATAGCCTTCTTGGTAGAGCAAGCCCACACCAGCCAAGGGCAAGCCCAAATCGCTAGCTGATTTGAGGTGGTCGCCGGCGAGCACGCCCAAACCGCCGGAATAGATGGGCAGGGCTTTCACTAAGCCGAATTCCATCGAAAAGTAAGCGTAGCATTCTTTCCGCTCTGTACCGCGCTGTTTGCGGTACCAGGCGCGATTTTTGAGATAATCGTCTAACTGCTGGGCTGCTCGGTTCATTTGAGCAATGAAGCCTTCGTCTTCTGCCATTTCTTGCAGTCGCTCTTGAGATATGGTTCCGAGCATCAGCACCGGGTTTTGGTTGCTGGAGTCCCACAGGTCTCGATCGAGGCGGCGGAAGAGGTCTTTGGTATCGACGTTCCAGTCCCAGTGCAAGTTATAGGCAAGTTTGCGCAGGGGTTCGAGAATTGCCGGTAGGGACGGGGAAACGTTAAATGTGCGAATTGGCTGCATAGACAAAGCATTTATGTTGGGGTAGCGATATTTTCCTATGTCTTTAGCCGCAAGTCCGTTATTCTGCACACTATTTTAAGTTTTAAGTGGCGCGGGCGATCGGCTCGACGGGCGATCGACTGGACGGGCGATCGGCCATCTGCAACGACACAGCAGTATCGCACTTAAGTCTATCTCGTTGATTTAGAGCCCAAAGCCTCCAGCGTATCTAGCGCCCCATCCCGCAAAAACAGAGCTGGCAGAACTACTTGAGCCTCAACTGCCTCCCGATAACTGCCAGTTGGATTAGTCTGGAAAGTTTCCGGACAATACATTAATTAGTTTCCGGATAATATATTAGTTAGATCGATAAGGTAGCTACTCGACAAAAGTTCTATCTAAATAGGTATTAGAAGGACAGATAAAGATGCCAACAGAAAGACCTTTAGCCGTTGATTATTCTCAACGAGACGCAACTTCCAAGTTTGTTCCACGTCCACGCATTCATTCCAGCCTGCTTGCTGACTGGAAAAATATTCATCTGGCACACTATCAACTGCCTGCAATAGAAATTCCTGAAATTACGGGTGTTCAACACCTCATCTCTCTGCCATCCTGGAAACAGCCCACAGAAGTGGAAATCGTTGCTGACGGAAAGCGGCATTTGTTGCAGCACGATCCAAATGAAATCGGTTACATTGAAATATTTCCTGCTTATAAATTTCTGAGAGTGCGGGCGAGTCAGGCAGCGGAAACGACTCACTGCTATCTCGATCCGACATTTCTAACTCATGCTGCCTACGAATCCGCAAATCCAGAGCAAGTCGAACTGAATCTGGTGCTTTCAAAGCCCGATCTGCTAGTTTGGCAAATTGTCTTAGCTCTGAAAACAGTATTAGAAACCGATGCAACCAACAGTTGCTTTTATGCAGAGTCAATGGCAACGGCTCTAGCAGCTCATTTGTTAAGAAACTACTCAACCCGCAAGCATATTCTACAAGAATATAAAGATGGCTTACCAAAATATAAACTGAAGCAAGCGCTTGAATATATGAATGCTCATTTGAGTGAGAATGTGTCGTTAGCAGCGATTTCAGATGAATTAGGAATCAGCCAATTTCATTTCTGTCGCTTATTTAAGCAATCTACAGGAATGGCTCCTCATGCGTACTTGATTCAGCAGCGAGTCGAGCGATCGAAGCAGTTACTCAAGCAGAAAGAATGCAGAATGCTCGATATTGCGATCGCGTGTGGTTTTGCCAATCCGAGCCATTTTGCGAAGCATTTCCACCGACACACTGGCATTTCGCCGAAGCAGTTTCGCATGATGTAGCAAGAATGTGTTCAAGTCGCAAGAACGTGTTCGACTTGAACTAGCAGAGCCGATTAAAGTTGTTTACATAGAGCCTCAGGTGCTTATAGAGACCTTAATCAAAGCGTTCTTCGAGAAAAGCTTGTAACCCTCGATCTTACGTCTTTGTTGCGACTCACTCTAATTGCTACATACCATTCTTACCTATGAAAGTTAAATCATGAAACTTTTTCGGAACCTAAATCTTTCTCTCGCGATCTCATCATTTGTTTCTATTATCGTTCAGTTATCGATTCAAAGTCTTCCTGCTCAAGCAGGCTCGAGTGGTTGCGGTAGCGGTAGAACAGGCAGCATTACCCCAAATGCGCCAGCAGGAACTAGCTTCAAATCTGCCTGCGATCGACACGATAATTGCTATGACACTCTTGGCGCAGATAAAGGAGCCTGTGATAACCAGTTCCATAATGATATGTTAACAGCTTGTCGAGAAGCTTTCCCGGATGGTTCACTTCTAGGACAGACGATTCGGAAGCCCCAGCGCATAGCTTGTAATGGAGCTGCTGATAGTTATTATCAAGCTGTTCGTAGCGAAGGTGGCAAAGCCTATCAGGACGCTCAAAGAGAAGCTTCCAAGAAAGCTAATCAACCTGCCTGCTACAACGTGGATTCAAGACAAGGATGGCAGTATGTCAATTTTCCACGCTCATACAGTCGTGTGGTCAGCGTTAGTGGTTCTTGGTCAGTCGATGCAAGAAGTTACTCTGGTGTTGGACCAAGCGGGCATTCAGGCGAGTCTGCAAGCAGACTTGAGCCGTACAATCAGTACAAATACGACAAAAACACTCCGTTTGGAGGGTTGCTAGTAGATATTCCAACAGATGGGTATGGGTACTTCTGGGTTCGCAGTGGTTCACAGTCTTTACCTAAACCAATCTCACGGACAGCGATGAGAATTAATGATGCGGACAATGCTCTTGGAGACAACGCAGGTACACTCCAAGTCTGTTTTGGCAACTAGAATGTTAAGCCAACGTCATCCAACAGAAATTCAAGCTGTAAAAATGTCTCGTAATCTTTTGTAAAGCAGATAATCAGTTCTCAACCTCTTGTTGTAGAGCAGGCGAAAGATTTTTGGCGGGTGCGATCGCCAATTAATTAACTGTAAGTTATTTCAAAGTAGAGGATGTAAAGTGAAGTTACCACTGATTTTTTCGTTAACTGTTATTACCGTATTAGGACTATCGCCACAAGTAAAAGCATACGATCTTGAAGCTTGTGCAAAAGATCCGATGATCGCTACACCTCAAACGATCAATTTACTCCAGCCTATTGATAAAAAAATGATCAATTGCATTCCTAAACTGGATTCAATTGTTAGTCAATGGCAATCAAAAGCCAAGAGAATTTTATCTGTCATCGGTGAAGTAAAGATAGGTAATCAGGGCGAGAGTGACATCGAGAAGCTTGAATACAATGTAACAGGTAATATAATCTCTCTTGTTGCAAAAATTAGAGCTAAACATACTTGGAAAGAAACAATTCCGGCAGTAAGAACAAAAGTCCCTGTTGAGAAATGGCGTTGGGTAGATGTTCCTTATCCAGATGTAAGATGGAACAAAAAATGTGCAGGGAGCGGTAGATTAAAAACCTGTGTAAAAGTTCCGGAACATTTTACTAACTACCGAAGAGAAAAAGTGCCTTATACAGTAATGGAAGTAAGAACAATCACGCCTGAGAAAGTTGTATCGGCCACCGCATCAGCTACTTGCAAATATGACTACACGTTCAACGTGTCAACTTTTGAACAAAAGCCAATATTTAACTGTGGACAAGGAAGTCTTGGTAATTATAAACTGGATGCAAGTGCAATTACTAAAATTTTGAATGGTGAAATGCCCACTTTAGGTAGTTTGATAACTAGCATAAGTCTTACACCCCCTCTCTTCAAGGATGCTAATCGTGATGAGTATCAGAATGTCAGAAATGAAATAATTTCTAGTCATCCAAATTCAATAGTTTATTTCTCTTCGGAGTCTTTCGTCAATTGGGCATCCGCAGAAAACCAAGGACCCAACATAATTGCTTCTGTCCTTTCTGGGGGAGGATATGGTGCAGAGCTTGCTCGTCAAATAGAAGAAAGGTTGAGAACAGAACTCACTTTTATGAGCGCTTTTGCTTCTCAGACTGCAATAAACTTAAGTGCTGAACAGATAATATCAATGATGACAGGAAATAGTACACAGAATTTTGGAGGTTATAATGTCTCTGTAAAAGTGGTGAATACGCCTTACGTGATTCAGAAATGTGTGGTTAACGGCGATTGTCTTCCTCAGATAAAGTCACCACGTTTAGGCTTTGCTATCATTGCGACACCATCTAGCTAGAAAGATCGCACCTCGCAGTAGGCTGGGTTAACGAAAGGAGACCCAGCTTTCTCTTTGCAAAACTGTCCAAAAGTGCGATCTTGCTTGGGGCTGTGACCGAGTGCGATCGCCCAAGTTAAGATGAAAATGTCGGCGTTGAAACGAGGTCAAGCCGATGAGAATTTGACAACCCCGCTACAGCAAAGAAGAATTTGCTCGACGTGGCGATGAGATTTATGAATCTCAGGTGCGTCATCAAGTCGAAGAAGGTAATCATGGCAAGATTGTGGCGATCGACATTGAAACCGGAGCGTTTGAGGTCGATTCCAGTGAAATCGCGGCTTGCTCGCGCCTCGAAGCCCGTCACCCCGATGCTCAAATTTGGATCGTTCGCATTGCTTCCCAGTTGTACGTGCGATCGACCAATTACCCATTACCAATGACAACTGACAACTGTCAACTGACAACTGTCAACTGTCAACTGTCATGCAATTTTAACTTTTCTCAACAGAGAATTTACCAAGAGCTTGCTAGCATCGCCAGCCGAAAGCGCAGCGCTGAAATAGTGACCCTGAATTTCGTGACAGTGGAGCGATCGCAAACAATCCAACTGCTCTTTAGTTTCTACTCCTTCAGCCACCACGCTCAAGTTCAAATCTCGCCCCAGCGTCGCTACAGCATTGGCGATCGCCCGTTCGCACGGATCGGTCGTCAGTTCGCTGACAAAAGATTTGTCTATTTTTAAGATATTCAACGGAAACTTTTTGAGATAATTTAGAGAACAATAACCCGTGCCGAAATCGTCCAGCGCAATCTGCACTCCCATACTCTGCAAATCCCTCAGAACTTTTGTGGTATAATCCACATCTTGCATGGCTGTAGTCTCGGTAATTTCTAACTCCAAATACTTCGGTGCTAAACCCGTTTTTTCCAAACACTTCGCCACCATTTGCACTAAATTAAATTGCTGGAACTGCCGAGCCGAAAAGTTGACTGCTACCCGCAAATCAGGTTGCAAAGCATCCTGCCAAGCTTTATTTTGAGCGCAGGCAGTTTGCAGCACCCATTCGCCAATAGGGACAATTAATCCGTTCTCTTCGGCGATCGGAATAAATGTCGCGGGAGCGACTAAACCTAATTCTGGATGTTGCCAGCGCACCAGGGCTTCCATCCCCTGGATTTTCCAAGTAGTGATGTTGACTTTTGGCTGGTAGAACACCTCAAATTCTCCCTGTTCTAGAGCCTCGTGCAACCTGTTTTCAAGATTCAGCAACTGGCTGCCTTGGGGATTAATTTTTGCAGTATATAACTGATAATTATTTCTTCCCCTTTCCTTAGCGCGGTACAAGGCGGCATCGGCATTTTTGACTAAAGTTTCGGCATCTTCGCCGTCGTTGGGATAAAGGGCAATGCCGATACTGCTGCTGATGTGAAACGGCTGTCCTTCTAGTTTAAATGCTGGCTTTAAATTGTCGAGTATTCTTTGAGCTGTTTTAACTGCATCTTCCAAGCAATTGAGCTCGGGAAGCAGCACGGTAAATTCGTCGCCTCCCCAGCGGGCTACCGTATCCGTCGATCGCAAAGTGTCGCTGATGCGTCCGGCAAAACCTTCTAACAGGCGATCGCCCGCAGCGTGACCTAGTGTATCATTAATCTTTTTGAACCTGTCCAAGTCTAAAAACATCACAGCGAGCATTTTTTTGGTTTTTTTAGCTTGTCTTAATGAAGCCAACAGGCGATCGTTAAAAAGTATCCGGTTCGGTAAACCAGTGAGTTGGTCGTAAACTGCTTGATAGCGAATAATTTCTTCAGCTTGCTTGCGCTGAGTGATGTCCATCATGGTGCCGATCGCCCGCACTGCTTCACCGCTTGCATTGCGGATGATGTACCCGCGATCGAGCACAAAAACATATCCCCCATCGGCGCGGCGAAAGCTGTATTCCTCCGACCAACATTGAGCCTCTGAGTTCATTGCTTCGTTGAAGCTGGACATCACTCTTTCCCGTTCTTCTGGATGAACATTTAGCCACCATGATTCTAATTCTATCGTCTGAGTTTCGTTGAGTTTGTATCCAAAAACTTTTTCAAACTCTTCGCTCAACCAATACTCATTTCTTGACAGGTTAAAATCCCAAACTGCATCATTTGTCGCCCGCGTCAGCAGGTGAAAGCGTTCTTCGCTTTTGCGGAGTTTTTCTTCAGATTGCAGGCGTTCCGTTACATCGCGAAAGCTGAATACTCGACCAGTAATTTTGCCTCCCGTGTGCTGCGGTAGCGAGTAGCGCTCGAAGATTCGGCCATCTTTAAACTCGATGATATCGAAACTTTCTGCTGCTGGGCGATCGGACAATTCTTTAGCACGGTTGAGAAAGATTTCCGGGTATTTTAACTGGTTGATTCCGAACCCCAAAATTTGGTTGCTATCTCTCGAATCGAGCAGGAAATCCGGCAACTGCCACATTTGGGCAAACTTGCGGTTAAAGCTGACAACTTTTCCTCCACCGTCAACCGCCAGAATGCCGTCAGCAGTAGATTCAATGGTTGCTTGAAGCAAGGAAAGAGATGTTTCTAGTTCTAACTCTGCTAATTTGCGATCGCTGATGTCAAACGCTGTGACTAAGATTGACGCTTTTCTCTCAAATTTGATAATATCTACAGTTGCTTCTATCCAGCGTATTTCTCCAGTTTTCGTGATAATTCTCACTTCATATTTTGAGCCTGCACTGTCTCGCGGCTGGCTGGATTTACCCCATTTTTTAACTGTTGCTCGACAATCTGGATGAATGAAATCGTATAAATCCAATGCTAGCAATTCTTCGCGAGTATATCCAGTTAGAGATTCTGTCTGAGAATTGACATAGCGCAACTGTCGGCGCTGATAGATAAATGCAGCAGCATTAACAGTTTCTACCAGTTGCCGAAACTTTTTTTCACTGCGCCGCAAATCTCTTTCAGCCCGCTTGCTATCGGTAATATCTTGTGCTACATACAACTTGCCGCTCACCTCGCCTTTGCCGTCGCGAATAGTGGAAATAGAAAGCAGTACAATTATTTTTTTCCCCTGTTTGGAAAGGTAGACTTTTTCGACGTTGCGGACAGAACCTTCGGCTGTTAATTTTTCTAATTCCAACCCTGGCGCTGGCGATTCATTTTGCTTGAAAAGTCCAGTTATTTGTTGGCCCAACAACTCTTTTTTAGAGTATCCTAAAAGTTGACAGGTAGCTTGGTTTGACGACAGGATATGACCGCCCGGGGTGGTGGCCACGATCGAGACGCTCATTTCCTCGCAAATATCGAGGGCATATTCGGCAGTTTGCTGCAAATCTTGGGTCATTTTGGCAATAGTATCCCCGATATCTTGTTCTTTTTTGGGATGCAACACTTTTTCTGCTTCTGATTGCTTGTCCTTCGCTGTTTCAGAGTTAGGTTTGACTAACCCGATCGCCTTGGATAAGATACTTACCCTATTAATCCTCATTAATAAGGAGATTGCTACAGAAATAAAAGCCAGATAATAACCGATTATTTTTAAACTAAAAGTACGCTCGTTTTCAGGATTTTTAGGAGATTGTATAAAATTGTAGGTCGGTGGATTTACAGGTTCTATTTGGGATAATTCATCCACAAATAAGTCGGTGCCGGCCCAAGTAACGGGGCGAGATGCCGATCGCAAATACCTAACTTTCTGAGGCGCAACCAAAATTGCTTCTACAGCGCGATTGCCGTCTCCCTCCCCTACACTTGCAGGCAATATTTTTGCATTTATGCAACATTCCACACCAAAAATGGCAGCAGTTAAATATCCCAACATTAATTGACCAGTAATTTTCATTTGCTCCACTTCCTAATTTTAAAGAGATGCTTTACAGTCAAAAAAATGAAATAATCGAGCAGAAATTGAGCAGAAATTGAGGTGGTATCTGCCAACATATCCCACCTTAATTTATGTTTATTTTGTAAATTCAATTTCGACACAAACATAATTTATTATCGTAAGTAATTATAATTTTAATCTTAATTTAAAAAGTGTCATCAGCCATTGTGCCACAAATTATCCGCCATTATGCCTAGACAGCGGCTGGGATCGCGCTAAAATTAGATAATTTCCGCACAGAGGCGGCCGGGATTTGTTATAAAAATAAACAATTAGCTTAAAATCGATACAGAGATCCAGGAATTGAACCAATGAGTCAGACGATCCCAGAACTCCAAACAGAAGTCCGCGCGCTGCAAGCAGAAGTTGCCACCCTGCAAGAGTCGCGGGAAAAACTTTGCGTACAGCGCTCAGAGTGCCGAGTGACAGTCAGTTTTCCCAAGAATAATACTCCTGAGGCCATTGCCGAGTTCCACCAGCAAAATGCTGCCTTTGGGGAGCAGTGGTTGCAGCAAATCCAGGAGATCGATCGAGAAACTCAAATTATTGAAAAGCAACTGCAACAAAAACAGGCGGTACTCGATCGCAAACAAGGCGAACTAGACAAATTGCTAGCCGGAGTACACTGGCAAGAAGTAGAAAACGACGTTCAAACCGGGGAAAAGCGCTTGCAAGCACAAGCTCGCAGAATCAATCAGGCAGCAGCGCAGCTAGAGGCAGAAATCCAAGCTTTAAAAGCACTGTACGACAAACTAAATCCCAGTTATTCCGAGTGGTTTCAACAACCTACTCAAATTGTTGAATTTTCTGCAAAAACTATTCCTTACGCTGTGGGTGGCAGCAGCGGGTTGATATTGGAAAACAAGGAGATTGAGTGGGAGAAAAAATAGTTTAATCTGCTGAATTTTGAACGGAAATTAGTAGTTTAATTTCGCCGTTAAATTCCCGAATAAGTAACAGTCTTCGACGCAACGGCAACCTTAAAAAAGGTACGTTGTTGCGCCAATATCGCTCTTGGCGCAACAACGTACCTAAAACGGATAGGGAGCATCTGATTTTTGCTTTGAGCGTGCTGTATTACTAGAAAAAAATGTTGTTTACAAAAATGAGATGCTCCCAAACGGATACTTGCTTTCAGACACAAGCGTCAGGGTGGAGTTCAAAATTTTAGACTAAGGTTCAAGCTCCGAGATTCAATGCTGCAAGTAAATCAAAAATCGAAAATCGACTGACGCCGCTAATGTTAAGAGCTTTGAGTTTCATTTTTTGAAACAGGTTTATTTTTAACTCTGGTATCCATGTAAAATATAAAATCTAACTGTCTAAAATATCAAATAGACTTACTGATGAAACAATTGATTTGGATAGCACTATTTATTCTGGTTGCGTTGGCGGCTGTGGGTTGGGGTTCTGACTCGTGGCAGCCGTTTTCGGCTGTACCCGAAGTTTCGATCGATCGCAAAATCAACACTTCCCAAAACCCGTCTCTCTCACCGCTGACTGCTGAAAAAAATGCAGTCGCTCGGCCCCAAATTGACCAATCTCGGTTGTGGAAACACGTCGAGACTCTAGCAGGAGAACGCGAGGGAGAACGAGCTCGCACTTTCACGAGAGACTACATTTCGCAAGAACTGAAAACATTAGGATTTTCCCCAGAACAACAGCAGTTCGATCGCGGAATCAACGTCTTCGCCGAGAGAAAAGGTACCGACTCAAACGCTGGTGCAATTTTAGTCGCAGCACACTACGATACTGTACCAAAATCCCCAGGGGCTGACGACAATGCGACGGGAGTTGCAGCAGTTTTAGAAGTAGCAAGATTGCTGGGTTCTCGTGCCACGCCTCGGACATTGCAAGTGGCATTTTTCGACCGGGAAGAAATCGGGCTTTTAGGCAGTTTAGCATTCGCCGGTAGCGCGGCGCGGTTAAAAAATTTGCAGGGTGCGATCGTCCTAGATATGATCGGTTATGCGTGCCGCACGCCGGGGTGTCAGCGATATCCCGAAGGGTTGACAGCGCAACCTTTTCTAGAAGCATCGGGGGTGAAATCTCCCGAATTGGGCGAATTTATCGCTGTGGTTGGGGATGCGGAACATCCGCTGCTGTTGAGAACTTTTGCGGAGTCGGGAAACGCCGGTTTGCCGCCAGTGGTGGCGCTACCGGTTCCCCTGAAAGGGTTGCTGACTCCGGATGTTTTGCGCAGCGACCACGCGCCTTTCTGGTATAAAGGAGTTGGTGCTGTGTTGGTGACGGATACTGCTAATTTGCGATCGCCCCACTACCACCAATCTAGCGATACACTCGCAACTATCGATCGACCTTTTTTCACCGGTTCTGCCCAAATTGTTGTCAATGCAGCAGCTAAACTATTGGAAATTCGGTAATTGGTAATTGGGAATTGGGAATTGGGAATTGGGAATTGCGAATTGGGAATTGGGAATTGGTAATTGGTAATTGGGAATTGGTCATTCGGCAATTCTGTAATTAGTAATTAGGTAAAGTGTTCTTTCCTTCTTCCTTCTTCCTTCTTCCTTCTTCCTTCTTCCTTCTTCCTTCTTCCTTCTTCCTGACATCTATTAAATCCGTTACATCCGTTACATCCGTTACATCCGTTACATAATCCGTTGCCGAACTTCCTTATTTTTAATGAGTAACCAAGAAAACCTGAAACGGCATTTACTGCAACTCGACAATCGAGGCTACAAAGCCTACAAAGACATTCAAGGCAGCTATGATTTTCCCGAATTCACATTAATCGTTGATTACGTACAGGGAGATCCCTTTGCTTCTCCCAGTAAATTTAGAGTCAAAGTTCCGCCAAACATTGCTCGAATTCCCGGCGAACTTTTCAAATCTCGCAGTCGAGAAATAGCCCTGCGAGATTACCTAACTCGCCAGTTTGACAAAGCAGCATACAGCACCAGCAGCAAGCGCGACACTGGCAAAAGCGGTACGATCGCAGTGACTCGCTTCGGACAAGAAGTTTTAGAGCGAACTTCGGCATTTATCCTTGACTCAACTGCATCTGATATCGGAGATTTAGGAGGAGTTGAAATGCGATTTACCGTCGGACTTCCGGCAGGCGGGCGCAGTATTTTAGGGCGACAAGCTGCTGAAATGCTGTGCGAAGATATCCCGCGCATTGTCAGCCAAGCTCTGAAATATTCTAACTTAAATGCTGCGGAATGTCGCCGTCATGTTGAAACTGTAGAAGATGCTGAATGGTTGCGGCAGCAGTTAGCTGAAAACGGATTAGTTGCGTTTGTTGCTGACGGTTCTATTTTACCCCGCCGCAGCGGTGTTGACAACCGTTGTTTGTTAAATGATGCTGTGGCTTTTGTGTCGCCGCCGTCGTTAAAAGTTGAGTTTAATTGTCCGAATCGCGGTTTGATTTCCGGTATGGGTATTCCCGCTGGCATTACTTTGATTGTTGGGGGCGGCTATCACGGCAAATCAACTTTACTTAGGGCGATAGAGTTGGGAGTTTACAACCGAATTCCGGGTGATGGTAGGGAATTTGTGGTGACAAGTCCGGCGGCGGTGAAAATTCGGGCGGAAGATGGGAGAAGTGTTGCGGGTGTGGATATTTCGCCTTTTATTAATCATTTGCCGCAAGGTAGAGATACTGCACAATTTTTTACTGAAAATGCGAGCGGCAGTACGTCCCAAGCTGCTAATATTATTGAGGCTTTGGAAGTTGGGAGAAGGAAGAAGAGAAATGGAAGTCGGAAGAAGGAAGAGGGAAGAGGTTCGAGGGAAGAATCTCAATCTTTTGCGATAGGGATGCAAGCCGCGGATTGTGAAGAGGATTTAGTACCTGTTTTGTTGGTGGATGAGGATACGGCGGCGACTAATTTTATGATTCGCGATCGCAGAATGCAGGCACTGATCGCTAAGGATAAGGAACCGATTACGCCGTTTATTGATAAAGTGAAACAATTGTACGCAGATTGCGGCGTCTCGACTATTTTAGTCATGGGGGGAAGCGGCGATTATTTTGATGTGGCGGATACTGTGATTTCAATGGATAATTTTGCAGCATATGACGTGACAGAAAAAGCTAAAGAAATAGCTAATAATTACTCGACCAGTCGCGCTGCTGAAGGGGGAGAAAGTTTTGGTGAGATTACTCAAAGAGTTCCGGTTCCTGCTAGTTTAGATCCGAGTCGGGGACGGCGAGATGTGCGGGTGAAGGTGCGGGATGTTGATGAATTGGCTTTCGGAACTGAGGATATTGATTTGGGTGCTGTCGAGCAAATTGTGGACAGGGGACAGTTGAGGGCGATCGCCGCGGCAATGGTTTATGCTAAACAGCAATATATGGACGGGAAACGCACTTTGTCGGAAATTATCGATTTGGTGATGGCAGATATTGACGCGCAGGGGATGGATATTTTATCCTCTTTTCCTGAAGGGGATTTTGCCATGTTTCGACGGTTTGAATTGGCGGCCGCAATTAATCGGCTTCGCAGTTTGTCGGTTGTCAGTTGACAGTTGACAGTTGACAGTTGACAGTTGACAGAATGAATAGCGAATAGGGAATAAGTAAGATAGATGTAACGTGCGCGGAAGACGATAGTATATACATTTTGCATAAGTTCTCAAATAAATAAGTATAGCGGTTCTCAAGCGTAGTGAGGTATGACCTATGCCCTATGCCCTATGCCCTATGCCCAGACATACCTCATCTTTCTGAGAGATGCTATAGATTGTTGCCTTAGTTTTGATATGCTGACAAATGTGAGTGTAAAAAACGCAATTTAAATATGATAGGTAATATAGGACAACCGACTGCTGTCAGCGATCGCCCTTATTTAGTATTAATCAGTCAAGGGGAAGTTTTACAGTTAGAGTTAAAACAGCCGCAGCACGTATTGGGGCGCGATCGCACTCGTGCTGATTTAGTTCTTCCCGAAGCGTGGCGCGCAGTTTCCGGCGTTCACGCTGTTTTGCGCCAAATTGGCAATAATTACTGGATTTACGACGGTGACGGTCAGCGCCCGAGCACTAATGGCTTATTTGTCGATCGCACTCGCATCACTCCCAATGACGGTTATTGTCTGAAAAACGGTACAGAAATTAAAATTGGTCTCGATCCGAAAAATCAAGTTTTGGTGACTTATTTTAATCCGCTGGCGAGTCAAATCTTTCCCCCCAGCAAACAGTCAATTCCCCTCAGCAATCGATCGGTTTTGTTGGGCCGCGATCCAAATGCTTCGCTGCAATTAGATGCGCCGCTGGTTTCGAGGCGCCACGCGACAATCGATGCAGACAGTCGCGGCAATTATATTTTGCGAGACCACAGTGTTAACGGCGTTTTTGTCAACGGTCAGCGCATCACCAATTCTGTACAGTTGTCCGAGGGAGACGCGATTCGGATCGGCCCGTTTACTCTAACTTACCGCAATCATACGTTAGAGGTGCAAGACCGAGGCAATCAAATTCGCTTGGATGCTGACAGTCTGGTGATTCCCAAGCGTTTGGATCGTATCACTTTGGCGATCGAACCCGGGCAGTTTGTGGCTTTAGTCGGCGGTAGCGGTGCGGGAAAATCTACTTTAATGCGGACGCTTTTAGGCATCGAAAAAACTACTGAGGGCGCTGTGTTTCTCAACGGCGACAACCTGCGCCAAAACTTCAATATTTACCGGAATCAAATCGGTTACGTGCCTCAAGATGATATTATTCACGCAGATTTGAGAGTAGAAGAAGTTTTGAGTTATGCCGCTAAATTGCGCTTACCTCCCGATACGGATGTTCAGCAGGTAGTCACAAAAACTTTAGAAGATATTGAAATGTCTCACCGCCGCACTGCTTTCGTAAAACAGCTTAGCGGCGGACAGCGGAAACGGGTCAGTATCGGAGTCGAACTGTTAGCAGATCCGAAACTTTTCTTTTTAGACGAACCGACTTCAGGGCTCGATCCGGGTTTGGACAAGAAGATGATGCAATTGTTGCGAAAGTTGGCAAGTCAAGGCCGGACGGTGATTCTGGTGACTCACGCGACGGCGAATATCACGATGTGCGATCGCATTGTGTTTATGGGTCGCGGCGGACGGCTTTGTTACTTCGGCCCGCCTGCGGAAGCGCTAGATTTTTTCGATGTCAAAACCGGGGATTTTGCCGACATTTACAACGAACTAGAAACAGGAGAAACCAACGTTCTAAGCTGGGCACAAAAGTTCAAACAATCTGAATACTATCAGCGCTATATTGTCAACCACTTAAGCACGGGCAATGAGGGCAAAAAATCAGCACCTTCTAAGCCCAAATCTGTATCTTTTGTCAAACAACTCGTTCTGCTCGCCCAGCGGTATTTTCAGCTTATTTCTCGCGACTTAGTTAACTTGAGTTTAGCTCTTTTAACGGCTCCGATCGGCATTAGTTTGTTGCGGCTGGCTGTCCGAGATAAAGACCCGTTAATTGGCGCGCCGGAGGCAACTTTAGCACCTTTAGCCCTGCGAGTTTTGTTTGTATTTACCTGCGCGGCTATTTGGGTGGGACTGTCAACTTCCGTGCAAGAAATTGTCAAGGAATCTGCTATTTATTTGCGCGAACGTTTGGTGAATTTAGGATTGTTTGCTTATTTGGGTTCAAAGGTTTTCATACTTTCCGGGTTAGCGGTATTGCAAACGCTGTTGATGGTAGGAGTTATTCTGATTGCTTTCAAATCCCCCGAACCGAGTTTGATTTCCTGGCCGGTGGGAGCAGCTATTACCACTTTTCTGACTTTAATGAGCTGCATCAGTCTTGGATTGCTGGTTTCGGCGATCGTAAAAAATGGCTCTCAAGCTAACAGCGCTTTGCCTCTAATATTGCTGCCCCAGATTATTTTTTCGGGAGTTTTGTTTAAGATGGAAGGTGCGGCGAGCAAGTTTTCTTGGCTGATGTTAAGCCGCTGGTCTGTGGGTGCTTACGGCTCTTTAGTTAATGTAAATTCCATGGTTCCCGCGCCTACTACATTGCCGGACGGAAGCACACTTCCTCAGCCGTTTGAGCCTACTCCTGTTTACGATCCAACCTGGGAGAATTTGAGTTTAAATTGGGGGATTTTGTGCGTGCATATTTTCGTGTATTTGATGTTGACTCTGTGGTTGCAGAAGCGGAAGGATATTTTATAATTAAAATTACGCCTTTTTAACTCACAGTTCATTATCAAATCAGATCAGTGGAGAGATAAATGTTAGTTAAAACCAACGCAGTAGTAGAAATTGCTGCCTCGCCTGAAGTAGTCTTTGATTTTGTTACGTCCCTGTCAAATCTGCCCAAAGTCTTTCGCGGATATGGCCCAATTCCAGCAATTATTAAAGCTGAGATGGCAGATGGTGGAGAGATGCGTGAAGGCGGCGTGCGGCGGATAGAAAATTCCGACACTTCGGTGATTGATGAAGAAATCATTACTTTCAAAAAGCCAGAAAGACAAACCTACCGACTGGTTAGAGGGTTTAAGTTTCCGATTTCTCTACTCATTGAGTCTGGTGGCGGAGATTGGAAGTTCACTACTACAGCAAAGGGAACTCGGATTGATTGGGAGTTTTACTTTGTTCTGACTTCTGGGTTATTCTATCCTGTGGGGTTTTTGCTGGTTCAGGTTTTTATGAATAAAGCCATGCAGCAGTGCTTAGATACTATCAAAGATTATTTGGTTGACAAAGGCGAATAAATTAGATGAATTATTGGCTAATGAAGTCGGAACCGGATGTTTATAGTATTGCAGACTTACATCGCGACAAACTTTCTATTTGGGATGGCGTTCGCAACTATCAATCGCGCAATTTCCTGCGGCAAATGAGTCCGGGAGACTTAGTTTTTTTTTACCATTCTAATACTAAAATTCCGGGAATTGTTGGGTTGGCGCGCGTGGTTGAGACTGGGATTGCCGACCCGACTCAGTTTGATGCCAATAGCGAATATTATGATGCTAAATCGCCGCTTGATGCGCCTCGCTGGCAAACTGTAAGAGTTGAGTTTGTTGAGGAATTTGCTAAATCAATATCTTTGGATGAACTGAAATCAAAGTTTAGTGCTGATGAGATTTTGGTGGTGAGGAAAGGCAATCGGTTGTCGGTGATGCCGATATCTGAAAGTGGGGCACAGAAGATTTTGAAGATGAGATAATTAAGCGGGCGGACATATATAATACCAAAGCCGCATTGGGTTATTTAAGCCAGCCCTGTCTGGCGCGGATCAAACGCTTCGGCTAAAAGTCTCGCTATAGATATAGCGGTTCTCGGAAAGATGAGGTATTCACCAATTAATTAACAATTCCCCAATTTAAAATCTAAAATCTAAAATCTAAAATCTAAAATCTAAACTTGTACCTCATCTATCTGAGAAAGGCTATACATGACGGTGGCGTCAGTCCACAATCAAATCCGGTTTTTTCTGCTTCGGAGAACGAGGTTGTTTGAGGAAAGACTTCAAATTAACTCGCGGATGCCAAATTCCCAAATACCAGGGCTAATTCTGGGAGTGACAAAAACTCAAAACTCCTCCAATGCACAGGCTTGGGTAGCTATCATCGTTCCCCGATAAGTCCCCGCTCGTTTCATCAACCGGCGTAGAATTCAGAAAGGCTTGACTCGATTTTATAGGAGTCGGAACACCTCCAATCAGTTCCATCAAACTAGCCATCTGGCTTGATGTCTCTCTCAACGCCGTGCAGCACTAACTGCTGGTTGAATGCCGCCCTTGTTTGTCATAGACGGCCGTGGGGCTGAGGTTAAGTTCAGTAGCTTTTTGTCGATACGCAGCATTGACGGAGGGATAAATGCCACAGACTATCTGTGCTGATGAGATTTACGACACTCTCCGAACAATAACTCCCGCGTATATTGTCGCCGTTGAAAATCCGCCTAAAATTGCCTGAGTTAATTATCGCGCCAGACTTTCTCTGGGAGTGCGCACCCTAGGATACATTAAATGTTAAGGTGCGCACTGCACTACCTATTAAATGGAATTTTGGGACTCTTGTTATGAAAAAACTCACCATATTGTCGATCGCCCTGCTAATTTTTGCCGCAACTCTAGAATATCCGAAGGTGGGGCTGCAACTGAGTGCGATCGGGCAAACACCAACGCCCCAACCACAAACACCTCAACCACCAATAATCCAACCACAAATACCCCAACCACCAACACTCCAACCACCAACACTCCAACCACCAACACTCCAACCACCAACACCCCAAACACCAACAGCCCAACCAAAAGCAGAAGATCCCAAAAAGCTCGGCTACGTCTCCCCAGAATTTGCCGAAAGGTTCTCCCAGCAACAAATTGACCAAATCAACGCCAACGTCGAAACGCTGCTGCTAACCCAAAGCTGCGCCCGCTGCGACCTGCGAGCCATAAAATTAGTTAACCTTCGCTTAAAAAATGCGATCGTCACAGGAGCAGATTTATCCGACGCCAACCTCAGCGGTAGTCGCTTCGAGATCTCAGATTTTGTCAACACCAATCTCGCTCGCGCCGACTTAAGCGGCGCCGAATTAATCGGAGCGAGAATCAGCAACACCAACCTCCGAAAAGCCAACTTGACAGGAACCAATTTCGACGGTGCAGACTTGCGATTTTCCGACCTCAGAGACGCCAATCTCTCAAATGCGAACCTCCGGAATGCTAATATAGATGGCGCTAGTATCGATCGAGCAAGCATGGCCGGCACCACAATGCCAGACGGCAGAAAAAATCAATAATATCAAATCCAGCTTGAATATCCCCTTCATTCTTGAGTCCGCGCACCATCCGGACTTCGTTTGTGTAGTTGCGGTTTCAACCGCGCCCGTCTTATTGATTCGACATCAAACAGCCAAAAACCTCTGAATCACCTCATCGCTCAAGTCGCTAGTGCTTCCAGAAGCCACAATCCCACCTTTCTGCATAGCATAATACCAATCAGCTTGCCGCACAAAATGCAAATGCTGTTCCACCAACAAAACCGAAATTCCCCTAGTCGCAACCACGCGGCGCACCGCAGCCTCTATATCCAAAATAATAGACGGTTGAATCCCCTCCGTCGGTTCATCCAAAACCAGCAACTGCGGCTCACCCATCAAAGCCCTAGCAATAGCCAACTGCTGCTGCTGTCCCCCGCTCAAATCGCCCCCCATGCGATCGAGCATAGTCTTCAAAACCGGAAACAAATCAAAAATTTCCTCAGGAACTTCAGGATTTTTGGTCATGGTTGGTTTCGCTTCCAAACCTAACAATAGATTTTCTTTAACAGTCAAACGCGGAATAATTTCGCGCCCTTGAGGCACGTAACCAATCCCCAATTTGGCCCGCTGGTGAGTCAACTTAGAGACAAGAGATTGTCCGCCAAAATTAATTGTGCCGCTGCGCGGTTGCAGCAACCCCATAATCGTTTTTAGCATCGTAGTTTTCCCCACACCATTGCGGCCGATCAAACAAACCATTTGCCCCGCATTAACGCTTAAATCGACACCGCGCAAAATGTGACTTTCGCCGTAATAAACATTCAAATCCGAGACTTTCAGCATATATTTAATAATGGCTAATTGGTAATTGGTAATGGGTAATTGGTAATTGGTAATTGGTAATTGGTAATTGGTAATTGGTAATTGGTAATTGGTAATTGGTAATTGGTAATTGTTATCGTGTCCGTTGAATTACCCGCGCTCAAATTTTGTCGCCGGGGCGGGTTTATGTAGATTGTCGGTGAGAATGAAAGATTGTTGGTTAACCCGCCCCTACAAATCTTGTGGTTAATTTACCGAACATGATATGTCAACTGTCAACTATCAACTGTCAACTATCAACTGTCAACTGTCAACTGTCAACTGTCAACTGTCAACTGTCAGGTTTTCCCAAATATACCTCAATTACGCGATCGTCATTTTGAACCTCATCCATCGTTCCCTCGCACAAAACAGCACCCTGATGCAAAACAGTCACCTTTTTAGCAATTTGCCGCACAAACTCCATATCGTGTTCTATCACTAACACCGAATGACTTTCGGCCAGCGAAATCAGCAAATCTCCAGTTAGCGCCGTTTCCTCATCAGTCAAACCCGCCACAGGCTCATCCACCAACAACAAATCCGGAGATTGCGCCACCAACATCCCAATTTCCAACCACTGCTTTTCCCCGTGAGAAAGCAAACCAGCCGAAACATCAGCCTTAGCAACCAAACCAATCGTTTCTAACAAACCCGCCACCGTGCGCTTTTCAGCAGCAGGAGCAGGCTTAAACAGAGTTGGAAATACATTTTTATTGCCATTGCAAGATAGCTCTAAATTTTCGCGCGGCGTTAAATTCAAGTAAACTCGCGGCGTTTGAAACTTGCGGCCAATACCCAGACGAGCAATCTGATATTCCGACAATTTGCGCAAATTGCGGCCTTTAAATATTACCCGCCCTTCCGTCGGCTGCACCTTCCCGGTAATCGAATCGAGAAAAGTTGTTTTCCCCGCACCGTTGGGGCCAATGATAACTCGCAGTTCCCCCGCATCCATGCTAAAATTTAAACCGTTGATGGCTTTAAAACCGTCGAAGCTAACAGTCAAGTTTTCTATTTCTAATACTTTTCCCTTCATAATTAGCAGTTAACTCACTAATGAATAAAAACCGATACCATTTTAATTTTCCCTTGCAAGGTGCGTCAGCCAATAGTCTCGGGGTACGCCCCAAAATCTGCTGAGGCACCCTACATTTAGCCACGATTGCTCATAAAGTCAAACGCAATACTGTTAGAACTGCTCGTTACAGGAGCTGGATTTGCAGCCATAATCCGCTCAGCCAACTTCGAGAGCGGCAGACTTTGCAAATACACTTTTCCAGGCCCGGTTAGCTTGACTAAAAACAAGCCTTCGCCGCCAAACAAAGCATTTTTAAAGCCGCCAACAAACTGAATATCGTAATCTACCGTCGGTGCAAAAGCTACCAAACAACCAGTGTCCGCCCGCAACACTTCCCCAACTCCCAAATTTTTCTCAACGATTGTTCCTCCCGCATGAACAAAAGCTAGCCCGTCACCCTGCAATTTTTGCAGAATAAAGCCTTCTCCGCCAAAGAAACCGGCACCCAGCCGCTTGGTGAAAGCTACCTCAATTTCAATCCCGTTGGCCGCACAGAGAAATGAGTCTTTTTGACACAAAAATTTACCGCCAAGTTGGCCTAAATCGAGGGGAATGACTTTACCCGGATAGGGGGCGGCAAAAGCGACGCGGGCCTTGCGATTTCCCCCGTTGACAAAGGTGGTAATGAAAAAACCCGCTCCTGTCAGCATCCGTTTGAAACCTTGAAATAGGCCGCCACCTGTGGATGTTTGCATTTGGATGTCGCCTTCCATGTATGTCATGGTTCCAGCTTCAGCCCTGACGCCTTCTTTGGGGTCGAGTTCAATCTCGATGAGTTGCAAATCGTCGCCGTAGATTTTGTAGTCAATAATATCTGCCATATGTTGCCCCTCAAGTTACAGAACGAAGCTGCTTGCTACTCATATCCTAAGTAGGTGAACATATATATTGCCTCTCCTCAGAGAGAAACGCAGCTTTTCCCAAGTCTATGGCGATTACTTCGTTCCTCGCTGCCTGGTGACATTTATTTATGTCCGCCTACTTATATATACACGATATTTGTGCAATCAATGTTCAAGTTCTTCTTTTTCGAGCTGCACTTCTGGGTCTTGTTCCAGGCTGGGGTAAGTAGATGCGTACTTGGGTTTTCTGAACAAGCGGCGGATTTGCTCAAAATCATGATTTTGCAGCCATCCGACTAAGCCGTCGGGCAGCACGGTGACTACTATTAGGAATAACGCGCCTTGGAAAAACAGCCACACTTCGGGGAATTGTTCGCTCAAGAAACTTTTGCCAAAGTTGACCAGGAGCGCTCCCAATATTGCTCCTGATAGTGTGGCGCGACCTCCTACTGCTACCCAAATTACCATTTCGATGGAAAATGCAATATCCATCGCTTTTGGCGAAATTATTCCGGTTTGTACGGTGAATAAAGCGCCTGCTATCCCGGCTAAACCGGCGGAAATTGCAAATACTAAAACTTTGTATCCTGTGGGATTGTAGCCGGAGAAACGCAGGCGCACTTCGTCGTCGCGAATTGCTAGTAGCAAGCGACCGAAACGCCCGCTTGTCAGCCAGCGGCAGAGGGCGTAAGTTGCTGCTAGAAATAGGACGGTGAGAATGTAGAAAATATATTGAGTATCTCTGCCGTTTACTGTGGCTCCGAATAGGGTTTTAAAGTCGGTGAGTCCGTTGGTGCCGTTAATCAGTTTTTGCTGGCCGTTGAAGAAGTTGAAAAATACAATTGTTGCGGCTTGGGTGAGAATTGAGAAGTAAACGCCTCGAATTCGATTGCGGAATACTAAGTAACCCAAAATTCCGCCCAAGATGGCGGGGACGAGCATTACTGCGGCGATTGAGAAGGGAAATGAGTAAAATGGTTGCCAAAACCAAGGCAGTTCGGTGACGCCGTAGAGGCTCATAAATTCGGGCAATTGACTGCTGGCGTTTGGGGGAATTTGCAGTTTTAGGTGCATGGCGAATGCGTAGCCGCCGATCGCAAAAAATACGCCGTGTCCCAGACTGAGCAAACCCGTGTATCCCCAGATTAAGTCTATACCGAGAGCTACAATTGCTAGTGCTAAAAATCGGCCCAATTGGTTAAGACGAGCGTCAGGAAGTATTCCGGGGATGAGCAATATCAGTATAAGGGCGATCGCCCCTACAATTGCCGCTTCTTTTAGCAGAGCCTTTTTTTGTGTATTCTTCATTTTTTTGGCGCTCAAAGCTGTAGTTGTTAATTCTCAACAGTGCGTCCTTTTTGCGGAAAAATTCCTCCCGGCCGCACTTGTAGAAAAGCCATAATTAAGGCGAATACCATGACTTTTGCCATGCTGGTTGTGGCGAAAAATGTAAAAAAATCAGCTAAAGGCTTGACAGGAGCCAACATTAATGCTAGTGTTCCCGAACCGATGAGGTAATTTGCAGTGCCGATCGCCATTGCGGCAACTACACTCCCCACAATCTTGCCAACACCGCCCACAACCACAACCATAAAAGTATCAACTATATAATTTTGTCCGGTATTTGACCCTACCGAACCAATCAAACTAATCGCGCACCCAGCCACACCAGCCAACCCCGATCCCAAAGCAAAAGTCAGGGCATCTACTTGCTCGGTAGGTATTCCCAAACAAGCGCTCATGCTGCGATTTTGCGTCACAGCGCGAATCCGCAATCCCCACACAGACTTTTGCAAAAACAGGTAAATTCCCGCCAAACAAATGCCTGTCAGCGCAATAATAAAAAGTCGGGCATAGGGTAACTGAAAAGTACCCAGCGGGATGCCGCCGCGCAGCCACGCAGGCGCAGTCACATCAACGTTTTGAGCGCCAAACCAAGGTTGAGTTACTGCGAGTTTGTAAGTTTCCCCTAAAAATGCGCTCGCGGCCCAGGAAATACCCAAAGACAGAGGCAAAATTATGGCGATAAATGTGCTGCGAGTGCGATCGAAATCCGGGCGCCGCTTCAGCACCTGCAAACCGCCAAAAAACAGCAAACAAAACACCGCAATCCCAATTACCAGCACCCAACTGACGCTGCGGACAAACTGCTGTAAAATCAAACTTACGCCCCAAGTTGCCAGCAGAGTTTCTAGCGGGCGCCCGTAGAGATGGCGAATCACGCCTCGTTCCAGAATTAATCCTACCAATGCCGCTACTAAAAAAGCTAAGGGAATAGCAAATAAAATATAAGTTTCAAAGGCAAATCCTCCAATACCTTTGAAGACATTCTGCACCACAAAAGTCGTATAAGCCCCCAGCATCATCAACTCGCCGTGAGCCATATTAATCACGCCCATCAGCCCGAAAATAATCGCTAGTCCCAGGGCTGCAATTAGCAAAACAGCGCCGATGCTAATGCCGTTAAATAAACCGTCCAATATCGCCACTTTTTTTCCTCTTACTTTTTTACATACAATATTTTGGTAGAAAGGCGGGTTTTTTCTCGTGGGTGTCAACTTAGAACTAAAACCCTCTGTATATATCGCTTGTAGCCTAGTCTCGATCCCCCTAAATCCCCCTTCCCAAGGGGAGTAGGGGTTGACGCAAGAAGACTCCAGTTCCCCGCAACGATTCGGGGATTCGGGGGTGACGCAAGGAGACTCCAGTTCCCCCTTATTAAGGGAGTAGAGATTGACGAAAGAATGCTCTTACTCCCCCCTTATTAAGGGGGGCCGGGGGGGATCTCCGGGTTTAAAGACACGCCCTAGGGGGATCGAAGATACGTTGCCAACGTTAATAAAATTGGTATTACGTACTTATCAAGCTTTGAATTTGCCGCCTTTTGCGGGGTCTGACCAATCGCAAGAAAAGCCTTTTGTTTCAGCGACAAACTGATTCCAAGGAATCGGCTTCACTGCTTCTGGCGTAGCAAAAGCGATGTTAAACAAACCGTCTTCTCTCACTTCGCCCAACCGCACAAATTTAGCAAGGTGATGGTTAACGTCCAGCGTTACTTTGCCCCCCGGCGCGTCAAAGGTTTGACCCAAAGCTGCTGCCCGCACTTTTTCCAAATCGTCGGGTGTTCCTGCTTTTTCGACGGCTTGCTTCCACAGGTAAACCATGATGTAAGCTGCTTCCATCGGGTCGTTAGTCACTCTATCTTTGCCGTATTTTGCCTTGAAAGCTTCCACAAATTTTGTATTTGCGGGAGATTCCACAGTCATGAAGTAATTCCAGGCGGCGTAATGGCCTTTGAGATATTCTACGCCGATCGCCTTTACTTCTTCTTCAGCAATACTGACAGACATAGACGGATATTTGTCCGGGCCCAAACCGGCGCCCTGCAACTGTTTGAAAAATGCTACGTTGCTGTCGCCGTTGAGGGAATTGAAAATGACGCCGCCGTCTGGCAAAGCTGCCTTAATTTTAGTAATAATTGGCGTGACTTCTGTACCGCCCAAAGGTATGTAATCTTCCCCAACTAATTCGCCGCCTTTGGCTGCTAGCTGTGCTTTGATAATGGTATTTGCCGTGCGGGGAAAAACGTAGTCAGACCCGACTAAGAAGAATTTTTTGCCTTTATTTTCTAGCAGCCAGTCTACTGCAGGTTCGATTTGTTGGTTCGGTGCCGCCCCGGTATAAAAGATATTCTTGGAACACTCTTGACCCTCGTATTGTACGGGATACCAGAGCATATGATTTTTTTCTTCAAATACTGGTAATACTGCTTTGCGGCTGGCGGATGTCCAGCAGCCGAAGACGGTGACAACTTTGTCTTGATCGATCAATTTTTTGGCTTTTTCCGCAAAAGTCGGCCAGTCTGAGTTGCCGTCTTCTACTATTGCTTGGATTTGTTTTCCGAGGACGCCGCCAGCTTTATTGATTTCTTCGATCGCTAATTGTTCGGCATCGACAACGCTTTTTTCGCTGATTGACATTGTGCCGCTCAAGGAATGCAAAATTCCTACTTTGATCGTGTTTCCACTGCTGGCTGGTGCTGCTGCTGATGGCGAGCCGGTTGCTGTTGGAGAAGCGGCTGGGGTGGCTGTTGGAGTCGGAGTTCTACAAGCTTTTAGAAATAAACTTGATGTGAGGGTAGCAGAACTGTATAAAAGAAATTTCCGCCGATCGAATCGCTTTGTCATTTTTTCTTGTTACTCTTGAATAGATGAGTCAGATGATTGAGAATAATAACATATAGCGACTTGATATTAAGACTAGCTTAACAAGAGTGTTGTATTTTTAGATACAAAACTTATTATTGATTGACTAAATGAAGGTTTTGTGGGCATTGATGGCAACTGGGGCAGAAATGGAGTTTAGACACCAAGATACGTCATTTCAGCAATCAGTCTGAAATTAGAAACCCGGTTTTTTTATACAAATACGTTATTGATGCTAGGAGGCGTGCCTGTAACTGGGTCGATCGCACACTCACAGCCAAATGTCCAACCAAGTGACGATCGCCCTTTCTACAAATATAGCAACCGCCACATCGGGTGCGGACATAAATAACCTGATGAATAGAGCAGATACCCGTCAAGCATAAATGGTTGCATTCCCGTACTCTGCAACTCTCAACTCTCAACTCTCAACTCTCAACTCTCAACTCTCAACTGTCACAGGTCAACTGTCACAGGTCAACTGTCAACTGCTATATCCCTGATTTATGGAGAATAGCGGGCTCGAACCGCTGACCCCTACAATGCGATTGTTATGTTAAATTGGCTGAAATGATTTTTAAATATAGCTTTTAGTCATTGTCATTTATTGATATATCATTTTTATCGATTTCTGTGGGTTTCTCAGATTTCTGAGATTCGCGATCGCTCAGCCACTCAATCAGAGCCATGCGCACGATCGACGCCAGTGACTGATTTGGCTCGATCGCGAAAACTCGCAGCCGATCGCGCAAACCCCCAACATCGAATGTCAGCCGATCGCGTTTATCTCTACTTCCCTTTTTACTATTTGCCTCGCTCATAACTTCAGCATATTCGATGAGCGCAACAAATCTTTAGCTAAATGATCTAAGTTTTGTTGATATAGCATCCATTGGATGTTACAATCAACAAATACGCCCAGAACAGCGCTACCAACGCTGAACTGGACTTTCCACCAATGCCAATAGACGGCACCAGGAGACAGAATGATTTTACAGCAACAGCATCAAATTGTGGTTGAACGCAGTTTCAACCCGAACACAAGCGTGAAGGCTTTCGGCAAGACAGCCCAAGAAGCAGCAGATAAAGTTTTCGCCGCTTCTCGTGAATATGGGTACTGGGACGCAACAAAAACTTACCCTGCCGATCCCGATAGTTCAGAACAAGCACCCAAACCGGGTAGTAGTCGGCGCTCTGCTCATTTTTTTTACCTCTTCGTGAGCTACTTGAAGTACCTTAACAACGAACCTAAAAGTGGCTCATGAAATACAAAAAAAAGTGTCGAAAACCTTTCCTCGCACAGGTTGAAGATGAAAGGGGAAGACGGAATTTTTGGACTCGATCGCAAATCAAGGAAATCCTTGGCTACGTCAGTCGCAAAAACCGACGGACTCGGAAAACTGACCCCATGCCCGAAGCAACGTTCAAGCGCAGGCTGGCATTGCTAGAGGAAGAATGCCCGGAGTGCGATCGAGTTCTCCATACCCGCAAATTCTCAGACTTTCAAAAATGGTGTCTGGTTCAACTCGAATTGATTTTTGTGATTCAGTGCGATCGAGACATCGAAAAAACCCGCCATTACTTACAAAACATAGGACTCAGTACAGATGACTACGATTTCAAGAGTTGACCTCAAATTTGAACTCGGACTTGGCAAAGTCAGCGACATTACCAGCGTCCGCAAAGCGCTCGGCCATCGCAAATGGCAAAATTCCCAGGTTGAGGGCTGCGATATCGACGAAGTGCGCGCCTATTACCACCTGGTTCGGGAGCAAATGATGGTACCGGCTGATGCACTGATTCAAATTGCCTCGGAACGCAACGGATACGCCGAACAGTGCGATCGAATTGATGATATGGCGATCGACCACAGCGAACACCGCGATGGGGAAGAAGAAACTAACGGAATGGTACTTGCTGTCCGTGAGGTAACTCAATCCGCCAGCTTAGCAATGACTGATGTTGCGGAAGCTGCATCCGAGCAAATAGTTGATAGTTTTTGCGTGGCCCTGGGCGTAAATGTAGTGGACAAACTTCAAGACAGAGCAACTAAAATTCGAGCGAACTTTGGTTCAATCACTCAATCTATTCGATCGATTCCTTTAGATTTGCGTGGCGGGAGTTTGCCGGGAAAAAAACAGGAACCGAAACAGATTTCTGGACTTTGGGGTTAGTTGAAGGCTGCACAGAACTAGCTGAAGTTCTGTGCGATGGCGTCCCGCCCTCGCCCGTGCTACGGCACTATTGCTGCGATTGGAACAGCAGCAGTAATGCCGACGATTGTGTTTGAAGTTCGTGAAACTTTGGAACAGAGTCCAACTGCTAAAAAACGGACGTTTGTTGTAGCTGTAGCTGCACAAAAGGTTGGGTCAACCGAAGAAAACTCGGCAGCTCAACTTGTAAAAATAACTTTAGCCATTGGAGCTATGGCAGCAATTGTTAAAGATTGGAACAAGTAATTAAAATTCGCTTGGGGATTTTTTATTCGTAACTATTCCCAAAGCGATTGTTGCCAATCCGCTAATTAATAAGCTGTTTTCGTCACTGAGTCTATTAGTTTCTCGGAGTAATTGCGCTACTCCAGCGATCGTCCCAAAAATTGTTGCGAGTAAGTCGAGTTGAGATTGAGTTAACTTTTTGAATTTCATGGTTTGAACTGAATGCGGTTGAATCGTCCAACTAATTACTAAAATCAGTTGGTTCCTCAGGCAATGCCTCGTAAATTCTAGTAAGATCGACGCAAACTGGCTTGCCATTTAAGATGCTTTTAATTTGTTCAATTTCAGCAGAAACAATCCCTATTTGGGTTTTGTTTCTGTCTTGTTGCCTCTGCATCCGAGAGGTAATGATAATCATTAGTTTTTCTATTTTATTTTGTAGTCCTATTTTAATCTGGTAAGAAGCTAGCCAAAAAATAAAGGAAGAAATAGCACTAAAAATTGAAATTGCTTCAACAACAGAGCTAAAGCCATTCATAACTTTGATCCATCTAAAATAACTGCTGTAAATATGAAATTTCGCTCGGCAATATAGCGCGGATCTGATTTTACCCGGAGCATAAATTGTTGGTGTCCGCTGCGGGTTCGTCCCACCAAACATCCTGCAGATGCAGTGTAAATGTCGTCGCTCGGATGGTCGTACCCGTGGTGCTGGTTGATGCCAAAGAGTCCAGACTCGATCGCATCGCCAGTCCGAATCATGTCCCGGTTGTAATCCCGGTGGACGCGGACGGGATGAACTTGTACCAGTGCTTCGTGCGCTTGGGAGTAGCCGTGAATGCCAACTTGCCACGCCTCGTACTGACCGAAGGCAATTCTAGCGGCACCGTTAGGATTCATGGGATTGTCGGTGTAATAGTAGCCCGGTTCAGTTGTGGCAGTCCACTTGCCTTCGATCGCAGGTTTCTTTCCCTCGAATCCAAAAACTAGCCTCAAGTCGTTGAAATGGTTAGGTTTGTCGCTATTGAATCCGTTTGTGTCAACTCCTTCCAAATAAACTATATTTTTTTCTCCGGGGTTGCGAAATATTTTGTAGCCTTGAATTTCCATGTAAGAAATTATTTTTTCAATTAAAGTCATTGTTTTTCAGGAGAAATTTAACTTTTTGAATTCGTAAGGTAGGATAAAATCTGACTCTGACCAAATGCCAAGTTTTTTACGATTGGCATTGGCTGTTTCGGTGATGATTCCCCGAATCACAGCTAGTTCTCGCGTGCTGTAGGAGAATCTGTTAAATGGAAGGTAACTAACAGCCATTCCAGCTTTACAAAGCTGGATTTGTACGTTGTTTGTTGTTTTTGCTGTCCCGAGATAACAGTCACAGACCCAGCGATCGTACTGGTCTTTCTCAATTGGAATTGTAACGATCGGTTTACCAGCTACTAAATTCGTCAAAGTTGTTTTAGCTTTTTCTGCCCACTCCCAGTGCTTGAGAATTTTAGAATCTGTACTCGATTGTGAGTTTTTTCTAGATTCAGGCGAATCAATCCATTGCAGTCTTGCTCTGAATTGTTCGCCTTGAAAATCAAGATTCAAAGTATCGCCATCAAAGACAAATTTTGAATAACAGAGATATCCATTACCAGCTACTAGCATTAATTAACCCTCAAACTTAACTTCATTTTAAACCAACATTGAGGATTAATCAAGCTAAGAAGGCTTGACTAAAACAGGTTCAATCCAAATGCGTTTAGCTTCCTTCCACCGTTTACCTTCACCTGATTCTAGCACTCGCCAATGTCCTCGTCGCCAGTGAATGCACGGAGATGAATGAGTGCTTTTCTCTTCGGATAATACCGATCGACTTTGATAATTTTTACCCAACCAGCGCGGGTATCTAATGTTTGATACTCGCCAAGAACGCACTCCAAATCCTTTGCTTTGGGATTGAAACTCACTTTCAGTAACATCAACTAACAGCGATGGTGAGAATTCAAGTGCTAGCAAAACATTGATAATCAGATTTCTCAGGCGCTGAATGAATTCTTTGTCAGCAAGAGTCATTAAACTTTTACCGATGCTGCTGTTTGCGTCGTAAATCAAGTTATTTTCAGCATCGATCGCGGTTCCCGATGTCCACACAGTTTCGTTAGAATCGACAGTGCAAAACTGAAAGTAGAGGTGGTGTTTGAGGTTAAACGGCTCTATTTTAATATCCCTCCACTGCCCTCTGTTCCATTCAGGATGCTGTGAATCGCTGCAAGAAACTGTCAGATAATCGATTTCTCCGCTGTCGGGTGTACGAATTAAACCTTTGGGTACGGCTACCATAAAAGTCGGCTCTTATGGCTGCCAACCTGCTAAGATGCCCGGTTTGTGCAGGGCATCGGTTTGTAGGCGTAAGCCGGGGCGTAGCCATCGAAAGCTTCAATCAATTCAGAATTTAGGCAGTACAGCGGCGCATCTTGGGCAAACCACAGGGCTGTGCGGTAGCTGTGAAGGAAGGCGGAAACATCGGCATTGGCGTAATCTCGATCGCAAGTAGAAACGGCTATTGCAACAATGCCGCTTAGGATTTGCCAGTTGATGTATCCTTGTGGCATTTTGTAAGTGCGATCTGCTCTGATTTGCTTCAGCAGATTTTTGTTTACTTTTTCAAATGCTGAGAGAGTTTTGTTGCGATCGAGATTGTTTAGATCGAGAATTATAGGTTTCATAAGTCCAACAAGTGAAAAATTTATTAGAATTCGAGCAGCGATTGAATAAATGCTGCTCGAATTTAAATTACAGACTGGGGAATTCTCGAATCCTTAAATCTTCAGGAAACTTGCTGATATCTCCGCCTTTACGATCGGTAGATTTGATGCGATTGGGTTTAAAGCTATTTGGGTAATAGAAATGTTCGATCGCATTGGAGCCAAGTTGCTTTACAAAAACCGGAACATTTGCTGATTGAGATTGACTGACGATCGATCGAATCCATTCAATGTTGCACATTCTAGCGTCCGTCCCAGATTCACCACCCACAATAATCCAATTGATTTTAGATGACCCGATTTTGTGATTTCCTTGAAAATTGCAGCTTTGGCATCCGCTGCAAAATGCCAGATAGGGACGCAAATCTATCAGCTCTAGCAACGGTTCGCAGCTAAGAAATCGTACTGCTGCTGGAATTTGCACCAGATATCGAATGCGATCGGTTGCTTTCTGATTTTCAACTGAAGTACCCAGCCAAACATTTGGCAGCGGCCATTCAAAATCAAAAGTTTCGTAAGGCTCGTAGAGTTCATATTTGAGATTGCGATCGATCCCAATATCAACTGCTGCAACTCGAATTCTTTGCCGTGCTTGTTTGATATACTGGAGCATCCGTTCAGGGCGCTTGGTCAACACCTGAAAAGTGTGCTGCGGACACAGCGCCATTACAGCAAATATTTGATCGATCCACTCATCGGCTACATTGACATGAAATAAATCCGCCATCGAACACACAAAGATTTTGCGGGGCGATCGCCAATGTAGCGGCTTGTAAAGTTGCGATTCTACAAAATTCACTGTGCCGTCCCATTGCGCGACTTGCTGGTATTGAGAAAATTGCTGCAACCGTGCTGAGGAAGCTGCTGTTTCTGCGTAGCAATTGGCGCACCCTGCGCTCAGGCGGGAGCAGCCGACGATCGGATTCCAGCTCTCATTCGTCCAAGAAATATTAGTCATTTTTTCATTCCTGTGTTGTGTGATTAGAAAACCGGGGATTTCTCCCCGGCAACTGCAATTACTCAGCGCTCCGCAGCATCTTTTGGTCAGAACCTGGTAATGCTTTAGCTTCTAACGAACCGATGTTCATGTCGTAGCATTCCCAAATTGCGTCCTTTTGATGCTGGACTCCCAGAAACAAAGAGCCAAAGTTTTCGATCGACGGCACCGAATAATTCCCAACTTTCATGCACCAAGACTTATTAGAGCCTTCGCCTTCTTTGACTGGTTTGAATTCCGCAGCAAACACGCACAAAGAGCGCCATTTATCAGTTTTCCCGCTGGCTTGTGTGTTGGTTAGTTTGGCGAAACATAATTCCATTGCCACGTAGAATTCTTCGATCGCATCTCGCAAGCTCCACAAAGCTACATTTTTGAACCGAATCCGCAGCGGTCGGTTGTGGAGCAAATTATTGGACTTGTCAACGAACATTACCAAGTGTTCGGAGCAAACTTCCATCGTTTTCTTGTCAAGCAAATGACGATCGAATTCATAACTACCAACTACCGTTGACTTTAAGTCGCCGTTGTCATCCGATGATTTGTAGCGGATGTAAGGTGGAACGTTGCCTAAAACTGCCATCCGAACATTTTGCAAAAACCAACCTTTTTCTTTGGTTCCGCTTGCTAGGTCAATCTCTGTCATATCTTCAAGATTGTTCCAGCCTGCTTTGATGGCGTTCTTCTCGGGGATAAAGATACCGCATGGATTGTCGTTAATTACGATCGCATACGGCAGCCTTGGCACGCGCACCGCATTGAATTCTTCACTTAACAGGCTGGCATCAAATTCAAATTCAGATGCGATCGAGACATTGTTTTCGGCGATTTCAGCAGATTTCTTGGTCATGGTTTTTGTTGTAAAATTAGTTAATTGAGTGAATCAAACTTTTAAAGCGAAGCACTGCGCATGATAGTTGGCTATCCCGCAACTACTACTTGAGAGCTAAAGGCTCAATTTGGAATTCTGATAAAATCGCGCGCATTCGATCGGCGACCCCAGGCTTTCCGGCAATACCAGAGAATTTGTAATCAAACCATTTGATTTCAGAGTCGATCGGCTCAAATCCAATGGTTGTAACTACTTCCAAAAGTTCAAATCCTTTGGATTCAACAAGTTTTCTGTATTCAAGCCAAGGACGCAAAGCATTGGTAGTTCCATCACTTAACATCCCCCGGCAATAATTGCTGTTGGGGTCAATGAATGTCAAATTTACCCAATGCTGCGCTATCAAATGCTCGAACGGTTTGCCCCAGATTGGCTCTGAAGCTTGTAAGATAATCATTCGCAATTCGCTGCCAACTTCCGTTAGTATTTGCTCTCGATCGAGATAAATCTTGCCATCTTTGCGATTAAATCGGTATTTTGCTTGGTTCATGTTGCTATTAATTCATTGTTGGTGCGGTTCTATTCAGCCTTACCGCAATTTGGCGAAATCACAGTCTAAAAGCGAAGCATTAATTAATCTGAATTATTTCAGATAAACTGCCAGACTCGGTACTTTATGCTCAGTCTGTTTTAGTGCGATCGCCCGCTGTTTCCGAAGCGTTTCTAGATAGGGAGAACTCAGAAGCGCTTTTTGTTTTGCTTCTGCTTCTGCTATCATTTCTGTGAGTTATTGGATGTAAGCTTTGTTGTTCTCAATGTCAGAAGAGTGATCTCGGCAAAGTTTTTGGTACTCGCGATCGATGTCTTCATCCAGCCGTACAACCGATGTACTTTTGTCATCGTATCGGTTGCGAAGAACTAACACAATTTTAGCATTTTGATTGCGAAAAACTAAATTTTTACCGTTGATTGATGCTTCGGATTCAACAATCTCGAAAGCTTCGAGAATTGCATCAGGTTCGAGATTTTCTGCCTCAGCTTTTAGTGATTCGATCGCGCAACGGATTTAGACTAATCTTTGCAGGTGTTTCATGGTATGATAAGGTAGCCTTAACAGACTTGATACAGCGGTTGTTGGTTTGAACAACCGCTGTTTTGTGTTACTAAACTTCTAGTGATAGTTTATTGTTGGCTGGGTTGAAATCAGATGCTGCCATTTCGGCATAAATTTCTTCTGGATCGTATTCAGTTTCGCAACTTTCTTGCAGTCGATCGAAATCCAAAGATTTCTCAAAATGCTTGAAATCTTTAACAATAAACCACTGAGTGTCGGCTTCAATAGTTTGTACGTGATGATTGAACCAGTTTAAGAAAGCTAGTTCAACTTCTTCTTTGGAGAAGAATTGACAGTCACAGACTCCACAGTGTTGAAGTCTTTCAACAATGGCATCGATATTTAAATCCAACTTTTCAAGCGCTTGTTTGGTGAATTCTTGGGTTGCTGTGAGTTTCATGTAATTTACCTACTAAAAATCACCCTCTAAAAGCGAAGCACTGCTTTGTTTTTAGAAAGTGATTTTTAGGAGCTATTTTGTTTTTGAATTAGCGATTGAATTGAGCAAGTAGAGCAAAGTACCAGCACTCCTAGGCGGTGTAAGTAGTCGGCAAGTATCCCGATCGCACAATCAAGTAGCTCTCGGTGTCGGGAATTCGATCGCAGCTAATGATGTCTCCGCGTTCGATTGCAGCAACTGCTAGCTTGGCAATTCTGCCGTGAATGTGAGCGGTAATTTTCTGAGAATTGGATTTCATGGTTTTGGTGTTACTGGAAACAAAAGCAAAGTTGTTTCGGTGGATGTGTTACTGACAGTGTTCTACCTACTGGATTGATTTGAAAAACTTGCAAGTTGTTAGCGATCGCCAAATCAACAACATCACCGGGTCCTCCGCGATCGGTTTTTCGCACATCATCCCAGTGGTAGCCTGAGTTAATGCTCAGGCAAATATCCGATTTGCGTATCATGTGGCGCCAGACTTGCGCCTTAGAACCGTGAAAACCTTGAGGATACAGAATCACTGTTTGCGGTGCTTTGGTTAGCTGTTTGCGAAATCGAGAGCGCTGGCGGGTTTTCCAAGCGCGATCGATGTTTGGATGAGCCAATACCGCAGTCCAAGGCAATCGGCGATCGATGAGAATATCGGCAACTACCTGATCGAAGCCAAGCTGCATACCGCACAGAAAATGACGGGTGTTTTGTTCGATCGCCAAATCAATTAAGCGATCGATTTCTCTGCGGTAGTTTTTATCAATCCAGTAGTTGCCAGTGAAAAAAGCTGTAATGCGTTTTTTTGACATGAGAAATCAAGCCCCTTAAAATGGGGCTTGGCGTGCGTTACAAGTGGTCGTCAATCGTTCTGAAGGAATTGCTTTGAGGGTTGTAAGCAAAAATTAGTTTCTTGGCTTTGCGAGCCATTTTAAGAGTTTGGTACGTTCCGCCGTTGCTTCGACCGTCCCACACTGCCAAGCACAAATCTGCGTGCTTCACCATGTAAGCATTCCGCTCCATCATGCAGGTCGGAGTGTAGTTTTCAGAAATGCGTATTTCAGCATCTGCCGATCGCAGCAACTGCCAGTAAGCATTTTGGTGCGTTTTTTCCCATTTAATGCACTGATACGGGCAGGGTGTAATTGCCTTCCAAGGCAAATGCCTGTCAGTGAGAATCTCTGCTGCTAGCAAATCTGTGCCGATCGCCATTCCTGAGAAAAACTCAGTTACACCGTGGGATATCGCCATGTTAATCAGTTTGTTGATTGGCTTAACAACTGATTGCCCTACTCCTCGGTGTCCAGTAAAAAATGCTGTGTTATATTCCTTGAGTTCTGGCTGAGCGTGGATTTCGCGATCGATAGCAATCTTATAATCCAATAATTCGAGTTTTGGTGAGTACATGAAAAATCAATGAAACATCACCGCCACAAAGCGAAGCATTACTTGTCATTGGTTTAAGTAAAAAACCTTAGAGTCTAATTAAGCTCTAAGGTTTTTTCAATTTCTACATTTCAGGTAATGTAGAAATTGCATACCGATACAGGAAATCATCAAGCTTATCTTGCTTAACAATTTCTTCTAACTCAGCCAATGCTAGTTCTTTAGTCAAGTGGCTAGAAATATTATATTTCTTGCCTTTAACAAAGACTGCATAAAAGCCGTCGATACCTTGTCGCTTGGCTGCCGGAGTTACGTCAGTGGAATACTTAACGTAATATCGATCGCCGACAGCTTCGAGTTCGAGCCGATCGAGTTCTTGCTGTTTAAGCTTTTTCGCTATTCGCAAAGCATCTTTAACAGCTTGTTCGCGGGTCATGCTAAAGGTATCGGTATTGCGATAAATAAGCTTGTCATCAAGGTAAATCTCAAACTCAAACAAATTTCTCCGATACTGTTCGGAATAAACTGGTTTGAGATTGCGGATTTCGCCTTTGAGTTCAGGGGTTTGATAAAACATGGTGATGCCTCGGATAAGTTTACAAGCGAGAAATTTCGCTCAACACTTTATTGCGAAGCTTGACTTTCGGTTCCAATGCAAAAACTGACGCTCCGGTTAAAAGAGTGAGATACCTACAAGTTTTGTGCGATCGAAGAAACTTGTAAGTATTACAAAATCTGTTTAACAAAAAGATTCTCAACCTAGGAGGCTGAGAATCTTTTCACTAAAACACTTGTCGGATTGTGAGGTTTAAGCGACCGTTATTCTTCAACAAGCCTGTTGGTGCTGTGTTGGGAATAATGCGTTTAACTCCGTGATAAGCTAATCTGCTGGAGCCGTGCATGACTAAGATATCGCCCGATCGCAAAGTAATCGATTGCAAAGGATCGGAGCGCAAGGTGCCACCGACAACAAACTCGCAATCGTCGCCGAGGCTGATACTGATAATAGCGGGCTTGAGATTCAACTCACTATTATCTTGATGCAAACCGAGCTTACTTCTGCTACTTGCTGGATAATAATTTATCAAGCAAGTATCAGGAATGTAAGTTGGCTCATCAACGGAGTTAGCTACATGGACAGCTATAGCAATCCTAAATGATTCGTAAAATTTTATAATTTATAATATTTAGGTCATGTGTTAATATTTAGATTGGGAATATAGCGTGAAATATAACAATATGTCTGAGCAGCAAAATCTCAAAGAATTAAGTGATTTTATCGATAGCAATCCCGATCCTAGAGAACAGAAGCGAGCCATAGCTGTAATGATGTGGATTGAGGGCGTGCCTTGTTCTAAAATTCAAAAAATATTAAATGTATCAGCAGCATTTATCAGTCAATGTAAAGCAAGATTTATTAAGAATGGGGTTGAAGACTTAAGACTGAAATATCAAGGCTCAAAAGCCTATCTAAATCAATTAGAACTAACAGAGATTATTAAATACTTAGATGCTAAAGAATTTTTCAGCTTACAGGAGCTTCGGGAATACATAGAAGACAAAT
>NZ_JAUBVK010000071.1:0-3644 GCF_036705795.1 Microcoleus sp. ARI1-B5
CGAAGATATTTGGCGGGTCACTGTCTGAGAAAATAGCTCGATGCCTGGGATTTTATTAAAAGATAAAGCCTCTTTCTTAGATTCAGAAAGGGGCTTTACTGTTTTTAGTTGGATTATTTTAGTCGGTGTTTTGTTTGAAGAGCGATCGCTCAATCCGATCGTGATTTTCCATTTCGTGTATGTATTGCTTAGAATACAAGCAGCAATTAGTTCAAGCGTATTTTTCAAAGTTAAAGAGGATGAAACACCAAATCAAAGTGAAACTTTGTCAAAAAGGTCACTTTCATGCATACGTTTGTGATGAAAATAACCAAGAGTTATACAAAAGTGATGGGTTCGATAACCAAGATAATGCTTATGAAGATGCCGAAACTTGGTTTCGTTGGTTACAAAATGTAGTTCATGGTAAAGCAGATAGTATTTACTACATTGTTGCTGTGCCCCATGATTGGGTGGGTTCCCCGATTATCGAATCTCATCCTTATACAGGGCTACGTGTAAAGATCGGCATTTCAAAACATCCAGCGAAGAGAGTACGTGAGTTACAGACAGGGACATCGGATCGGTTAATTTTGCACGCCCTTGAACCAGGCGATCGTGAATTAGAGCGTAAACGTCACATCTAATTGTCTGACCAGCGAAAAAAGGGGAGAGTGGTTCATGTGTTCAAAAGCCCTTACAGACCATATTCTACTAACTTTGACAAAATATCGAGTGCTTCCTCCAGAGCACCAGCAAAACATTTTAGTCCTGATGAATCGAGTCGAGCTTTATAAAGCTTTGTACAATTTTTGGCCTGATGGTCCCGATCTTGTAAACCCTCCGTTAGATGTACCCTGGAAAGCTAAAAGGCTTTTTATCGATCTCACAGACCTTACATAGCTTTTGCGGTCTAATCATTAGACCTCTCCTATAATTCCAATCCCTTTCCCCGCTTGGTTTCTGGCGGACGGTTCCAGGAAGGACCGTCCGCCAGAAAACAACGCTTCAATAAGGGTTTCAACGGTTATTCAATAAAAACTACCCAATTTTATGACCTAATTTTTACTGTTTTTTTTTCAGCTTGTAGGGACTTTTATTGACACATAACGATCGCACCTATGCGCCACCGTATTAATCCACATACCAGCAAAATTACTGTCTCGTAATTTTTCGGTTTTAAGCGGAATCTTTCTGCTGCTACTCGAAAGATCTTTAGTAATCTAATTACATGCTCTACAAAGATTCTTTTTTGAGCCTTTGACTTATTCGCTCTCTATGCAAGCGGGAGTCAGAACTCCCTGACGAGGTTTTTTATGAGGAGTGTTAATTAATGGTTCTCCTAGGTAAGCTTTATCCCCTTGAAATCTTTGTGAGATTTCTAATGACTCTCGCTGCTTTCTCCAAATTTTTATGTCGGCTGTGGCTCCGGTTTCTCCTACTACTACGTCAACAATCTCTTTACCGTTCGGCATGACGATTACCTGGTTTTTTTTAGTGTGTCTCTTTTGCTTACCCGAGTAATTTTTTTTCTGCTCTTCATTGTCCGTAGGTCTTTGTATGGGCTGCTCATAGCTATCTACTATCAACTCAAACTATTTCAAAATTTCCAGAACCCATGCCCGATCGGAATCATTTTTTTTTACTTGTTCTAACAACGAAGCAGGCAATAACTCTCTCAATATTTTTACCCAGCGGTGAAAAATATAATTAGCAGTTGATTCGCCTCTGCCAAATTGTACCCCAAGAATTTGAAAGGTAGGTAGGTGATGCAGGTACACTAATGTCAAAAGAATTTGGTCTGCAATCGTTAGTTTAGGGGGGCGACCGCTGCCTGGTTTAATGATTCAGGTTTTCTGGCTTTCTTGATGTTTTTTGTGGCGGTTGTACAGATTTTATGCATTAGTAAGTAGTTCTATTAGTTGGTCGTAGTCTCTACCCAACATTCTTTGAGTTTCGGATGGATTTTTTTCCAGATATTCACGGACTTGGCTCATGTTTTTTCGGGTAAAATTCCATTATAACTTAAGAGCGCTCGGTCAACTATTTCTTTTTGGGAGATGTCCATTCAAATTGACTGTTATTTCTGTGTGGGCTCTGCTTCATCTTTGATGGTTTGGGTTAAAGAGAGTTAGGTGGAAACCTAGACCGATCGCCCATGAATCTGTTTTCACCGATCCGATCGTAGATTAGTTTGCCGCAGCAGCGAGTCGGTAGTTAAATAATTGTGGGTAGGGTCGAGAGAAGATGTTACCATCTTCTCCCTCCCATTCGGAACCGTGCTTGCTACTTTTATAGCACACGGCTACTCGGGTGTACTCTTGTCATTTGAGGGCTTTCCTTTCTTCCGACTTGTTTGGGGTTTCTTTCCTGAAGATACGAGTTCCAGGTTGTGTTTCCTGATTAATTTCAAGTCGGTTTTAGTTTTAACATCGTGACAATGCCGATGCAATAGTTGAAGATTTTTGTACTCATCCTTACCTCCAACGGCTCTGGGGACGATGTGGTCAACTTCCATTACATCTTCATTTCTGAAAATAAATTCGCAATGAGAACATTTACCCTTCTGCTTTTTTAAGAGCAGTGCCAATCGATTTGACAATTCAGGATTTTTCCCCATTCTTGAACTCCAATAAACCAGGTCGCCATCGTAAGGACTTTTATCCCCTTTAACTTTCACATAGTCGGTGCTGCTACACACGAATTTACTATGCTTTAGTAACCTTATAGGGTTCGCTCCCCTTTCTCTGGTTGAGAATACCCAGTTATCACCGCCAATGGTGTGCCAATACAGTTGATGTCCTGCCTTGGTATTTCCACAACGGCGTTTTGCCCAACGTCGAAGTTTCAGGTATGTGAGGTGATCTTGTTTAGAGAGTTCTCCAACGGTTTTGGCGTCAGAGTTTGTATAGAAAGAAGTCCATCCCCTTATTACAGGGTTTAAGTCTCTAATTAACGCCGATTGTGGCGATGACCTATGTTTTTTGATGATTCTTCCGATTTCCTCTTGGTGAGCCTTACTTGACTTCTTATTTGGGGTAATGAGTGTGTTAAAACCTAATATCTCACCGTGCGTACTTACACTGCTACGATGTTTTCCAGCAGGGTATTGCTGGATGTGATGACCTAAAAAGTCATGCGCCAGCTTTACCATCCTCACTTAATTCATCATTGAAAGTGTGAGTTAGCCTCGTCTTCTCAGGTTTTAACTCTAAACCCATGCCAGCTAACCATTCCGAGATTATTTCTCGGCATCTTTGGACTACGAGCTTATCTTTGTGTAAAACCACGAAATCATCAGCGTACCTGATGAAACTTAGGGTTTTTACCTTAGTTTCCGCGCCTTCTTGATGACCACGTTTATTTCTCATGTCTATGGTTCTGGCATATTCCATGAGTGTATTTTCAAGGCCGTGGAGGGCAATATTTGCCAGTAACGGAGAAATGACCCCGCCTTGTGGCGTACCCTCAGATGTTGCAGTGAACACTCCATCGTCAATTACTCCAGATTTTAGCCAGGATTTTACTTGTCTCCTGACTTTCCCTTTTATGTTCAACTTTTGGAGTAGTTCATAATGGTTGATGCGATCAAAAGTGGGTAGCTAGCCAGCGAGGTTTCCAGAAGGTTCCTTTTCCGACTAGCCCCCTCCGAACCGTGCTTGCGA
>NZ_JAUBVK010000072.1:0-3482 GCF_036705795.1 Microcoleus sp. ARI1-B5
GCAGCGCCTATCCCTGAACCTGAGCCTGAGATGACCGTAGGTGAGATGTGGGAGGATTACTTGGAATGGAAGCGTCCGCAATTGCAGCCGACTACGTTTGAATTTTTGTTTCAAAAAAATTACACAAACATCATCAGGGGTTTGACGTACAACAGAAAGCAAGCGGAATTCGAGGTCTTTGGAATTGCAATGTGGGGGTTATTGTTATCAGATTTTAACATAAACACCCTATTGCAATTCCCGTGCGCTATTAGTAGCAAAAGGAGGGTTTGCGCTTCACTTTTTGAAGCCTTTGCTCGTTTGCAGTCACTAGGTAAAACCAGGCTCGCAATCAACCCATTTGTGATGCCTACTGGCGTCGGCGAGAATAAAACTGACAAGTACAAACCACAGACCAATGCTGATGGTACGGTTGACTTGCGCTGGTGGGACAAGGCTGATAGTGAAACTGATTCGGAGGAAAAGGATAGGCGGTATTTTAGCAAGGAAGAGCGCGACATTATCATCAAGACGTTCTATGATTGCAGGAATGACTCACCGCGTCAAGTTGCACCATTAGTCGAATTCCGATTCCTGACTGGTTGTCGCAGTGGTGAGGCTTTTGCTCTTGAATGGAAAGATGTATTCTTGGGGCGTGACAAGGATTACATTCGATTCAGTAAAAGCTTTAGCGGTCGGAATAAAAGCACTCAAGTTACCAAGACAGGTGAGACTCGACTGTTCAAAATCTACCCCAAGCTGAATGACCTGCTGATGCGTATTAAGCCTCTTGACGCTAAGCCTACTGATTTAGTTTTTACCAAGTTAAATGGCAAGCACTGGAGTAGCTCTTCAGTTGCTGACTTATGGTTGGGTTGGCGTCGGTCAAGGGATGATACCTTCTACCCCGGCGTAGTGACCCAACTTGCGGATGACGGCTTAATAGATGGCTACCTGCCGTTTTACTGTTGCCGTCACACGTTTATCAGCTTACAGGCACACGCCGGTGCAGACTTACTCTTGTTGGCTACCGCCTGTGGCAACAGTGTCGAGGCAATTCAACGCCATTACTTAGGAATTGACACGACTGTTAAGTTAATCGACATCTAACCTACCCTTCTTTCCCACCGACCGCCCCCTAAAAAGGGCGGTTTTTTATTGCCCGATCGCTGGCACGGAAGTCAAAATATTTCGGTCACGTCGTGTGCATAGCGTGAATCTAGTGGAAAGTTTCTTTCTATTTGAGTGCATTTCTAGGCGTAGCCGCCTACTGTAGCCGCCTACTTGTAAAAATGAAGGTAAGTAGTCAAACAAAAACCCGGCTGTTACGCATAATATCACTTGTGTCATGTGATTAACGGTAATCGATCCCAGTCGGTCGGTAACAAAACTTAACCCTTTTAGGGATTGACAAATTTACTTGCCCTCTGCGATCGTCTAGTAATGAGGAAGATTGATAGGCGCGACTACCCGGTGTTCTTAGCACCGAATAGTTACGACTTCCCCAACCGTTAAGTCACAACGCTTGGAGCAAGATTATTATGTCACAAAAGTCCGTTGCGGGCGTACCGCGATCGCAATTCTTAGCGTATTCGTGGGACGGCCCCTTGGCGCTTCGCTGGTATCGGGAAGCCGTGTTTGACGGCATTTCTCACTCAGCAGCCTTTTCTATTTTTGATGTCGGTGTCAATTCCGTGCAGTGGCTTCACTACTACCAAGCCCCCGTGCTACTACCAGAACAATGCGACAACCTCTACAGTGTCGAGCCAAAAACTACCGATCGCTTAATCCGCAATTTTGACCCGCAACTGCGGCAAGACGGTATGTTTTGGTGTCCGGAAACGCACTTAGCTGATGCAGAACCTGTACTAGGACTGTGCTGGATAGGCAAGCCGAGCCTTAATTATTTGTTGCCCCCCAGGGCTGTACTGAAGTTGGCTTGCTTTATGCCAGCTACGACCTTTACTATGCGAGCGCTGGCACTTTTGGAGGTAATAGCAAAGCCCGCTTACGAGCCGTTACCCGAACCAGTAAAGATGAGCCAGCACTATCGAACGGTAGAAAAACGGCTTGCCCCCAAGGATAAAAACGTTTTGATTCAAGAAGCGCAGGACAAGGGCATCTACGCCTACGCCAAGCACTTTGGCGACTTGGATAGAGGGGTCACTTGGAGACGACTGTTAACTCACTACGAGCGGGGCGGACAGTTTCCGCCTACTCGCGCCGAACTCAACGAAATAAAACTTGAGTTTTAGCTCTGGTAAGCCCTCTTTTAAGTCCATTTTTACAAGTAGCCGCCCAAGGTAGGCGGCTACGCCAGGAAATACACTTAGTTGCTCAGGTAGTGAACCCAGAAAAATCACTTGATACAAGTGATTGCTGAACAGTTAATCTTTGGAGAACAAAATGGAAATTGAAACGACTCCCTGGCACGAAACGAGAACCCTTGTCTCTCCCGCAGTTGAGATGCTGCAAGAGGAGGGACTGATTCAGTACAAAAAATCGTACCTTAAAACTGAAAGCCCTCAAACGGCAAACTCTAAACCTCGGTTTATTCACTACAACGTGAATTACGTCAAGTATTGCTTTCTGAAAGAGTTTTACCAGTTTTTATTTGACGGTGTTAGACAGGAAGTTTTTTCCGAGGGAGACGAGAATGAGTTACTTGTCATTATTAATGGCGTTGTAACCGATTTTGTCCAATATTGCGGCGAACACCCTTCAGAGGAAGACGCTCGCGAACTGTTCCGAACTTTTTGCAAAATTCACTTCTTCAGATAGTTCGTTTTTTAGTCTAGCCGCTCCGACCACCGGGGCGGTTTTTTTATTGTAATCGTTGCGCGCGGTTGGTTACTTAACCGCAATAAACACCTTTTTTGAATAACTTGCGAAAATATTCCTAAGCCTATATGGTTTCGCGACGCAATAATATGCGTTTAAGCGTAGTTCAGCGCAAGAAAATTTGTTCAAACCCATAGGGTTTTGACAAGTCCTTTTTCGCTGTCACTTACTGCACTTTGCGGTTCTTGCCATCCACCGACAGGCTATAATCAGAACCAGGACTGATTAATGCTCTCCGCAAAAATTAGTCCGCCTGGTCGGCAGGCAAAAAAAGAGTCGCATCCTTTTGCAGAGGAACGCGACAAACAAAAAAATAAAACTAAACTCACTCTAACTCGATCGTGTAACCAGCGGCAAAAAATGTGCGGCAAACTTTAAACTTTTTAGTTTGCGAGTTACGAAAAAAAACAATGCGTTCCTCTGCACTAGATATGACGACTCTCCTTGTATAAATACTTTGGAGAACGTTATGTATAGTATATCTACAATCAACACGTCCGTCAATACTGTCTCCAGTCACAAATTTTCTTCCCCTTTTCAGTTATTAACGAGACACCTCATGGAGCTGGACAAGCGCGGGCTTGGCAGCGAGTGGGGACGCGCCAGTTGCTGGACGGCGACAGCAAGGGAAGCATTAGTATACTTGGGGCACACTCCCCCCA
>NZ_JAUBVK010000073.1:0-3444 GCF_036705795.1 Microcoleus sp. ARI1-B5
CAGCCTACATAGAGGCGGTTGTCGGTTGATGTTACCCAGTTGCAGAACTGCTCCCACAGGTTGGCGCTTTCGCGCTGCTGTAAAGTTGCTGTCATGGTTTTATGATTGCTGTATTTGGTTGTCAATGTTCGGATGATGTCTCTATTATTAACGGTATCGTTAAGGTTTGTAAAGGGGTGTAACGACAGTTAAACTGATGGGGGTAATAAGCTGGGGTTATTGGCTGTCAACTTTGCTCTCAATGACTTGCTGAACTTGCGGGGTTACGTTCGACAAGAAATTCAACCCGGTCTCCCGCTCTACCTGTTTCACCGGTACTCGAAAGCTTTTCCATGCCTTGCCCTTGACGATCGCATCGTTGGGCATCATCACGGCGATCGTCCTGGTATTGTTAGTAATTCCCTGCATCCCTAACCCCTGTCTGTCCAGCACCGCGATAACTTTCCAAGTCTTTGCCGGCACTGCAATCTTTTCCTTTCTGCCAATGCTGCCTTTCCTCCCCACCGGCCCGGCCGGAGATGTAGAGTTCCTTGCCCGGCGCTGCGCCAACTCCCGGCAGTAATCTTCCAAATCACCCCAGACACCCCTGTTGAGTTCTGGCACTTGGGGCATCATGTTGGTCATCAGGAAAGTGCTGCTGTTGTCGGCTTCGTTGCGAGTGCGGTCGGCGCTTGGTGCGAGGTGTCCCCGGTCGTAGCCGCTTAGAGTGTAATCGTTGGGGCGGACTTTGTACCAAGCATCCGGGAGTGCATCATCGGGTCTGAAATCATTCTTTCGGTCAGCGCTTCCAATCCACGAGCGATTGAGTTGCCAAGATACCCAATTGGCGGTGCGAGTTTTGTTGTTGTAACTCATCACAAACTGCGGCTTCACCATCAGGTAGTTATCGGTGCTGGCAACACTGGGAGCTGCATTGCTGGGATTGCCCGGGAGCAAGTTGGGGTTGTTGGTGGCTGAGCTGATTGGTTCTCTGGTTCCTGGTTTGGGTTGCTGCACCCTAGGTTTCTCACGAACTTGAGGAAGCCGAGACGGTGGCGGTGGCTTCCTCAAGTTGCAGCCGCTAAGAATCCCTATCAAAATCAGAGCGATCGTCCCCCGCTGCCACAATTTCTCCACTATCTGCTGCCCCTATTCTCTTCGTCAATCCCAAGCTTATCAGCAGCCTGACACTTAACCGCAAGAATGCAGCCACAGCCAAACAACTTCCCAAATCTCTAGTACGTTTGCCCTTTCAAAGAAGTAGCGCGCTCGGAAGATTAGCGGCCGCTTTTAGAGCGCTTCAAATTTGTGCCATACCGCCATCGACAAACAGCTCGATGCCGTTGACAAAGCTGCTGTCGTCACAAGCGAGAAAAACAACCGCCTTAGCAATCTCATCAGGTGTGCCGACTCGCCCTAATGGAATAGTGACGGCTTGGCTGTCCACGAATTCCTGCACTTGCTCGTCGCTCAGTCCCAGGAGATTGTAACCAGGAGTAGGAACTACGCCAGGACTAATTGCGTTAACCCGAATCTTGCGCTCTTTGAGGTCGAGCGTCCAATTGCGGGCAAACGATCGCACGGCGGCTTTGGTTGCGCTGTAAACACTGAAAGCTGGGGTACCCACGGTAGAAGCAGTCGAGGCGTTGAGGATGATAGAAGCGCCTTCGCGTAAGAGTGGCAGCGCCTTTTGCACGGTGAACAGCAGACCTTTAACGTTGGTGTTAAACGTTTTGTCAAAGTGTTCTTCGGTGATCGATCCGAGCGGGGCGATTTCTCCACCGCCAGCATTGGCGAAGATTACATCGAGGCGACCTTGCTCTTGTTTAATCGTGGCGAACAGGCGATCGAGATCTGTCAGCTTGGAGACATCGCTCTGAATACCGGTGACATTTTCACCAATCTCTTTCACGGCGGCATCGAGTTCGCTTTGACGGCGACCTGTGATGAAGACATAGGCACCTTCGGCGACAAAGCGCTTGGCAGTGGCAAGACCGATGCCACTGGTACCACCCGTAACGAGAGCGACTTTTCCTTCTAGTTTTTGCATTTTGGATGAGTCCTGTGGTTGTTGAGGGTAAAACTTATGTATTGAGAGGGAGTTGATGGTGGGGTTGATTCTAAATGACGGTTTGAGCTGTTCGATTGTAAACCTGCGATTCGCCCGAACGTACAAATTTCCCTGCCGCTAAAGGCTCTGTCCTCCAAACCTTCTCGCTCTAATTTTGCTAAGCATCGCGCGCGATAGTTGCGTAACTCCTGAGTTTTTTACCGCCAGTACGCTTGCCTCCAGAATGCAGCGACAGACGGGAGAAACAACTCCAGTAGATTAAATAAACATTCAAGCGTCCAAATGTTCAAACATCCAAACATTCAAATGTTCTTATTAGCGCTGAGCTGCTGGAGGTATTGAGCGACCGACTTTTCAACCAGCTCGCTGATTTCTTCACCCGACTGCGCGGCAGCAGATTTGAGGTCGCGGTGCATTTGTTTTGGCAGGTAAACAGTAGCCCTGACAAAATTCGGGTCTTTGCTTTTGGGGAGCGCCGGAGTTGGTGCGGGTTCGAGATCGGGTTCCCCGGGCTTGAGTTTCTTCGCCTTTAACAAATCATCAAAGCGGCTCACGGCAATATCTCCTTGCCGGCTGCGGCATAACAACCCCAAGCAGCTTTGGCGTAGGCATCTTTGACGGCACTTACGGGAACCCCGGCGAGCGCTGCTTTTTGAAATACTGCCAGCCGCCTGACCTCAGCTTTGAATACCGGCAGCTCGGCTTTCTCGATCGTTCTGCGAGACTCAATCCCTACTTTGCTGGGAGCTGGTGGGATAAGCGTCAGCAAAATGCGGTAATTCGATTTGAGGGAATGCAGGGCTTCCACCATTTGCGCCATCGCGGTGAGGGCCATCGCATCGGGAGAACTCGGCAAAATCAGCAAGTCGCAACCTTCTGCTACAGTTTTGAGTTCGTCGGGGTCGGGTCTGGCCGGCGTGTCTATCACGATGTGCTCGTAATCTCTGGCAAAGCGAACTCCTTGCTTCTCATCCACTACTTTGAACGGCAGGGAACCCCGCGCTGCCCAGTCCAACGCACTGCGGTTGAGGTCGCCGTCTACCAAAAGCGTAGGTGCTTTTGTTTGCAGGTAAGCTGCTAGGTGCAGCGCTGTAGTTGTCTTTCCGACTCCGCCCTTGAATGAGGCGATTGTCACGATCATAGGTGTACCGATACGTTGATTAACTCAATTTTAGTAGTTGAACATCTAAATGTCTAGGCGTTTGAATGATTGAATGTTTTAAATGGTGCTGTATCTTGTCAGTGTATGGGGCGGCTTGGCTCGGCTAATTAACGGTAACAACGCAGCGCGGGCGTTGCGGGCGATTTGAGGCGGTGGAGTTGACGGGGTGACAACCCCGTCAAAAGCTTGATAAAATCAAGGACATAGCCCTGTACCCCCTCTGGAAGAATGG
>NZ_JAUBVK010000017.1:0-131786 GCF_036705795.1 Microcoleus sp. ARI1-B5
ACAGTTACATATGGGAATCAAACCGTTTAGGGTAGAGGGGTCTCGGGTTCTATTCATGAGGTTATCGGTAGTCCTAACAGCCCTGAAGGTTGCTGTAGTTATCGGTAAACGTCTAAAAACCCGGTTTCTCAGTGGAATCCTCCCTGTATTCCCCAAATATTCCTAGTAAAAACCGGGTTTTTTGCGACCCGAAGTAACTTTTTTAAGTAAATGTGCTTGATTTTACGTAATATTTATACGTTTTCAAAGGAAATACACAGAAACTTTATAAAAGTGTTGTTGCTTTTTAAAGATTGTGCAAAGCTCTGGAGTTCAGCTTCTCATGATTAGGGGAGTCTCATAAGATGAACGTGAGATGTCGTTAAAGTTGAGACGAATCAAATGAAATTTGCGATGGGTGCCTCTAATTTATCAGTATTATCCGAAATGCTTTCCTTATTTGTTCCGAAACCTACTTACAAAATTGGTGTATCCAAATTGCCGCTTCACCGATCCGTAACGAGCAAGGCAAAGCGGTCGATCGATATTTTGGGCTCGCTGCTGGGACTGGCAATTGCTGCGGCGGTGGCTGTACCCGTAGCGGTAGTGATGCTGTTGGACAGTCCGGGCCCGCTGCTCTACAGTCAAGTCCGCTGCGGCTTCAAAGGGCGGCATTTCAGAATCTGGAAATTTCGATCGATGGTTGTCGGTGCAGAAAAGCTCCAACACCTAGTTACCAACGAAGCCAAGGGTCACATTTTCAAGAATGAAAATGACCCGCGAATTACCCGCGTCGGCCGCTTTTTGCGGTGCACGAGCTTGGACGAGTTGCCTCAATTCTGGAACGTGTTAGTCGGCGACATGAGTTTGGTGGGAACTCGACCGCCAACTCCCGATGAAGTCGCTCGCTACGACGATTTTCACTGGCAGCGTTTAAATGTCAAACCCGGCCTGACTGGGGAGTGGCAAGTCAACGGACGCTCTGGAGTTAAAGACTTTGACGAGATTGTCCGCATGGATCTCGACTATCAGGAAAAGTGGTCTGTTGTCTACGACATCAGTCTGATTTGCAAAACTATTTGGGTTGTATTGAATAAACACGGTGCGTGTTAATCAAGCTGCGGTTTTGGGTTGTCTGTTGGTTGTGAGCTGCGATGGAGATGAATATTAAGTTAAACGCTGTTTTGCAAAAAGTTAAAGAGCTACAAAAAAATGTTAAATTAAGGGCAATTGTGTAAAACAATTGCCCTTAATTTTTTTCCTCTGCCCTCTGCCTTCTTCCTTCAACATCCATCCGTTACATCTGTTACATCCGTTAAATCCGTTACATCCGTTATACAATCCGTTGCCGAACTTCCTTCTGTTATGAATTTGCCTAATTTAATTACTTTTTCTCGCTTGCTGGGAGTGCCGTTTCTGCTCTACGGTTTGTACGACCCCAGCCCGCAAAGCCGCTGGATTTGCACCGCGATTTTTGTGGTAGCTGCGGCTACTGATTGGCTGGACGGCTATTTGGCTAGGAAGCTGAACCAAATTACCGATTTGGGAAAGTTTCTCGACCCTTTGGTGGATAAATTGTTGGTGCTCGCGCCGCTTTTAGTATTGATTGAGTTGGGTAAAGTCCCGGCTTGGGCAGTGTTTTTAATTTTGGGGCGGGAGTTGACAATTGCCGGGTGGCGTGTTAATAAAACTACGATTTCGGGAGCTAATATTTGGGGCAAGTTGAAGACGGTTAGTCAGATTGTGGCGATCGCACTTTTAATTGCTCCTCTGTCTGAAGCGTGGAATTTTCCTACACTTATTGCTTTTTGGATTTCTGTAGCTTTAACTTTGATTTCTGGCGCTATTTATCTGTGGCCAGAAAAGGTATAGCAACTTTGGTCTGCAAAGGTATAGCAACCGCCAAGGGTGTTATGGGGTAAACTGGAAGTATTCCCTTGTGCTGCTGACGCGATCGCATGACGCTGGTCTTGGCTAAAAAGTCGAATTCGTAAACAGCTAAATGAGTTTGATTGTTTCCTACCTACGATCGGAAAACATACATCCAAATCGCTCGACTTCTGCAATAGAGCCTCCATTGTTGCGGGCAACTGCTGCCAAGCACTCTCGAATTTTTCGCCTTGCCTGACTGCTAGCCATCTTCCAAAATCGATCGCACTGCCCCGATGCAGCCGCCTCCACTGCACTCTCCTTGACAGTGAAAGCTTTTGTCCTGCCAAACGCTTCAACCACTATCATTCCCTTGCTACTTCTGCCTGTTGCTTTGAGGGCGCGATTTTGGTCTAAGTTTGCTGTGAGGGTTGCAGTTTCTAAGTAATCTCCTGGGTTTTCATCGAAAGGGTCGCTCCTATCAACTTTATAAATAGCCAGATCGAAATTTGCCCCATCTTTCAGTTGGTCTACGACATAATGGCGGTTGGCTCCAGATGCAGAACATTGCCAAATTACTTCTTCTGGTTTGGTAGCCGCTTCAGAAATTGTAGCTTGGGTTGCCAACAAGCCTCCTGTTATGAGCAAGCAGCTCGCCACTAAGAAAGCTACCACAAGTTTTCTGGATTTTTTTCGGTTAGTATTTTGCATATAATACCTCATTTGTAGAATTTGTATCTTTTCACACCTTTATTTTAATACTCGGAGAGTGACAGAAGAAGGATAACAGAGGAAAAGTAAGAGGGTTTTACCCCTCTTCTGTCACTCTCGGAAAACAAAAATAAAAGGCAATGTTTAAACCTTAAACTATGGTTGGGTTTGTGGCTTTACTCGTTACCAGGCTCTGCCTGGTAACACAGATGCTTTGGCTCTGCCTCGAATTTTCATGGCAGCTTGCGAGGCAGAGCCTCGCTTACATCGGTTCCCAGGCAGAGCCTAGGAACCAGTTCAAAAAGTTCGATATATTTGTAGGGACACGGCAATGCCGTGTCCTAATCGCAGCTTAATAATGACTCCCAGATTTCCGGTAGTGTACCGCTGTCACCCCGTCATTTTTCAGCAAATGACCGTTTTCAACCGCCGCATAAACTACCCAGTGATCCCCGCATTCCATCCGACTTATCACTTCGCATTCCAGATAAGCTAGAGCATCAGTCAAAACCGGACAGCCGTTGCTAGCTTCTGTTGTTTCAACTCCGGCAAATCTGTCTTCTCCCGGAGCAAAGTTTTTCATGAAATATTTCCGCAACTGCCGCCCTTCTGCTAAGATATTCAGCACAAATTTATCTCCGGCGTACATCAAAGCTTCGATCGATCGATCTTTAGCCACCGCAATCGTCACCCCAGGGGGATTAAACGTGGCTTGCGACACCCACGAAGCCAGCATCGCACTCGTGACATCCCCGCGCCGCGCCGAGAGTACGCACAGCGAACCTACCAATCTTCCTACAGCTTGTTCCGTGCGATCGCTCCCGGACGCCAACTGCGGTCTCGGTGCCCGCAATTTTTGCGATTTAATCAAAGCTTGAGCAAAATCCGTTCCCGCCTCTTTGCACTCGTGAATCGTCGCCGCCGTCGGCTTAAACTTGGCTCGAATCGGCTCAAATCCGATGCGATAGCCAGCATCTTTTAATTTTCCTTCTACTAAGTCGATCGCCTCACCGCTCCAGCCAAACGAACCAAAAACCCCCGCTAATTTGCTCTTAGTTGCTGTAGACAACACAATTCCCAAAGCCGTTTGAATTTGCGTCGGCGCGTGTCCTGCTAGGGTGGGAGTGCCGATGATAAATCCCGCGCATTTCTCGATCGCCTCTTTAATTTCTCCCGGTTCGGCAAATTCGCAGTTGATAGTTTCAACAGCAACGCCCGCTTTCGTAATGCCTTTGGCGATCGCCTGCGCCAAAGTAGCAGTATTGCCGTAAGCCGAAGCATAAATCAAAGCAACTGTCAAGTCTTTTGAATTTTGTTGTTGGCTCCATTCCCGATACAAATTGCTCAATTCGTGGAGGCCGTAACGGACGATCGGGCCGTGACCTGGAGCATAAAATGCTGTTGGCAAATCCGCTAATTTATCCATTGCCACCAGCACTTGTTTCGCCTGAGATGCGTGCAGGGAATCGTAATAATAGCGCCGATCTTCGCTGTAAACGCTCCACCCTTCATCAAATACTTGATCGCCGCAAACGTGAGCTCCAAAAAATTTGTCAGTAAACACTATTTGAGTGTGCGGATCGTAGGTGCAAAGTTCGTCAGGCCAGCGGGGAGTCGGAGTCGCAATGAATTTTAAGGCGTGACCTTTGCCTAAATTGAGAGTTTCTTCTCCGCGAACGATCATAATGTTTAACTCTTGTTCGGGAAAAGCCGCTCGCAAACCAATCGCGGCTGGATTCGTACAAACAAAAGCTACTTGCGGAACCCATTCTAACAGAGCTTTAATTGTGACGGATCTGTTAGCATTAAAATGCCCCAAAATCACGTAATCCAGCTTGGTCAAATCTAGTCGCTGCTGCAAACAATCTAGATAGTTTTGGGTGAAAGATTCCCCGGGCGGGTCGAACAAAGCAGTTTTGTCAGCTTGAATAATATAGCTATTTGCTGTCGTCCCCTTTTGCAGCGAATACTCGACTTCAAATTTTAGTCTTTCCCAAGTGCGCGATCGCACGATAAATGTATCTGGCGCGAGCGGGATAAATTGCACGTCGCGGGGTTTGGAATTAGATGCGAGTTTAGGAGTCAAAGTGTTAGTCATTAATTGCACCTATGAGAAACTGAACTACAGAACTTCTTTTGATTTCGTGCCAAAATTTGGTATCTACAATGTCAAACCTTGCACCTTGAGCCTGTAAATTGGTATCCAGGTCAGTCAGAAATTCCCGGGTTTTCAAATCGTCCCCAATTTGGATAAAGCTCACACCAATTTCTTCATCTTTATCTATTTTCTTGGCTGCACTTACAATAATTTCGGCGACAGCAGCAGCATTTTCGGGTTTTTCATCTAGAACTGCCACAATTATGGCTCCTTTCTTGCCTTTGGCATTTGTTTTGAGCTGAAAATAATCGCTGAAAGCTCCTTTCAGAGGTTCTGCCAAATTAATTGCAGTCGGCTTTGCTGAATCTGGTTCCGTATTTTGTCGCTGCAAAATTTCAGCTAACCGACCAACATTAGAATTTTTATACTTCCACATAGGAGTAGAAGCTTCGTAAACGGTGATACCGTCGCTGTCAAATTCCTGGCATTTTTTGGCTAAGTCGATCAGAGATGCCTGTGCTTCTACCCACTCCTCGTACCAAGGATGTTCGGGGTCTCTGCTGCCATGGCTTCTAGCAATAATAATTGTGTAATCTCGGTCTTCTAAAAGATTGGCACGCATTGGCAATTCCTCAGAGTGAAAATGCAGTCAGAATGACAACAGTTGGCCCGGTCTACTTTTATCGCCTGGTAAGGTGTTGCGCACCCTAACGCAGAGTAAGTAAGAAAGGAAGAGAGAAAGAAATAAAAAAAAGCAACTGTTGGCGGCGTCTGGTGCGCAGCGCACGGATCTCAAAAGCCTAAAACCCTTGAAATATCTCGTTTGTAGCCCAGGCCCGATCCCCCTCGCATACCCCCTACTCCCCCGAATCGTTGCGGGGACTTCGATCAATTCCAGTTCCCCCCTTCTTAAGGGGGGTTAGGGGGGATCGGGCCTCGGATGTAAACGACATTTATCAGGGGTTAAACGCGCTTGTTGAAACATCCTTCATCCTTCTTTTGACGCGCTCGCGAAGCCTTTATAGCCTTCTTCCTTCTTGCTTCTGACAACTGTCAACTGTCACAGGTCAACTGTCAACTGTCACAGGTCAACTGTCAACTGTCAACTGACTAATAGTGATTGCCGACTTTGCGGTGGTGAACCGCCGGCAGCGCTTCGGGATGGGAGACGCGGCCGCTATCGACGATCGCATATACGATATGATGATCCGAAAGTTCCATCCGGCTGACCACTTCGCATTCCATGTAAGCCAAAGCCTCAGTCAAAATCGGAGAACCGTTGGTAGCAGGTTGAGTTTTGACTCCAGCAAATCGATCGGCACCAGGAGCAAAACGCTTCAAAAAGTGCTTCATCAGGCTTTGATAATTGCCTTCTTCCAGCACGTTGAGAACAAATTTATCACCCGCGTGCATCATCGATTCGATCGCCCGATCCTTAGCAACTGCTATAGTTAAACCCAGCGGTTTAAAGCTGGCTTGCGTCACCCAAGAAGCCAACATAGCACTGCTAACCTCGCCTTTTTGAGCAGTAATAATGTACAATCCGCCGCTGATGCGTCCCAAAGCTTTATCGAGGTCGCTATCGAGGGATTTCATCTGTTTGACAGCCTTGTCCCGCGACAGCCACTGTCCCAAGTCGGTACCGGCTTCGTCGCAAACTTGATAAATCGCTTCCGTCGGCGCTTCTTTAATCAAAATGTTGGGAAATGCTTCTTTCAAACCCAACTCTTTGAACTTGTTTCGCAGCGGATAAACCGATGCGTCATCGCCGCCGCCGGATTCGCACAAACCGAAGGATTGTTTGTTGTTAGCTGCAACTAAAATTGTGTTGATAGCAGCTTCGGCATTCTCCGCAGCAGCGCCATTAGTCGGCGGCGAACAAATTACGATCCCCGCAGCGCTACCCACAAGTTCCCGCACTTCTTGTAAGTCGGCGGTTTTCAAGTCCATCATTTCTACGGCGACACCTGTTTTGGTGATTCCGTGGGCTATCGCCTGGCTGAGGCGATCGCTAAATCCGTAATCGGAAGTGTAAAATACCGCTACAGTGGTTTCTGCCTTAGCTTGTTCTTGGCTCCACTTTTTGTAACGTCCGGTAAGTTCCACCACATTGTACCTGAGCAGCGGGCCGTGACCTGTCGCCACTGTACCGATTTCTCCCAACTCGGCCATCCGCTTCATTGCACTGAGTACCGATCGAGCATTAGGGCCCATCAAACACTCATAATAAAAGTGGTAATCTTCCTCAACCGCCGCTAAATCGTCATCGTAGGTGCTGTCAGAACAGTAGTGCATCCCGAAAGCATCGCAGGTGAACAGCACTTGAGTTTTGCTGTCGTAGCTGAAAATAGTATCGGGCCAGTGCAAGTTCGGCGCCGACACAAATTCGATAACGTGGCCGTTTCCTAAATCTAGTTTGTCGCCGTTTTTAACGACAAGTCGCTCAAATGGTTGGTGTACAAGGTTTTCTAAAAATTGAATTGCTACTTTCGCCCCCACGACAATCGCCTGGGGTGCCAGCGCCAGCACATCTTTGACTAAACCGCTGTGGTCTGGTTCAGTGTGGCTGATAATTAGATAATCAATTTCTTTCGGGTCAATTTCCCCCGTCAGAGTGTCCATATATTGCTGGCGAAACTTCTCGTGCGAGGTATCGACGAGGGCAGTTTTTTCGCCGCGAATGATGAATGAGTTGTAAGTTGTACCGTTTTTGAGCCCGAATTCGATGTCAAAGCGGTCTCTATCCCAGTCCAGGCATCGAATTGCCGTTGTATCAGAGGCAATTTCGACCTTTTCCACCGTCAATCTGCGTTGGACTCGTTCAGTCAGGGCTACCATACTCTGCCTCCTTGTCTGTTATCCATTACCTTATTGTTTCCATTCTGACACGTTTCTTTTGTAAATCTTCATAAATTTTCTTATGGCGGAGTTAAGTAACTTCAAAGTTATTAATGTGTGAGTCTGGGCGATTCCCTAGGGGATAGCTTCGCTTGACGACCATTTTGGGAAAAATCTACCGATTGGGTATTGACAAAATTAGGATTTTAACTGTCAACCCCTCGGCTTCGCTCGGGGCAAGCTGTCAACCCCTCGGCTTCGCTCGGGGCAAGCTGTCAACCCCTCGGCTTCGCTCGGGGCAAGCTGTCAACTGTCAACTGAACGATCGAGCTTTAAAATAAAACGGACGCACCCACAACTCAGAAACCCGGTTTCAGGCGATATTTCTGATTTCTCTTCCCAAAATTCGTAGAAACCGGGTTTCTGGCCCCGCGCCCGCCGGAGTTTCATCGAGCGTTTAAATAAAACGGACGCACCCACAACTGAGAAACCCGGTTTCTGGCGATATTTCGGATTTTTCTTCCCAAAACTCGTAGAAACCGGGTTTCTGGCCCCCGCGCCAGTTTACGCATAAATAATGTGCAGTAAGATGAGTGAATAAAAAGATTCCAAATGCACAATCCCAAATTGATTAACTGATGTAAAGCTATGCCTGAAAGTTCCTTTGACAAAACCAATGTGAATTGGCAAGTAGGACAGTTGCAACAGCGAATACAGGAGTGGTGGGAACTAAAAACACCCCAAAATACACCGAATATCAAATTCCCAACTTGGTTTGATTCCCCGATCTGGTGGGCGATGGCTCAAGCCGCCTTTTGGTTAATTGTAACATTGCTCGCAGTCTGGGCGACTTGGCAGATTTGGCAACTGTTGCGTTTTTATATTCATAATTTCAAAAAGAGGAATCAAACAACTGATGCAAGTGCGAAAAAAACCAGTCAAGATTTATCGGTAGCAGAGTGGTTGTTGCGATCGCAAAAATTGCAGCAAAAAGCGAAATACCGCCAAGCTTGCCGCTGTCTTTACATGGCGGTGTTGCAGCGGTTAAACGATGGGGGCATCGCGGTGCACCAACCCAGTCGCACTGATGGCGAATACCTGCAATTAATCCAGGAATTACCCCAGAGAGGGCCTTACGAAACTGTGATAGCAATACACGAGCAACTATATTTTGGAAATACGGAAGCTTCCCCGTCAATCTTTGAACAGTGTCAGCAAGCTTATCAACAAATTAAGGATTAAGGATAGATGAACTCCTCAAAGCGCAGGTTGTGGTTGTTGGGAGCGATCGCCATTACTGCAATAATTATCGTTACCCTGGTATTTGCTCCTGCTAACAACAAAATCTACAGCGGTTCTACCTATAATAGAGCGCCGGACGGCTACGGAGCATGGTATGCTTTTATGTCAAAACGGGGAACCGAGGTTCAGCGCTGGCAAAAACCTTTTGAAGAGTTGGCTAAAAACCCAGATAAAAAACCGCCCAGTACATTTTTACAGATCTATAGTAGCTTGATACCAGAAGTTGTTTCCGATCTACAGGAAAATTGGGTAAAACAGGGCAATACTTTGGTGATTTTGGGAGTTCGCGCACCGGTGACAGCAGCTTCTTTTAGTAGCTTGCACCCAGCTTCAGCGGGGGAAATCAAGATTGACACAGCGCGGAGAGCTCCCAGCGACAAAAAACAAATTTTAGGCGATCGCTTTGGGGCAATTGTTTGGAAAAAAACACTGGGGAAGGGAACAGTTGTTTTTGCCGCTGCACCCTATCTAGCTGCTAACGCTTATCAGGATTTTCGGGGTAATTATGAATTTTTAGCAGGGCTGGTTACTCAATTAGAAGGTGCAGAAACAGAAATAGAAGGAGCGGAGCAGGCTCTAGCAGTGAATTTTATCCAAAATCCGATCGGTCCGACATCTTGCAGCATTATCAATAATCCTGTAGGGGCCCCTTCGCCAACAGTTTTGAAAGTTACAGACAGGTTAAATAAACCCGCCCTTCCCCATGAAAAAGCCCCAATTGACATTGGTGCAAGATGTCAGATCGATCGCACAAGCCAGAAAACAAGTAAAATCATCAATAAAGTCTGGGTAGACGAATACATTCACGGCTACAAAGATCCAGAAGTTATCGAACGCGAATCCGAGGGGAATTTATTTACTTATTTAGCCAAAACTCCTCTATTTCCAGTTTTGATCCAGGGTACAATTATCCTGATCGTTGCTATTTTTGCGGGGTGGAACAGGTTTGGACAGCCTGTAACTCTATCAGCGGCGGCGGTTGACAACAGCGAAGCTTACATTCAAGCATTAGCGGGTGTCTTGCAAAAAGCCAAGAGCACTGATTTTGCGGTAGAAACTATCGGAAAAGAAGAACAGTTACAACTGCAAAAAGCTTTATTATTGGGACAGGCATCGCTCGAAAGTGAAACCCTGACAAATGCCTGGGTGCAGCAAACAGGGCGAAAAGCGGCAGAATTAGCAGAATTACTGCGATCGCCATCTGAGAAACGCCGCCGCATCAGCGATACTGATTTGCTAGCCTGGTTGGGTAAATGGGAGCAGATCCGTCAACATCTCCCCTCTAATAGGAAAGATATAACATGAGCGAAACAAACTCTATTTTTCAGCGCCTCAGCCAAGCCCTCGACAAAATAGTGGTGGGTCAATCTTCCATAATACAGCAGTTGCTAGTGGCACTTCTGAGTGGCGGCCACGTGATTGTGGAGGGAGTACCGGGAACTGGGAAAACTCTACTTGTAAAAGCGATCGCCAAATTGATTCAAGCAGATTTTCGCCGCGTTCAACTAACGCCGGATATTTTGCCGTCGGATATCTTGGGAACGAATATTTTTGATTTTAACAGCCACACTTTTACTTTGAAAAAAGGGCCTGTTTTTACTGAGATTTTGCTGGCAGACGAAATCAATCGCACGCCGCCGAAAACTCAGTCAGCACTGTTAGAAGCAATGGAAGAGGGGCAGGTAACGCTAGATGGTGAGACTTTGGCTTTGCCAGATTTGTTTTGGACGATCGCCACTCAAAATTCCCTAGAATTTGAAGGCACTTATCCGCTACCAGAAGCTCAGTTAGATCGATTTTTATTTAAACTTGTGGTTGACTATCCCGATGCAGCCGCCGAAAAGCAAATGTTGCTGAATGCAGAGGCAGGATTTGGCGCCAAACGCATCGATTTAGCTCGGATAAAATCTTTAGCAACGGTAGAGCAAATACTTAGCGCCCGTCAAGCAGTACAAAGAGTCAAAGTAGAAGAGAAAGTGCTCGATTACCTGCTAGCTTTGGTACACAGTACGCGAAAACATCCGGATTTGGCATTGGGTGCTTCTGGGCGATCGGCTGTAGCTTGGTTGCAAAGCAGTAAAGCTCACGCTTGGCTGGCCGGCAGGGATTATACTACTCCTGATGATGTGAAGGCGATCGCACTGCCGCTGTTGCGCCACCGCCTGATCCTCAAACCAGAAGCGCTGCTAGATGGCTTGCAAATTGATTCGGTAATTGCTTCGATATTAAAACAAGTCGCTGTACCGAGGTAAATTATAGATCGTAATCATTCTCGGTGAATTACCCATAACAAAACCCTTCTGGTGCGGGTTGAAGACCGGGCGGTTGAAACCAGGTTTATACAGACAAAACCCGACGGGAGCGGGTTGAAGATCCGGTGGTTAAAATTACGTTAATTTCTTCAGTCCGCGTCGGCGGACATGGTTTGTATAGCAGCGGTTTCAACCGCCGTCTCATCTTTATCCACCGTAAACGAAATGATTCCTTCTATTCGCCTTTATTTCCTGTTAGCGATCGCAATCCCGATCGCCCTTTTGCTAGCCGTGTTTGTCGATCGCCAGACAAGCATCACCGGCACTTTGCTATTTGACTGTTTAATGGTAGGTCTAGCTATTACCGACGCGCTGCGCGTAAAATCCCATCGGGTAGAAGTGACGCGCCATCCGTTGCACAGACTTTCGATCGGGCGAGACAATCCAATTTTACTGTCAGTGCGATCGCCCGATCGAACAGCTAAAATCCGCCTGTGCGACTCCTATCCGCTAGAATTTGATGTCTCTCAACCGATACTTGAAGCATCCCTCAATCCTAACACAAATGAGGAATTAACTTATACAGTCGGCCCGAAAAGTAGAGGCGAATATCAGTGGGGAGATATTCAGGTGCGGCAGTTGGGAAACTGGGGTTTAGCATGGCACGACTGGACAATACCTGCGGGTGAAAAAGTGGCCGTTTATCCCGATTTAGTGACGTTGAAAGAACTTTCTATTCGGCTAACATTGGAAAATAGCGGCACAATGCGTCGATCACAAAAACTCGGCATGGGAACTGAATTTGCCGAACTGCGGGAATATGCTATTGGTGACGATCCTCGCTTGATTGATTGGAAAGCTACTGCGAGGCGATCGCGCCCTTTAGTCAGAGTCTTGGAACCCGAAAAAGAGCAAACTTTGGTTATTTTACTCGACAGGGGACGGCTGATGACCGCGCGAGTGCAGGGTTTAAAGCGTTTTGACTGGGGAGTGAATGCAGCCCTGTCTTTAGCCTTAGCGGGGCTAAATCGGGGCGATCGCGTGGGAGTCGGCGTATTCGATCGCGAAATCACGACTTGGATACCTCCAGAAAGGGGACAACATCAACTATCGAAATTAATTGAACGCCTAGCACCAATTCAGCCGGTTTTGTTAGAACCAGACTATGTTGGTGCTGTAACTAAGTTAGTAAATCAACAAACTCGCCGTGCATTAGTCGTGCTAATTACCGATTTAGTAGACGTTACCGCCTCCACAGAAATGCTTTCCGCCTTAGCGCGTTTAGCACCTCGTTATTTACCTTTTTGCGTAACTTTGCGCGACCCTCTCGTTGACAAAATCGCTCGCACTTCCACCGTGGAAATTACATCTGCTTATACTCGTGCTGTAGCATTAGATTTACTAGCACAGCGTCAGGTAGCTTTTGCACAGTTGAAACAAAAAGGAGTTTTGGTTTTGGATGCGCCGGCCAATCAAATTAGCGAGCAATTAGTTAACCGATATTTGCAACTTAAGTCTCGGAATCAGCTTTAACAATTGACAATTGTCCACACTGTCAACTGTCAACTGTCAACTGTCAACTGTTTAATCTTCTCAGATTCCGCAGCATTCGCAAAGTAAGGTAAAGGCCCTTTGAGAACAGACCAGTTTTTATAGATGAAACCGATTACCCTAGGGGCTGACAAAGCAAAAAACAAGACGCCTAGCTGTATTTGCGATCGAAATATCTCTAAAGTGCTTCGTGTTGGATTGTCAAAAAATATTGGATATGACAAATCCCAAATTGTAAAACAAAGACTTCTGATTATGAGAAAAATTATTAGTACAAGTAAGCTGCGGGTTTTTACATATAAAATTGCGAAGATTAATGTCAAAATAATCATCGATATAAAATTATTATATCCCAAAGTTCCCCACAGCAGACACATAGCTATTATTGCGGTAATATTTCCCCATTTGGCTGCCCATCTGTGTAGCGGAATACTCATAAAAAAAGACGCATAAACTAGGGGAGATATTACATAAGTAGAGATGGGGAAAATTAAGTAGTAAAGCGCTGGCGAAAAGGATTTTGAAGCTGTGATTAAAATCCCGGTATTTCTACTCTCAGTCAGTATTTGTTCAACAAAGGAAGGTATAAGAAAAGACAAGGGATAATAAAATACTCGGAATACACTTATTGAAAAAACCACGCTAGCGATCGCCAGACCTACTAATGGCAACCATTGGTAGCGATCGGGGACTTTACCCACCAGATATTTAATTTCAATTCCGGCTAGCCTGCATTGTCGCCACACCAAAGCCACTATCAAAATCCCTAAATAAATTCCAAATATTTCGTTAAATAATGGATCTAATGGTTCTTTACTATCGAACTTTATCCCCCGTGTATGGCCAATCATTGCTATTTGAAAGTAAATGCCCATACCTAATAAAAATAACCATCCAAATATATGCCGAACCTTGATTCGAGCAAAAGGATTGTCTTCGGGAAAGCGGATGTTAGTAAGAGTCATGATTTTAATTAATTACTTGGCTCGATATGGGTAGGTAAGGTGCTATTTTGGTCAATTTAACGTCAAATGTATTCACAGACTGCTGTTTGACCGTTAGATTTAGATCCCCCCGAATTCTTGCCCCCTACTCGACCCCTACTCCCCTTAAGAAGGCGGGAACCGGAAGCCCTCAAAGTCCCCGCAACGATTCGGGGGAGTAGGGGGTATGCGAGGGGGATCGAGACTTGTCGATAAATGAGATATACAAAGGTTGTCAGGCTTAAGTTGACACCAATGTAGCCGATCGCCTTTTACTGCAATACATCACCAACAGCGCAAACAATCCAATCCCAGCCAAATACTTCAACGGATCGGGAAAGGCAGGATTTGGCGAGAAAAACCCCTCAATCGTACCAGCAATTACCAGCATCGGTACAATCCCAAATACCAACTGTGCAGCTTGAGTACCGTAAAATTTCATCGCATCAGCACGACGATATTTGCCAGGAAAAAATATTGCCCGGGCGATCGCTAAACCAGCACCTCCAGCTAAAAAAATCGCCGGCAACTCCAGAGCACCGTGAGGCAATACAAACGCCCAAAAAGGATAAGCTAAATTGTGCTGAGCGACTAAACTGGCGATCGCGCCGATGCTCACTCCATTAAATGCCATAATATAAACAGTGTAAAGACCGAAAACAATCCCTCCCCCAACAGCCGCAAAGCATACGGATAGATTGTTAGTCATAATACCGCTAGAAGCTAAAGGTTCGATTCCCACAATTGAACCCATCCACAATTTCCCGTCATCGCGCACTGTTTTAATCAAATGTCCGGGAACTACTAGAGACAAAAACTGCGGATCTTGCCAAGCAAACCACCAAGCAATCAACGCCATTACTAAAAAAATACCCGTCGCAGTCGCCGTATAACCAAACGTCTCCTGTACTGTAGCCGGAAAACCCCAGCGACAAAACTCCACTACAGCTTCCCAATCTTGACCGCGAGAACCTTGGTAAATTTGGGTGTAGCCGCGAGAAGTTAAGTTTTGCAAATCTTGTAACAAAATATTACCTACTTCGTTTGTCCTCGCCCTAGCCAAATCCGCCGAAACAGACCGATACAAACTAGCTAATTCCCGGATTTCAGACGCAGGTAGGGACTTTAGCCCCTTTTTTTCCACTTTTGTTAAAAGAGTGTCTAACCGTTTCCAGTTCGATTCCCGCCGCGCGATCCAACGTTTAATATTCATGAAGTTTTCTCGAAGTTATATTAGATATAGCTTAAGATAGTTTTCAGTTGACAGTTGACCTGTGACAGTTGACAGATGAGGGCGACCTCTACCTGAAAGGAAGAGGATTGCAGTAATGAATAGTCTTCTTTTAATTTCTCCCGAAAAAGGCTCCGGCTTTAAACCAATTCTTTCTGGTAAATTTTCCAGCACAATTACACCCATCCTGTCATGCCTAAAAATCCTAGCCCTTCTAAACCAACAGGCCCCTTGAGCGTGGGTAATGTTGTTAGTGCTGCTTTGCGGATTTATCGCGATCGTTTTAAGTCATATTTTACTTTGGCTTTGAATGGTTATCTGTGGTTGTTAGTTCCGATTTACGGTTGGGCTAAATTTTCTGCCATGTTAGGGATCATTTCTCGTCTGGCTTTCGGTGAAGTCAGCGAAAAGCCAGAGACTGTCACTGATGTTCGCAGTGAGGTTAATCCTCGGAGGTGGAGTTTTTTCTGGGCGGGTGTATTGACATTTCTGATTTACATTGGAGTATACTTGGCAGGTGCGATCGCGATCGCAGTGTTATCTGTCGGAGTGGGGGTTGCTGCTGGTATGTTGGGGCAAAATTCCACAATTATTGGACTTATTCTAGGTTTGCTGGCAGCCGTTGCGGTCATTGCTTTCTTCATTATATATATCCGAGTTATCTCTCGCTTACTGATTGTTGAGTTGCCGCTGGCGATCGAGAACAATCAGACTGCTAGTTCGGCGATCGGTCGCAGTTGGGAGTTAACTAAGGGGTCGGTTGGACGCATTCAGTGGATAGTTGTTGTTGCCTTCTTGGTCTCTCTTCCGGTCTACATTGTGTCAAATGTACTTACCCTGCTCGTTCAAGGTGTTTTAACTAAACTTCTGGGTTCAGAATCTAGTCTATTCTTCTTAGTTTATTATATTTTGGTTTTGCCACTGATCGTTGGCTTTGGCGCGCTGGTAATTCCTTTTTGGCAAGCTATTAAAGCCATTATCTACTACGACCTCCGCAGCCGCAAAGAAGGTTTGGGTTTGCAAATTAGCGATAAAAAACGCAAGTCAAACAAGCCAAATACCCAAAAATGAATTTATTTAGATACCAGATTTATTCAATAAATTTGCTATCTAAATAAATTCTATATTTATGAATAAAAAACGCCAAATTTAACTGAATTTATTCTATAGCCGTTCTCATAAAGATGAGGCATACCAAATTCTGCTACGATAATCAGGGAGAATGCACACACTAAGATTATCTTTACGGGAGAGAAACCTCAGAAAGCTTGTAATACATATCCCTTACCTTTTTCCCAATTACCTTTTTCCCCATTACCCATTACCCATTACCAGACATACCTCATCTTTCTGAGAAATGCTATATATTGACAAGTAACCCCACCTAATTAAACGTAAGCTCTGCCTTCTTCCTTCTTCCTTCTATCCGTTACATCCCGTACATTACTTGTTGCCGAACCTTCTTCCTTCTTCCTTCGACTTATGCCACTTTTTAATCGATTCACTCTGCACACTCCCGAAAGTGTTGAACTCGAATTTACCTTAGCGGGAATTGGCAACCGAGCCTACGCATTGCTGATCGACTATATTATTTTAGGTTTGATTCTCATAGTGTCTCTAGTAGGTGTAATAATATTTAATTCAGTATTGCTTGATACTATTGCCAAGTTGCTAGGAAGTACCAATCGTTTAGAACTCTGGTTGATAGCAGTTCAGGCATTAATTGGTTTTTTCATTTATGTAGGTTACTTTGTATTTTTTGAAACAATGTGGTCTGGTCAAACACCAGGCAAGCGTCGTGTAAAAATCCGAGTAATTAGAGATGACGGCCGTCCAGTCAGGCTTCAGCAATCAACACTGCGGGCTTTGCTGCGGCCTTTTGACGACTTGTTTTTTATAGGCGTATTTTTTATCGCGTTCAGCCAGAGGGAAAAACGTTTAGGAGATTGGGTAGCAGGAACCCTCGTAATTCAAGAAGAACAACCTGTGACTGCTCAATTGAAAGTATCAACACCGGCTCGATCCCTGGCAAAAAAACTGTTTGTAGATGCCGATATCTCCCGCTTGCTGCCTGAAGATTTTGCTGTAGTTCGAGAGTATTTGCAGCGGCGCGAAGCTATGATACCTAATGCCAGAAATGAATTGAGCAAACAACTGGCTACTCAGGTTAAAGACATCATTGGTTTGCCAAAATTGCCGACAAAAGTTGATGCTAATCTCTTTTTAGAGGCTGTATATCACGCCTATCAGCAGCAAGTTGACGATTAATATCATTACTAAAAAGTGTGGCTACAAAATAATTTTTTAGTTTGTTTACTCTACTCGCGAGGGCATAGGTGCATCGCTATGAGATTGTCGATTTTATGCTGCATGATTTTCTTTCTTCGACGCACCCTACGCCTACTGTCTTCAACCCGCTCTCTAGTGGGTGCAAGCCTGTACAGACGCGGTTTCAACCGCCCAGTTGTCTAAATTATCCTCTGATTTGTAAGCGGCAACTCCACAATCAACTCAGTTCCTCCGCCCACCTCACTGACGCACCGAATCCGGCCGCCGTGAGCTTGAACAATTACCTGATAGCAAACAGAAAGCCCTAAACCAGTGCCTTTCCCCACAGGTTTAGTAGTAAAAAATGGGTCAAAAATCTTGTCTTGAATTGCCGCCGGAATGCCATTTCCCGTATCGCGGACAGAGATTGTTACCCAGTCCGGCTCGCTTTGCCAACTGCGGATGGTTAATTCCCCCGGTTTGTCGGCTGACTCGATCGCATCTAAAGCATTGTCAATCAAATTATAAAATACTTGGTTGATTTGACCGGCATGACATTTGACAGGCGGCAAACTGCCGTATTGTTTGTTTATTTTGATATTTGTTTTTAGCTTATTTTGCAGCATCAAGAAACTGCTTTCCAAACCTTCATGCAAATCCACAGCTTTAAATTCAGCGTGGTCTAAGCGAGAAAAACTTCGCAGCGTCATCACGATCGAGCGAATCCGGGCGCTGCCTTCCCGCATTGAATTGAGCAGTTTACCAAAGTCGTCTCGAATGTAATCCAGTTCTAGTTCTTCATTGATTCTGACAATTGCCTCCGCTGCTTCCGGGCAGGCCTTCCCGCACAATTCGAGAGCTTCGTTCAAGACTTTGAAATATTCTTGAGCGTGAAACAAGTTGGCGTGGATGAAATTGTTAGCGTTGTTAATTTCGTGAGCAATTCCCGCTACCATTTGCCCCAAGCCCGACATTTTTTCGGTTTGAATCAATTGCTGCTGGGTCGATCGCAATTCTTGGAGCGCTGCTTGCAATTGCTGGGTTTGAGCTTGAGATTTGACCGCAGCTTCTCGGACTTTGCTGTAAAGTTCTGCTTGCTGAATTGCGATCGCCATTTGGTCGGCTAGCTGCGACAGCAACTCCATTTCTTGGCGCTGCCAGTTCCGGGTATCCCCACACTCGTGAGCAATCAACAAACCCCACAGTTTACCGGGAAATTTAAAATTAGAACTTTCGGCTGTAGAAAGTGAATTTTCTTCGCTTCTGGATGTAACAATCGGCACGATCAGATTAGCTTTTACCTGCAAACTGTCTAAGAAATCAACGTGACAAGGCTCTAAACCGGCATTAAAAATATCATTAATTGCTTTGACTCGCCCTTGCTGGTAAAGATCGGCGTAATCTCCCCTGAAACACTTATCGGCCCCCATATCTCCTAAAATTGAAGGCCAAGGAACTGTCATATCTTCAACGACAACTTTTCCCTGCCAGTTGTCTTCAAACTGGTAGATAATTACCCGATCGCACTGCAACAGTTGGCGGACTTCCCTTACCGCTGTTTCCAGGATAGTTCCCAGATCCAGGGTACTGCGAATTTGGTTGCCGATCAGCCGCAGCAGCGACTCTCGTTCGGCTTGGCGGCGGGTTTTGCTGTAGAGTTTGGCTTGATTGATCGCGATCGCCAACTGCGATGCTACCCCTTCTAAAAGTTGCTGTTCCCAATGGGTCCATTCTCGTTCGCGATCGCACTGATGCAGCCCAATTATGCCATTCACTTCACCTTGATAGCGAGTAGCTACTGCCAGCATTGACTTAATCTCCAAAGCTTCGGCAATTTTTCGGGTTTGTTCGTTCAACCCCGGAAAATCGAGAAACTTCGTCAATGCTAGCGACTCTTGCCCCGACACGACTGCTGCCAAGTGCGGGTTGTCTGTAATCGGTACTTTCATGCCCAGTTGCATCGGATAGTCCCCCGCGTTGTACTCTCCCCGCGTGACTAAAGTTTTTTCTGTATTGGATTGTTTGACTAAAATACTCGCGCGGCTGCACTGTAGCGCTTGCCCCAGCAATCTGCAGGCCGATGTCAAAATTTCTTCTATGTCAAGTGTACTGCGAATTTCGTTATTAATTTGGTTCAGCAAGTTTGATAGCTGAACTTGCTGCTGCATCTGCACGATCAGGGCTTTTTGTTGGTCTACTTCCGGCAACAAAAGACCTTCTTCCTGCCTCCAGTTTTCAGGTTCCGGCAACCGCGAAGTGAATCTCGGCCAGGGGTTTTCTGGTTGTTGTATCTTTAAAGACATATTTACTCAGCCTTTGTACAGTATTTTGATAGAGTCTGGTTTTTTACACATTTGCTTGCCCCGCCAAGAGTCCGATCGCCACTACTAGGACTGTTGGAATATATTAAGACATTATAAATCATGCAGCCCGAGCGTAGCAATTATTTGCTTTACAAATATTTATAAATATAAATTGTGTCCTCTGTAGCCGAACATACTAATTAAGCGCGCGCCCTTGAAATTCGTCAGATATCAATTAGAGTTACCCGCTAGGTTAAGCGAAGAAAATTCATCTAAAATCTATCTTTAGTTCAATGTTGGCGCTCGCGCTCGATCGAAATGGAAAACTCACTTGCCGACAATTTTCCCCCGCCAGCTTCCACCACCAACCTGACATCTGGATTGATAGGTAAAGGGCAGATTAAAATAGCTTTGGCGATCGGCAATTCGCGGCTGCACTGGGGATTATTTGCGGGCGAAACTCTGGAGAAAACATGGGATACAGAGCATCTCAAAGCTGATGCTGTTTCCGCGCTCTGTGAGGAGGAAAAAGCCGAATATTTGGTGCAAACAGTCATGGGGTCGATCGAGGAAATATCTGCTGGCAATCTCCTTTGTCGAACTGCTACTGGCGCTGTTTCTAGTCCTCACACACTTTCTGCCGTGCCGCTACCTCTAGTTTTGGCATCAGTAGTTCCCCAGCAAACAGCAATCTGGCAGAGTTATCCTGAAGCCCGAATTATTACTTTAGACCAGTTGCCGATCGGGGGACTCTATCCTACCCTGGGAATTGACAGAGCTTTAGCTTTACTGGGTGCTGGCAACCAATTGGGTTGGCCAGTTTTACTTATAGATGCTGGTACAGCTTTAACATTTACTGGGGCTGATGTCAATAGGCGCTTAGTTGGGGGCGCAATCTTACCGGGTTTGGGTTTGCAGTTATCGTCCCTAGGTCAAAAAACCGCTGCATTGCCCTCAGTCAGCTTACCAGACAATCTGCCGCATCGCTGGGCTACAGATACTGCTGGGGCAATTCAAAGCGGAGTTGTCTATGCGGCGGTGGCAGGAGTTAGAGATTTTATTGAAGATTGGCGGAGGTTGTTTCCAAATAGCAAAATTGCAGTCGCGGGGGGCGATCGAACTTTGCTATTGCAATACCTCACCGCAGCATTTCCCGATACGGCCTCCTCGGTAATTGACGCACCTGAAGCGATTTTTTGGGGAATTAGCCTGTTAACTGTTGACTGTTGACTGTTGACTGTTGACTGTTGTCACTTGTCAGTAGTCATACCAATTTCATAAAGTACCGCTAGATACTACCCCCCCAACCCCCCCAAAGCATCGGGGGGGCTAAGACTTCATCCATAGCACATCTTTAGAAAAATGGTATCAGTTGTCAGTAGTCAGTAATCAGTTGTCATTTTATCAATTCCCAATTATCAATTCCCAATTATCAATTCCCAATCACCTTTTTCCCAATCACCTTTTTCCCAATTCCCTTTTTCCCAATTCCCAATTCCCAATTCTTTTCGGCCCAATTACCAATTACCAATTACCAATTACCAATTACTAATTCCCAATTCACTTGGCAAACTCGCGAATATATTTAGCAACAATATCCGGGACTTCCTGCGGCAAATTGCTTTGGGCCGGACTGACAGATTGCAGTTCGGCATTAGGAGCCAGAGCAGCATAGGATTGACACAGAGACGAAGCTGCGACGGTATCTTCAGAACCGTGCAACAGCAAAACAGGCGCTCTGAGCAAAGGCAAATTCTCATCAAGTAACTCCCGTGTAATTTCAGCCCGCCGCCGCCGGAACAGCAACTGCACGGCAACTGGGGAGTGCATCAACTGCTGTCTGAAGTTTAGCAGCCTGTCAATCTTGTTTTGGCCCCCCAGCAGCTTAGCAATTGGATAGATCGATCGCAGCAACCAGTAAGCCAGCGGAGGTTTACCGATCAGCCAGCTAGCCGTCTGCCACCGCGCCCCTCGGTAGCCCACCTTGACGCCTTCTGGGGCCAACAACACCAAACCCCGAACTCGATCGGGATATTTGATTGCGTAGCCCGCGGCCACCCAGCCGCCCACAGAGTGAGCGATTAAATAAACCTGTCGCAGCTTCAAAGTATCGAGGTATTGGGCGAGACATTCTACTTCCAGATCGATCGAATAATGAACATTCGGGCGTTCCGAGTCGCCAAACCCCAGCAAATCCGGTGCGAAGCATTGGTAGTAGGGGCTCAAATGCTCGATCGTCCGCAGCCACTGACTGCTGTCGTCCCAAGAACCGTGCAAAAATACTAAACTTGGGCCTTGACCGACTTCGCGCCAGAAGATTTGCCCTACAGAGAGTTTGACCCGAGAATTGCGTAGCGGTGAGTACATCCGGTTAAATATTCAGCAATAAAAAGATTATTAATTTAATGTTCAGAGATTATAAATTGAAGTAGGGAAAGATTAAAAATTAATTCCCCACGAATAGCTACCAACTTTTGACCCCGCCCAAAAACCGATACTTACGAACGACAGGAGTCGTGGAGAGAGCAAAATTTTAGACGAAGGTTCAAGCTCCTGATTCATCTGTGAAGTAAATCTAAAATTCTTCAATTCTTCAATTCTTCAATCGACGAGCCGGCGAGATAATTCCCGACTTTGCTCAAATTTGGATGCTCCGCCAGTTTAAGCCAAAGTTGTCAGCCCTTGAAAATAGTCCTGCAAGTGCTGGTCATTATCGTGGCTGAGCTGGCCCTGTGGCATCGCGGCCGGCAAAAAAGCCTCAACCTCGCTGATTTCCAGCGTATCCTGAACTTGCATCTTTCCCTCGACCTCTGCTGCCACCACGATACAAATCGAGTGGAGGCGGGGATCTCGATCGGCTGCCGAATAAACGCCCACCAAGCGGCGGATTTTGACTAAATCGAGTCCTGTTTCCTCCGCCAATTCCCGCCGCACTGTCGTCGGAACATCTTCTCCCCAATCCACCATACCTCCGGGCAGCGCCCAGCGACCGTTGTCGCGGCGGCGAATTAACACAATTCGCCCGTCAGGCAATACAGGAATCACAGCAGTACCAGTGACGGGATGTCGAAAAATCAGTCCTAGCACAGTTTGTACAATTTGCCACAATCGACGCATAAACTCAAAAGCTTGTTTAGGGGAAGTAATTTTAGATTTCCTAGCTCGCAGCTATCGAGTCTTAATTTTTAATTTTTTACTCAGGCCAGAGGTCTGGGAGATCTGCTAAAATCTCCGCTGCGTGAGATTCTGGTTTAACGAAAGCAGTAAACCTTTTCAATCCTACCATCAGGGTCGATCGCGAAAGTCGATCGAATAATGCCCATAAATTCTTTTCCCATAAACTTTTCGAGTCCGTAACAGCCGTAGGCGGTAGCAACTTCGGCGTTGGAGTCGCACAGCAAGGGAAAAGGCAGTTGATATTTGGCTGCAAACTGTGAGATTTTGCCTTGTGTCTGCTGGCGCGCCTGCACTGCAAGGCATTGCGCGACTGGTAGTCTGAGTCTATGTCACCGCCTCCGCAAGCTTCTTTGATACAGCCGGAGGCAAAAGTCCCGAGGGTAAAAATAGAGTACAACTCGCCGCTAGGAGAAAATCTGCCTGAAGGTGGGCAAGTTTGCCGGCAGCGTCGGCCCGGCTGAACACAGGAGCTACGTCACCGACCAATATCGTCATTTGTGTTATTTGTCAAGTGCTTATAGGAATTTTCTCAAAAGTTTAAAAAATGCCGTCCCGCTTGGGCCCGGATTCTCAACGCTAACGGTCTCAAGGGACTTTAGTGTAGAGTGTTCTTTTTGATCCGTAAGAGTGCAGGGTGTGGTATAATCGTCATCGGTCTAAAATTGAGTATAACTAGACAACGTAAAAACTCGCACTCGATTAGTTGAGCGCGCAGTCACACCGATAGGTGTTGCGGTTTAGGAAGGCTCGCATTTGAACAAAACCTAACTACATAAAGAGAACTGATCGAGTACGGTAGGGTATACCGGAATTCACGCTTGGAGAGAAGACACCTCTAAAGCGACTGGAGAAATCCAGTTGCAAGCAAGTGACTTCGCCCAAGGAAGAATCTCAGTCACAAAGAGTGGTGAAAGTGTCAAGCTTAAGAATCCCCAGGCGTGAAAGCCTGGGGAGTGTCAATGTTTATTAGTGAGGTCATAATGGCTAAGCGCCGCAATCTCAAGAAAGAGAAGGCACAACGAAATCAAGCATACGCTCGCAAGTTTCGCAAGCGGAGAAATCAAGATATGTTCTCCAACAAGAGAAGGCGATTTGACGGAGGTAACGGTGGTGGCATGGGCGCCATGAGCGGCGGCGGACGGGACAAAGACATGGCTGCTGCTGAAGATTAATTGAGTCAGGCTATCTGCCGAACTTAGAACCAAAGTGCACAACACGATCGTTCTTTCGTAGAGATAGCCAGCCAGAATTTGTCCAGTAATTTAACAACGACGATGTTTAGGCGATCCGATCGCGCGCAGCAATCAGTGATTTTCTCACTTGTTCAAACCCGGTACCTCCGTAACTATTGCGAGCCGCCACCACTTGCTGAGGTGCGATCGCGCTGTAAATGTCTGTATCAAAAGCTGGGTGCAAGTCTTTCCACTCAAAGAGTGTCAAATCTTTGAGGAGTTTGCCCCCCGAAAGACAGGTTTTGACGACTTTGCCCACGAGGTTGTAAGCTTCCCGGAAGGGAACGCCTTTAGCAGCCAAGTAGTCTGCTACATCTGTAGCGTTGGAAAAATCTTCCGCAACCGCAGCGGCGAGGATCTCGCCATTAAACGCGATTCCTTCCCGCAGCAAAATCGTCATTGCTTCCAAGCAACCTTGTACAGTTTTGACGCTATCAAACAAAGCTTCTTTATCTTCTTGCAAATCTTTGTTGTAGGCCAAAGGAAGTCCCTTCATTACTACGAGCAAAGCTTGCAAGTGACCGAACACCCTCCCCGCCTTGCCCCGCACCAACTCCGGCACGTCGGGATTTTTTTTCTGCGGCATGATGCTAGAACCCGTAGCGCAGCTATCTTTGAGCGTAATAAATCCAAATTCGTGAGAAGACCACAAAATCATTTCTTCTGACAAGCGGCTCAGGTGTACCATAATCAAGCTGGCGGCAGCGAGAAATTCGATCGCAAAATCTCGATCGCTCACCCCATCTAAGCTATTAGCATAAACCTTGTCAAATTGCAAGAGTTCGGCCGTAAAATGTCGGTCTATAGGGAAAGTCGTCCCGGCCAGCGCGCCGCACCCCAAAGGCGAAACATTCACCCGCTTCAAGATATCGCCGAGGCGCTCCCAATCGCGATCGGACATTTCAAAATAAGCTAACAGGTAATGAGCCAAGCTGATTGGCTGAGCGCGCTGCAAGTGCGTGTAACCGGGGATTAAAGTTTCGACGTTAAGCTCCGCAATTTCGAGCAAAACCCCTTGAAATTCTCGCAATTGATCTCGAATTTCGGCGATGCGATCGCGCAAATACAAGCGAGTATCGGTGCCGGCTTGGTCATTGCGCGATCGGGCCGTGTGCAGCTTTTTCCCTGCATCCCCGACGAGATCCGTCAGCCGCTTCTCTACAGCGAAGTGAACGTCTTCTGCATCAACTCCCGCCACAAAAAGACCTTGGCGGTATTCGCGTCGGATTTGTTCCAAACCATTGACTAACTGTTCGCCTTCTGCTGCGGAAATAATCCCGGTTTTTGCCAGCATTTTAGCATGAGCGATAGAACCGGTCAAGTCGTACTCAATCAGTTCTATATCGAAGCCAATACTAGCATTGAATCGGGCGATCGCCGGGTGCAGTGCCGACTCAAATCTTTGACTCCAAGTTTTCTGTTGTGTTGTCATTGCTAAAGGTAAAACTAGATTATATCTCTCTTGCAGAACCCTATAAAAACAGGTTCGTAATAAGGACTTTAGCCCTGCGGTTCTCCGCATCGGAATGCAAGTCCTCCGGTTCGTAATAAGGAATGCAAGTCCTGCGGTTCTCCGCATCGGAATGCAAGTCCTGCGGTTCTCCGCATCGGAATGCAAGTCCTGCGGTTCGTAATAAGGAATGCAAGTCCTCCGGTTCGTAGCAAAGAATACAATTCCTTCCTTCTTTTAGTAGCAAAGAATGCAAGTCTTTCGTCCCAAATTCGGCAAGAAAGGACTTGCATTCCGAACGCTCAAACTTTTTATACCAGTATTGACTCTAAAAAACTGAAGTCCTGACTACAAAAATATTAAAATTATCCTGCATCAGAAAGGACTGAAGTCCTGACTGCGAACCTTTGAAATCGCTTCCTGATGTCTCAAATCAAAGTATAAATCTAAGGAAACATTCCCTTAAAGAACCAGCCAACAAACATACCGATAAAAAAAGCTCCTATTTGACCAGTCGAAACAAAATTGCTCCAAGCTTTCTGGAAATTCGTAAAAATGTCGTAGCTTTGACCCAAAATCACCGTCGAACTCAAATGAGATTTCACAACTAACAAATGAACGCCGTCATGCCAATGAATCGAGTTGGTGAATCCAGCAATAATTTCCGGCATTAAATTAACTATCATGGTGATGTTCTCCTGTGGTCGGTGTTACCCTAAGTACAACCAGTGTCATGTCATCTTCATTGCGGTTGCCGATGCCGATAAACTGGTGAACGCGATCGAACAAGTAATCCAAAATTTCCTCAGACTGCTGATAAGTTTGACAAGCCCACTGAAAAGCCGCGGTCAAGTTATCCTCATCAAAGCGATCGCCCCTTTGATTAGCAGCATCAGTAAATCCGTCGGTGTAATAAATAATAGTATCACCAGGCTGCAATTGCACCTGAGCTTCTTGGTAGTGCGAATCAGCATCCAGGCCAATTAACATACCCTCCAAAGTATCGAGCCGCACGATCGAATTAGTTGCAGCTTGCCACAGCAAAGGCGGGTGGTGAGCAGCATTGCTGTAAGACAAAACGCGAGTTTTCGGGTCGTACTCAGAATAAAACAGAGTCACAAAACGGTGGGAATTTTCCAAATCCGCGTGCATTACCCGGTTTAAGTGTTGCAAAATTCTCGCAGGTGAGTGGCGGTTCAAAACCTCCGCCCGCAGCATACCCCGCGTCATCGTCATCAGCAGACCGGCCGGTACCCCTTTGCCCATCACGTCGCCGATCACAATGCTCCAGCGGCCCTTGTCGATTTTGGACTTGAGATTTTTAATCAGGGATGGGGGGTGTTCCCCCTCATTCTCCTTGCCGATCGGGTCATAGTCAGCAGGAATAAAATCATAATAATCGCCACCGACCCTGCTAGCAGTTTGGCAGCGGGCGGCCACATCAAGACCGGGAATTTTCGGACAACTGCGGGGTTGCAGCCGCAATTGAATTTCCGCCCCAATTTCCAACTCTCTGTCCAAACGTTCTTTTTCAGCCAACTTCACAGTAAGTTCATCTTTGCAAATCGCCACGGCGGTTTGATCTGCCACCAACCGAACTAATTTCTGCCTCCCGGGAGTCCACAGATATTGTGGGTCACTGCTAAAAACATAAAGCCGTCCGCGTTCCAAATTCTTGACTAAAATTGGCGCCCCAAACAAATGAACATCCGGGCCCAAATAACGGCTTACTTGCAGGTCGAGACTAGAAGTTTGGCCAGAGGTTTCCCAAAAAGATTCACCAGCCGCCGCGCCCGTACCTGCTGTAGCTTGCCTGGTGGCTATTTCCAGCGCTTTTCGCATATCTTGGCACTGCCGTCCTTCCTGACAGTGCAACTGCTGGAACCGAACTTGACCGTTGGGTTTGAAGAGCACTAGAGCTCCCCCGTCGGCGTCGGTAACGCGAGTCGCCACCAAAGGAACCAACTCCAAAAATTGGTTGAGATTGTTAAAACTGCGCAGGGCAAATCCCAGCGAGCCCAACATATCTTGAACGTTGTGCTGGTATCGGTGCAAGCGCGCCACCAGTTCTTTGAGGGCAAATACTGGCGTCGCGTCGGTGGAATTGCGACCCGTAGGGCGGTCAGCAGGTTGAGGTGAGGGGCGAGGCAAAGGCACAGCAGTCATTTTAGATGTGTGATTTTCGATTTTAAAAGGAGAATGATTGAGTGAGGAATTACGCACCACACGAACAGAAATCCGGTTGTTTTTCGAGCAAGTAGTTTGGGCAGTAGGTCATTGGTGTGAATTTAAGCCTGAAATCCTCAAGAAATCTCGTTTATAGCCTAGGCCCGATCCCCCTCGCATCCCCCTTTCCAAGGGGAGTAGGGGTCGACTTTGACCCTTTCCTGTCCCCCCCCCTTGGAAAGGGGAGTAGGGGTCGAGTAGGGGGCTCTTCCTGCGGGGGGATCGAGAAGACTGTACCATCAGACAGCAGACTAAATACTACATTCGTAGCTCAATTTGACAAGCTTTCGATCGCGCTTGGAACCCAACCTGTGCAAGAACAGGGCGAAAGTATTGTTTCTAGATATTTAGTTTTCCACAGACCGTCAGGTGGCGATCGGCACAAGTCCTGCGATGCTAGTTTGAGGTTAATAATTTGAGATTTTGAATATCTGTGTCCGCCTCCAAAAATTGGGACGGCTAAAGATACCCCATCAATCTAAAATCTAAAATCTAAAATCTAAAATCGAGCAGGGCTTCGACAAATTCGTAACTAGAAAACGGGCGCAAATCTTCGATGCTTTCCCCAACTCCAATAAACCGGATTGGCAGACCAAGCTGCTGCACTACTGCTAGGGCAACACCACCTTTAGCAGAACCGTCGAGTTTTGTCAATACTACTCCGCTTAATTTTGCAGATTCTGCGAACACTTCTGCCTGTCGCAAACCATTTTGACCCAGTGTGGCATCCAATACCAGTAGAGATTCTACGGTAGCGCCGGGGGCTTTCTTATCTACTATGCGACGGATTTTACTTAGTTCGTCCATCAGATTTTTTTTGTTTTGCAGGCGGCCTGCGGTGTCTACGATCAGCAGTTCTGTGTCTCTGGCGCCTGCAGCAGCGATCGCATCAAACACTACAGCAGCCGGATCGGTATTTTTCCCGGGGTTGGCAATAATTTCGACGCCGCTGCGGGAGCCCCAAACTTTCACTTGTTCGACGGCGGCGGCGCGGAAAGTGTCGGCGGCAGCAATTAGGGTTCTGTAGCCGGATTTTTGGGCAATGTGGGCAAGTTTGCCGATCGTCGTAGTTTTGCCCGCACCGTTGACTCCTACAATCAACCAGATGTTAAAGGTGTCTTTTTCCGGGGCAAAAGTCAGACTGTAGGCGGGATTGCCGGCGGCGGTTTCGGCTGTCGGAGCGTCGAGAATGTCGCGCAGGATGCTTTTGAGGAAGGCTAGAGCCTGTTCTGGCGGCAGCACCTCTTTCTTTAGTCTTTCTTGGAGGCGGTTGATAATAATGTCGGTGGCTGCGACTCCGACATCGGCTTGCAGCAGCAAAGTCTCGATTTCGGCTACGGCGTCTTGATTGAGCGGGCCTTGACCGACGATCGCCTTTAGTCGGTTAATTAAGCTGCGGCGCGTTCTTTCTAAGCCTTTCCGCAGTTTTTGCAGCCAAGTGATTTCCTCGACGGATACTCGATCGGGCCGGCGGCCTTGACTGGCGAGGATTTCGGATGACCACAGGAAGCCTTCGTCAAAGGCGAAACCGGGGATTTCTTCGATAATTGCGGCTCTTTCGGCGGCGTTGGCGATTACTTCTGGTTCTTCTAGGGCGGTTTCTTTGAGGCGTTCGATGCGTTCCATGCGATCGGCCTGAGCCCTGGCCCAAAACGGCAGGGCTTCGGCTGCGGAATCTTCAGGTGCGATCGAGATCTCAGTTGCAGGTTCGGCAATTTCTATATTTTCTGCTGTAACTTCTAATTGTCGAGCAACAGGCGCAATGTCGATCGCCCCGGCAGTTGGTTGCAGGGGTTCGGGAATCTCTACTGGGTTTGCTGCGTCGAGTTCTTTAGCATCCTCCGCTTCAACCTGCGCTGGTGCTGCAACTTCTGCAACTTCTGCAACTGTTTCTGCAACTTCTGCAACTTCTGTTTCGGCTGCTGGAACCTCGACCTCTGCTGTTTCAGGTTTTTGCTGTTTTTGAATATTTTTGTAAGCAGCTTTTGCCCAATTGAGATAATCTTCGGCTACAGCGGGGGAACTTTCCTCTGCTGCATCCGTTTGAGGCTCAACCGGTGCGGATTTTGCCGACTCATCTGGGGTTTGTTCGGGGGGAGTTTCTTTTTCAGAAGAGCCGCTTTCGCTGTACTGGCGACGAAACCAATTAAAAACCATAGAACTAAATGGGGAATAGAGAAGAGTCATCAGTCATTAGTCATCAGTCCTTAGTGTAGAGCGGATTGCCGATTGCCGATTGCCGATTGCTAATGACCAATGACTGCTGACTGATGACTGATGACTGATGAGGGCCGGCACGGCGTTGCACCGCCCCTACTGACTGATGACTGATGACTGATGACTGATGACTGATGACTGATGACTACTGACTCACAACTTCTGCATTGATTTTATCGACGACTCGGCGGAGGACTCCGTTGATGAAGCGATGTCCTTCGTCGCCGCTGTAGCGTTTTGCGAGTTGGACGGCTTCGTTGACGCTGACTTGTTCGGGTAAGCCGAGATATAGGATTTCGGCGATCGCAATTCTCATAATATCTCGATCGATCCTGGGCAGGCGATCGATTTGCCAGTCTACGAGGGCTTCCGAGAGCAATTCGTCAATTTGAACCCTGTTGGCGCTGACTTTCGTCAGGATTTGCAAAGCATAGGTGCGGACATCTTGCTGGTTAGCAAGCTGGATCAGTTCTGGAAACTCCATTGCTGAACCCAGACGGTTAATCGCCGTTTGGGTGAGTTCGAGTGCTTCCCGCACCATTGCTCTAGCACTTTGTATATCAGCGGCGCGGATTTCGCTAGCCAGCAGTTTGTCGCTACCCCGCTGCACTTCGGAGGCTGCTGTTTCTAGGGATTCTTGAACTTCTGCAGTCAGGGTGCGGATGGCGGCGAGGAGAACATCTTGCAGTTTCTTGGCTTCTAAGAGTTCTGGATTCGCCGGCAGTTGGCTGATGCCGAGGAGTGCGAGTTCGCGTGAGGTTTCCCGTGCTTTTTTCATCAGAATAATGGGTTGAAACCCCGTCCTTCTAGGACGGCTTTACAGTGCGCCATGAGTTGAAAGCAAGAAACTTGCAATCCGAGGGCTTAGCTGACTGGGTTAGGCGCTGTCCAGTGCTAAGACAATGTAGGCTAATCCGAGATTTTTTAGTATCCTCACCACCCACATAGCACTTGCCAAACTTATAATGTTTGACAATCCCCCCACGCTTGAGACCCTGTGAAATAGAACCGCCATAGGGACGACGATAGCCATTTTTGCTAGGGTTGAAAACGTGTAATTGTCTGCGATGAATCCGAATAGGCTTGCATTCCATCACCACTGTGTTATCGGGTACTGAGTCACCACCGACTAGCAAATAAGTTAAAACCCAAGAATCGATACAATGGGTATTGAATCCGTTGGATAACTTAGCCTTAGACTTTTTTAATCCTAATTCTTTGCGGGTTGTATAGGTGTCTTTGTAGCCGTCAAACAGGCTAACAGGTGCAATCTTGGTAAGCTCCCAATAACACCACTGCTTGCCCACTTCGAGGGGAGAGAATGATGTATTTCATGTCTTACAGCCTTTTTTAGTCGTCGCCTTAACATCCTCAATCCCGATATGATAGATAGGAAATACTGAGGCTAACGCTTTAACTACACGAACCTTGAACTGCCATCTCGCTTTTGTGCTAGGGGGTATCCCGCCACGTTTGCGGTTTTGGCGATTCTGTCGATACGGTGTTTTGCGATTACGTCTAGCGCGTCTGGCATTGGTACTAGATTCTTCAGCATCCTTAACCCAATCAACGGCATGAAATTGCTGATTCAGGTAAGTATGAGCCTTGGACTTGATCGTGTACCCTTCACGCTTAGAACCGGGGTCGATTCCAACAGCTACGAGTTGTAGATTGCGATTAGACGGCTCAATATTTAAGCGAACACAGAATATTCCTTTGCGAAAAAATGGTGTAGCCTTACCAGACTCGATCCAACGTTCAGCCCTTGCGGGTGTTGTTGGCATAAGGGGGCGTTGATTTGAATCGACTACAGGAACATATTGCATGGTTTGGATTTGCCGATAAGGCTAACTGTATAGATCCCTTCGACTTTGACTAACAGAGAGGATACGGGTTAGGGAAGTGCCTGTAACGTCTTGTGAAGTGCCATCTTCAGTTAGTTCAAATTGGCTTCTCGGCCGTTGTCTAGTCCTACTTCGGCTTTCGCTTACCTTGTGTTCCACCTATGGCTTGGCTTCCCGCAAGCCCCGTCTATGAAATAGCGGGGTTAGTGACAGTTTTTAGATAGGAATTGGGACTTTAGGAATTTAGGAATTGTTGAGATTGCTAAGCGCTGGTTGACAGCATAGACTTGGACTTTAGCAGAAAAATTCCCAAAAAACCCGCCCTCTGTCACGATTATTTCAGGGCAGGTTTTGGATACCTACGATCGATGATTGAGAAAGTGTACCGCCGAGATCCCCGGTTTCTCGATCGATACTTCGGTGTGAACAAGATATATCGCCAGAAACCGGGTTTCTGAGTGTCGGCTTTCTGGGCGGGCGAGTTGGTTTAATCTTCTTCGACTGGTACAGGCTGGTATCTTGATTCGGATATCAAGGGTTCGAGTGTTTTGCCGGGGGGGTTGTCGGCGGTGACTGCTGCTGAGTTGCTGGGGTTGACGATGCCGCCGGAGATGATGACTTTAAAGGCATCTTCGATCGACATTGACAAATTGACTACATCTGCCTCTGGCACTATAGCGTACCATCCTGTGGTGGGGTTGGGTGTAGTGGGGATGAAAATCCCGATCGGGCTTTCGCCGGAAAGATGAGACGGAATGTCGTTGCTCTCGATCGTACCGGTCACAAATGCCAAAGTCCAGATTCCCCGCCGGGGATACTCTACCAACACCACGCGGCGAAATTTGTCATTTGATTTGAGGATAGTTCCCAGCAGTTGTTTGAGGGTTTTGTAAACCGAACCCGCTAGAGGAATTGCCTGCAGCAGGCGTTCGCCAAAGTCTAGCAGCCACTTGCCAAAGATGTTGCGGGCCATTAAACCGATGACTAAAATGCTCAGCAGGGGTACAGCCAGCCCTACTAACAGATTTAGCAGATTCACCAAAATCGGGTTGAGTCCGTCAAAAGGGTTGATCTGCTTGGGAATTTTGGTGAGAAAATTGATCACCCAACTGGCGACGGTAATTGTCAGCCAGATGGTGGTAGCTAAGGGTATCACTACCAGCAGACCTGCGATCAGGTCGTTTTTTAAGTCTTGTTTGATGCGTTGGAGCACGGCGGGTCAAATCTCCTCGTAACTGGTTGCCAAGAACCTGAATAAAGCTGAGACTAAAGCAACTGCACGGGCTTTACTGGAAGTCACTGTGGACGATCGTCTTTTATTCTGCCAAACCCTACCCTTGCCGAGCGCGGAAGAGTTAGGGAGCGGCGGTGCTGTACCTATATTTTAAAGAATTATTGCAAGGAAAGCGCTTGCTTTTAATGTATGCGGGCTGTGCCACAGCCCACCATATTGTATATTTTAAGACAATTTATCTCGGACTTAACAAATAAGGTAAGGGCGTTGAGGCGGAGGGAGTCGGGGCGTTTCCTGCAGACGGCTTTTGGGCTGCTTCGAGAACAGATGAATTTTTAAGATGCGGCGGACTAGAGCAAGACCGTTGGTGATTGTACCGCGATCGGCGATGTACTGTCCATCTTTTAAGTGATTAGAGGCGTACCGATCGGGCCCACCCCACAAAGTGCTTGCTGACAATCCGGCAATTTCGTCGCTGACGGTTAATTTGGATGTTTGACCGACGAACCAATTGCTTTTACTGGCGCTACAGATGGTACATTAGGGGAAGGGTGGGATTTCAAGATTCCTAATTACTCGATCGATCGCCTGGGTTTGAATAACCAGAATATTGATGTCAACTATCAGTAAAAACCAGGAATGATGCAGGAGGTATATCGCGATTTGGTGCCGAGTTACAAAACCATCGACAATTTTTTGGCTAATTATCCAAAGGAAACGGATTTCTGGGAAGTTCAGAATAAGAATTTGACGCAAAAGCTGCTAGTCCAAAATCCGGCTTTGGATTGGCCAGAAATTGGGAGCGAGGTTGGGCCCACTAACAGATTGCCTGACGGTCGAGCTAGTATTGTGTCGATCGCTTAGTCTCTAATTGCAACTTTTGCGGACAAAAATTGACAACAAATACATACTTTCTTAAGGTGAGTATATGACTCTGTACGTAGCCTACAAACCTGAGTTTTGTCCGTCTAGGACTAACACATTTAAATTGTCTCTTGCGGTCAAAAATCCGGTTGTTTTAAGAAATAGGCTTTCTCAATTAGATCAAGTTCGCAAATATCTATCTGGGGATAGATACCTGTGTTGCAATGAATGTGATATATGAACAGTCGGGCGCAAATGAAGTCAAAGACTCGGTTTCTGCGTTAAGGTCGATCGATCGCTCATACCCTTTGATATTTGAAATTAAAGCATTGAAGAATTAGGAATGACTGATTGTGTATGGGTTGGCAGCACGGCTCTGCGGTGGCATTCTCCTTTTAAACTGGTATCACAACCTTTGATTTTGACGCCAGACTGGGTTTTGTGCGTCCAGGACTGACAAAAAGATATTTTTTTAGCAGAGATGGCGATGCACCCGCAAACCGGAGTACAGGTTCAAACAGACAGCGTAGCAATTTTTTATCTTTTCTTTAGATCGGCGATCGGAATTGAGTAAATAATGGAGATATTCAAGGGATTTTGATTAAATATTTAAGTAAAACATATTAAGGAATTTTTGTGAAAACGCTTAATATCCTCTTAGTAGAAGACAGTCCCCAAGATGCCGAACTGATTGAGGCATATCTCATGGATGGCGGTCTCGACTTTTCTCTGCTGTGCGTGGAAACTCGGGAAGACTTTATCGCAGCACTTGACAAACAGTGTGTTGATATTATTTTGGCAGATTATATGCTCCCTTGTTTTAACGGGATAGCGGCACTCTCGATCGCTCGCGCTACTTGTCCGGGAGTACCGTTTATTTTTGTGTCGGCTACTTTGGGCGAGGAAGTGGCGATCGAAACTTTGAAAAGCGGTGCTACAGACTACGTTCTCAAACGGCGTTTGACGCGCTTGGTGCCGTCGATCGAGCGGGCGCTGCGGGAAGTTCAAGAGCGGATCGATCGCTCTTGTGCTCAAGCGCAGCGGATCGAGAGCGAAGCGAGATTTCGGATGATGGCCGATACCGCGCCGGTGATGATTTGGATGACGGACACTGACAAACTTTGCGATTACTTTAACAAAGTTTGGCTGGATTTTACCGGTAGAACTTTGGCGCAAGAAATGGGCACCGGTTGGATGGAAACCGTACACCCCGATGATTTGCAGCAATGTTTGGATACCTGCGGGTCGGCTTTCGATGCTAGGGTGGAGTACGGGTTTGAATGCCGCATGAGACGCTATGACGGGGAATACCGCTGGGTTTTGGGTAGGGGCGTACCCCGCTACAGGCCCGATCGCACTTTTGCAGGTTACATCGCTTCTTGCATCGATATTAGCGATCGCAAACTGGCAGAACAAGAACGCGCTGCCGCTTTGGAAAACGAACAAGCAGCTCGCAAGCAAGCAGAAGAAACAGCTCAAGTGCTACTATCGGCAAACGCTAGAATTACTAACATTCTCGAAAGCATTACCGACGCTTTTGTCGCCTTCGATTTAAACGGGAACTACACATATATTAACCACAAAGCTCTCGAGCTTTTAGGCAAGTCACAAGTCGAACTAATCGGTAAAAATATTGGGGATCTATTTCCCAGGGCTGTCGATTTAGAGTGTTACAAAATGGCGGCAAAAGCATTAGCAGAAAAGGTAATGGTTGAGCATGAAGAATTCGTGCCTTTATGGAATAAGTGGTTGAAGGTGCGTTTTTATCCTGCCGATTCTGGTTTGTCGGCTTACATCCAAGATGTTAGCGATCGCAAGCAAGCAGAATCAGCACTCAAAGCTAGTCAAGAAAAGCTGAGAATGTTGGCAGAATCTAACTTGATCGGAATTCTCTTCGGCGATGTTGACGGCGGCATCAGTGACGCTAACGACGAATTTTTGCGGACGGTGGGCTACAGGCGGGAACAGTTGGAGCGCGGGGAACTCCGCTGGATTGACATTACACCGCCGGAGTACCTACCGCTGGACGAAATCGGCATCGCAGAGGCAAAGGCGAAAGGCGTTTGCACTCCTTACTCCAAGGAGTACGTGCGGCCAGATGGCAGCCGGATTCCGGTGTTGGTGGGGTATATTTTGCTGGGGGAAAAGCGGCAAGAATCTGTGGCTTTTGTTCTGGATTTGACGGTGCGCAAGCAGTTGGAAAGAGAACTGCACGATCGAGCCGCCGAATTGGCGCGGGCGAACCGGATTAAAGACGAGTTTCTGGGAACTTTGTCCCACGAATTGCGGACGCCGTTGAATGCGATGCTGGGATGGACGCAACTGCTGCGAAACCGGAAGTTTGATGAAAAAACGACTGTTAAGGCTCTCTCCACGATCGATCGCAATACGCGATCGCTGGCAACTCTGATCGAGGATTTGTTGGACGTGTCGCAGATTATTACCGGTCAACTGTCGCTGAATTTGCGGTGGGTGGATTTGATTTCGATTGTTGAGGCTGCGATCGATACTTTGAGGCCCGCGATTGCGGCAAAAAATCTTGAAATTGTGGCGGATTTCGACTCCTTTGCGGGGCGGATTTTTGGCGATTCCGGCCGCTTGCTGCAGGTGGCGTGGAATTTGCTGTCGAATGCGATTAAGTTTACTCCTGACGGGGGACAGGTGAGGGTGGCGCTGCGCCCGGTTGAGGGGACGATGGCCCGGGCGCCATCCGCCTGCTGTGAAAATTTGTCGCCGCCTAGTGTGGAAATTGAGGTCAGCGACACGGGACAAGGGATTGCGAGAGAGTTTTTGCCGCACGTTTTCGAGCGGTTCAGCCAAGCTGACAGCTCTACAACGCGATCTTACGACGGATTGGGTTTGGGTTTGGCCCTAGTGCGCCATTTTGTGGAAATGCACGGGGGGACGGTGCAAGTGGAATCGGCAGGGAAGGGACAAGGAGCGACGTTTTTCGTGAGATTGCCAATTAAACAGCTCCACGGCAACTGCGGATTTTCTGTTGGCCCGGCGGCGGATTTTGCGGTTCTAGAAAGTAAGGCGCCAGCCCCTGTAAATGAGTCTTTTGTCAGCAGCAACCTTTTGGGAGTGCGGGTGTTGGTGGTCGATCGCGACGGGGATTCCCTGGATTTTGCGCGTACAGTGCTCGAAGATTGCGGGGCCGAGGTGGAGACGGCAGTCTCGGGAAGGGAAGCCTTGGAAGCGATTCCTAGGCTGAATCCGGATGTGTTGGCGATCGATCTCGGGATGCAGTCGGAAAATGGAGAGGCTCTGCTGCTGCAAGTGCGAGAGCGAATGGCCCACAGGGAAATTCCGGCGCTGGCGTTCACGGCGGCAGGTAGGGTAGAGGAACGGGTGCGGGCGCTGCGGCAGGGTTTTCAACTTCACGTGTCCAAGCCTCTCGATGCTGGTGAGTTGGTGGCGGTGGTGGCAAGTTTGGCGGCGCGATCGATCTATCTGTGATTGACTCGGCGAGGAGGGAAATCCTCACTAAAAATCAGTTTTCTTCGATAAGAGCGATCGCACATTATATAACGACCAATGACCGATGACCTGCGCGGGCCAATGACCAATTACCAATTACCAATTACCAATTACCAATTACCAATTACCAATTACCAATTACGTTAACCCAACCGTTAATCGCTCAATCCCCTTCGGTACTCTGCTTTGAAAGCCTCTCGTTTATGCCTTCAGGCGAAATAACATACCGATAGTGAGTAGAGCCGCGAATAATTACTTGGATTTTTTTCGGACTAAATTTTTCGCTCTCAATAGTTAGGCATCCGTGGCCTGTTTCTTGCCAAGTCTGCATCAGCAAGCTCTCGATTTTGGCAAATAAACTGCTGATGGAAGTTTCCGTGCTTTCTGGTTTTCGTGACATATTATATTGATTTAGATACAAGTTGACTGGCTCTCTCGCCGCCTTGACGCGGGCCTCTCTATTTGAGCTATCGGCGCAACTTGTTCTTTTTTATGCAAATCCCGCAGCTTTTTTACCAAACTTTACACAACTGGCGATCGCACCTGATTTATCTGGTGTCCGATCGATTAACCGCAATAAGTAAGGTTGGTAGTGCGCCCGAAAGTCCGCAGCTTTTTGCGGACTTTCGGGCGCACTACGAAAAGTTTTTTTTAGGGTAATGCACCGGACATGATATGAGTAGTCTCTCGTTTGATGAGGACTCAAGTCGGAACGATCGAACCAATTTAATTGCGATCGTTCCAAACCAAGTTTCTGCCTCAGTCCGGTAACAGTAATCATTAGAATAAATTACTATCTGAGCTCCTTTGTCAAGCCCCAAAAGTTATAGATTTAATTGAGGTCAAAGTTTGTAGTTTTTGATACTGAGGTGCAAAAACCAGCTCCTCAAATATCAAGCTCATCAACTCGGTGCTTCACGTGAAAAATACCGTGCCGGGGTAAATGCTTCTGGGACTTTTGTATTTCACGCCGTGCAAGGATTTTTTTTGCTATTTGATTTTTCCTGCCCCGTCCGGTTCCAACTATCGACTAGAGACCAATTGCACCCGGCCGGCATCCATTTCATCCATTAATAACTCTAAAGCCTCATAATCAATATCCGAGATGTAGCCCAAGCGGGTGAGCTCGTTGTTGATTTCGTTTTCAATGTCAGGCGTCAACTGCTTAATGTAGAGGGCTTTTTCTACAAGTTGACGAATAGCATGAGTTGCTTGCATAGTATATCGGAGAACTCCGTACAGTTTAATTTTCATCTTAAGAGTCGATCGCGCGAGTGATCTAAATCAGAACTAACAAGTGATTTCAATTACATTCTTCAGTTTGACCTAACAGCTAAGGCAAGGTCGATCGCAATTTTTACCATTGCCTAGACTAAACCTAGTCGCCTCAATAAAAAATCGTATAGTAGCTTACCTTTACTCCCCAAATCTTGCGGAAAATTTTATAAAAAAGAGTAAATAAATAAAGATTCAGTAAACTTACTGAAAACAACTGGTCGGTTTTCCTCAGAGCGAGTTAGGCTCGTAGGTATCAAGTAGGTTTAGGCTTACATCCGTCCAATGAAGTAGTTGAAAATACGTAGAAATCATAGGTTTGATATATGCAGACACTTCTTGCCCATAAAGCAATTACGGTGATTCGACCCCTAGACCACCTGAACGCAGCTACAGCCGCAGAATTCGGACAGCAACTAACCGCAGCAATTTCAGCCCCCGGGGTGGTAGCGGTACTCGTGGATGTTGGCGCAGTGACATTTATTGACAGTGCGGGTTTGATGGCATTGATTTCCGGCCTCAAGCAGGCAAAAAAAATGGGGCGCAGGTTTAGTATTTGCTCAATTTCCGCCGGGATTAGGATGATTCTGGAACTCAGTCAACTCGATCGAGTTTTTGAGATCTTTGAAAATGTCGAGAGCTTTGAAGCGGCAAACTCTAGTGTAAAAAATCACTCGTAGAACCTTTTTATCGGTGAAAACAAGCAACAAAACACAGCAAATTGAGTTAAATGCCCCAAAAGACAGAGGAGCCGCCAGAGACGGGTACCGTGTCCCGTACAATCGTCGTGGATGCTCCCAAAATTTTAGACCCAACGACTGCGCTCCCTTCGACTTCGCTCTTCGGGCAACGCTTTTGTTCAAGCTCCCAGATTCTGGGCGCTGCAAGTCAATCTAAAATTCTTCAATCAAAAATCTAAAATCAACTGATTGCCGTTGGCGTGTTGGCAGATTTTAAGGTAGGCTGCTGTCTAGTCGCAACTATCAGAGCGAGTCGAGCCGTGGCAGTAAAAGTCGAAGAATTACTTACAGCAGAAATCAATCAGCCTGCTCGTTATCTAGGAAACGAGTTGGGGGCTGCGCGACAGCCTTGGGACGGGGCGTCTGTGCGCTGGGTGCTGACTTACCCAGAAGTGTATGAAGTTGGTGCTTCCAATCTGGGGCACATCATCCTTTACAACATTTTGAACGCCTTGCCGAGACAGTTGTGCGATCGAGCTTATTTGCCCGCAGCAGACTTAGCAGCAAAACTGCGATCGACCAAAACTCCCCTGTTTGCAGTAGAATCCAGGCGCTCGCTCTCAGAATTTGATATTCTGGGCTTCAGCCTCAGCTACGAACTCGGAGCGACAAACATTCTGGAAATGCTGGATTTAGCCGGCATTCCCCTAACTTGGCAAGAAAGAGCGACAAATGACCAAAACGGTCAAATGCCGCTGATTTTTGCTGGCGGACAAACCGCAACATCCAATCCCGAACCCTACGCTGACTTTTTTGACTTCATCGCTTTGGGAGATGGAGAAGAATTGCTGCCGGAAATTGGCTTGATTTTGACCGAAGGCAAAACTAACAATTTGAGCCGAGAAGCACTGCTGCTGGATTTAGCGCAAATTCCCGGCGTTTACGTCCCCCAATTCTACGATATGGCGGCCGACGGTTCTGTTCGTCCCAACCGCCCGCAAGTTCCCGATCGAATTCTGCGCCGCGTGGCGACTCCCATACCAGCATATTCGATCGGGCTAGTACCCTACGTCGAGACAGTACACGACAGACTGACAGTAGAAATCCGCCGGGGATGCACCCGCGGCTGCCGCTTCTGTCAGCCGGGAATGCTGACTCGCCCCGCGCGCGATGTGGAACCGCAGCAAGTCGTAGAGGCAATAGAACAAGGGATGAAAGCCACCGGGCACAGCGAGTTTTCCCTGCTTTCCCTGAGTTGTTCCGACTATCTGGCACTCCCAGCAGTCGGGATGGAAATCAAAAACCGCCTCAAAGATAAAAATATCTCTCTGTCTCTACCCAGCCAGCGGGTTGACAGATTTGACGATAATATTGCCGACATTCTCGGCGGCACGCGGCAAAGCGGTTTGACTTTTGCGCCGGAAGCCGGCACGCAGCGGATGCGCGACATTGTTAACAAAGGTTTGACAAACGAAGAATTGCTCCGGGGTGTCAAAACTGCGGTCGATCGCGGTTGGGATAAAATCAAGCTGTATTTTATGATCGGTTTGCCCGGAGAAACAGATTTTGATGTTCTGGGCATCGCGGAAACAGTCCGCTGGCTGCACAGGGAATGCAGGCTGGTCGGCCGCCGGGGACTGAATTTTAATTTGACAATTTCTAATTTTACCCCCAAGCCTCACACTCCTTTTCAGTGGCACTCGGTTTCGACTGCTGAGTTTTCCCGCAAGCAAAGACTCCTCAAGGATGAATTTCGCGGGATGCGGGGCGTTAAGGTGAATTACACTGATGTGCGGATTTCGGCAATGGAGGATTTTGTCGGACGGGGCGATCGGCGTTTGGGCGCTGTAGTCCGCCGCGCTTGGGAACTCGGTGCTGGTATGGATGCGTGGTGGGAAAGTTTGGATAAGGCTTACAAGGCTTGGACTCAGGCGATCGATGAATCGGGCCTTACCTGGAAATACCGCCAAGTCGAAAGCGGCGAATGGAATCTTTTTCAGAAGGAAGAGGAGAAGGAAGAAGGAAGTTCGGCAACGAGCACTGTACGGGATTTAACGGATACAAGTCTGAATTCCCAGGAATCAACGAAGATTTCCCGAATTCTCCCACTCTCCCCCTCCCCCACTCTCCCCCTCTCCCCCTCTCCCACTCTCCCCCTCTCCCCCTCTCCCACTCCCCCCCTCTCCCCCTCCCCCACTCTCCCCCTCTCTCTCGATCGACCTTTACCTTGGGATCACTTAGACACGGGGATCGACAAAAACTGGCTTAAAATGGACTTGCTTCATGCTTTAGAAGCAGCGACGGTTCCTGACTGTTCCTTTGAAGGGTGTTCGCGCTGCGGGGTTTGCGGCACTGATTTCGGACACAATGTGGTTGTGGATGCTCTGCCAATTCCAGAGTTTGCAGGGGAATTCGTGCCGGATACGCAGCGGAAACAGCGTTTGCGGGTTTGGTTCGGGAAGGTGGGCGATATGGCTTTGGTTGGTCATTTGGATTTGCTGCGATTGTTCGATCGAGTTGTCCGCAGGGCCGATTTACCGATTTCGTTTACCGGCGGCTTCCACCCGAACCCTCGAATTTCTGTGGCAAATGCCCTGCCTCTGGGCGTTACGAGCACTGGGGAAATTGCTGATTTTGAACTCACTGAGCCGATCGATATTGAGATTTTTCGGGAAAAATTGGCGGGGACTCTGCCGGAAAATATCCCGATTTACAGGGTTGAGCCGATCGATCTCAAAGCTCCTTCTGCCAGTCAGTTGTTAGAAGCTGCGGAGTATGTCATCACTGTCGCTGCAACAGGCTCGCTGGCAGAAAATGGCGAATCTGACCGGGAGCATTCTGCTGCTGTCGGGGTCGCGGATAGTGCCAATTGGGAGGCTTGGGTTAAAGCGATCGCCCAAAGTTCGGCTTTTTGGCGGGTGCACACTACTAAGTCGGGAAAGACGCGGGATGTCAATTTGCGCGATCGGCTGCACAAACTCGAACTTGTAGAGCAGAAACCAGAAAGCAGCGCCTCTGCCTCTAGTGGTAAATCCCAAGGTACAGCCGTCTTGCGCTATACCGGCAGTTGTCGCAGCGATGGCAACTTGCTGAAGCCCGAACATCTTGTTTTCATGCTCGAACAAGTTAGCCAGCAAGAAATTCAGCTTCTGCAGGTACAACGCAGTCAGCTCATCCTGGGTTATGGTTAAAATAGGGAAGCCGCAGTGGAATATTTCACCCGGGCTTCCCTATCGGGATGTATCGTTTCACGCTATAATTGCTTGTTATGGAAGCCGCGGCGGCTTGAGCGCTTTTGTCGCTCGTCGCTAAGAGTCAACCAGCAACGCGGGCTGGGTGCAAATTGCTTCTGTTCAAGACTTCAAGCCTTTTTGTACATTCACGGGCTAAATCTAGCGCCAAACCCGCAGGAGCGGGGCCTGAACCAAATTGATCGATTAATTTCGCTCGATCGACTGGTTGTCGATCGTCGGCTTACTCAAAAATCTCACGGTTCAAGCCGCTCTGCTGGTATTCAACAATAGATCTTTTTGACCTCGATCGAAAACGGATACAAGCCCCAGACTTCAGTCGTAGAGAGATCGCAGTTTTAGACCCTAGTTCAAGCTCCCAGATTGCATCTGTTCGGTAAATCTAAAATCTAAAATTCTTCAATTCTTTAATCGACTAACCTCGATCGAAAACGGAGAGAAGCCCCCGACAATCGTCGTGGAGAACCCAAAATTTTAGGTTTTAGACCCTAGTTCAAGCTCCCAGATGGCATCTGTGCAGTAAATCTAAAATCTAAAATCTAAAATCTAAAATCGACTGACCAGGTTTTAGGGTTGGCAGGGGCCCAGGTTGCAGTCGAATGCCAAGAGTAGAGTCAGTTGAGTGCGATCGCGCAAGAATTCAACAAAAGTCCTTACGCTTTCACTCCTACTTACATTCGCTCAAAACCAGCCCTCAACCACCACGCAAGGGGAGTTATCAGTTCGTAGTGTTAAGTTGTATGTTCAGTTGTGTGTTAAGAAATTGGTGGGATTGTCGCTGAATTTATTCGCTGAGTTCAAAGGAAGAGTTGCAAGTGTTGAATTTTGAGTATTGAGTCAAGCAATTCTCAACTCACAACTTAATATTGCTAACTCGATCAAAGCCTCCTTATTTCTATCTCTCAGATTTATCTGCTGAGCATAACTCATAACTCTCGATCGGGCGGGTTTAACTACTTTATCTGTAACAGTGAACAGTGAACAGTTAACAGTTAAATTTCCTTGCACCCTGCACCAACTCACAACTAATAACTCTTCCTGCTACTACTAATTACAGTTAAAGTCAGAGGCACTCTAAGCGCGTTAGTGTCTCTAACTTGCTGCCAGTTTTTTGAGGAAATTGAATGACAAAGCAGATAGTTATAGCAGAGCAGCATCGCATTGCTGCCGTTTTTTCAGAAGATCAAATCCAAGAACTCGTGGTAGCCACAGGCAGCCACCAAGTCAGCGACATTTACTTGGGAATTGTCGAAAATGTACTCCCCGGGATAGATGCGGCCTTTGTCAATATTGGCGACCCTGAACGCAACGGGTTCATGCACGTCACAGACCTCGGCCCGCTGCGGCTCAAACGATCGGCAGGAGCAATTACAGAACTCCTGACGCCGCAGCAGAAAGTGGTGGTACAGGTGATGAAAGAACCGACGGGCAGCAAAGGCCCTCGGCTGACAGGCAACATTACTCTGCCGGGCCGCTATTTGGTACTGATGCCCTACGGCAGGGGAGTCAATCTGTCCCGCAGAATCAAGTCGGAAGCCGAGCGCAACCGCCTCAGAGCCCTGGCTATTTTGGTGAAACCGGCCGGGATGGGGCTGCTGGTACGCACCGAAGCCGAAGGCATGACCGAAGAAGCCATCATGGAAGATTTGGAAGTCCTGCAAAAACAGTGGGAAGCCGTGCAACTCGAAGGCGGTACCTCGCGGGCGCCGGCACTGCTCAACCGCGATGACGATTTTATCCAGCGGGTGCTGCGGGATATGTTCAGCGGTGACGTGAATCGGATTGTGGTGGACTCGCAAAATGGAATTAAGCGGGTGAAGCAGCAGTTGATGAGCTGGAACGGCGGTAAACTTCCTGCTGGAGTTTTGATCGACCACCACCGAGAGCGCGCCTCGATTTTAGAATTTTTCCGCGTTAACGCTGCGATTCGAGAAGCCCTCAGACCGAGGGTGGATTTGCCTTCGGGCGGTTACGTGATCATCGAGCCGACTGAGGCGCTGACGGTGATCGATGTCAACTCTGGCTCGTTTACTCGATCGGCAACAGCTCGCGAAACGGTACTCTGGACAAATTGCGAAGCAGCAACGGAAATTGCCAGACAACTGCGACTCCGCAATATTGCCGGGGTGATTATTGTTGACTTTATCGACATGGAATCCCGCCGCGATCAGTTGCAGGTGCTGGAACATTTCAATAAAGCTCTCAAAGCTGACAAATCTCGGCCGCAAATCGCTCAACTCTCGGAATTGGGACTGGTAGAACTCACCCGCAAACGCCAAGGTCAAAATATTTACGAGTTGTTCGGCCACAGTTGCCCTACTTGCAGCGGGTTGGGTCATCTGGTGCAACTCCCGGGCGAAGAAGATTTCGCCGCAGCGGTGCGGGAATCGGCCGATCGCACTGTGACTTCCTCCAACCGGGTGATGTTGAACTTGCCAGAAGGATTGGAACGCCGCAGCTTGGCGCCTGTAGCTGGCGCAGCAGTTGCGCCAGTAAGAGAAGAACGTTCCCCCGAACCCGCTCGGGCTGCTTGGGAACCGTCTAGCGAAAGTTTGGATTTTGTTGAGACTGGCGGCAACGCCTCGGCTTTGGACTTGCTCAACCATCCCAGCTATCAGGATTTGGGCAACGGAACCAGACGGCGCCGCCGCCGCCGGATTGGCGAAGAGCCTTTTGCCGTGGTGGCGGAGGAGGAACCGGTACGCAGCAAGTTGCGGCTGCCGAATACGAACAGCGCGCCCGTCGCAGAGCCGCGCTCTGAGTATCAGGCACCCCCCGGCATCCGGGCAGCTTCTGAGGGCTTCGGGGTGGTGAATATGGCGACTGTTGGCAGGCGCGAGGATTTCGATCGCGTGCGCCCAGCTAAGTCTGAGTTGATGAAGCCGATGGTGGAGCCTCCCGAGGTGATTTCGGTGGAAATGACGCCAGAGGAGCAGGATGTTTATGCTCTGATGGGGGTTTCTCCTTTGGTGCTGACGGATCGCAGCCTGAAAAATCCTAAGAATGCGATCGTTTCGGTGACGCTCCCGGGAGCGGCCCCGAACAAGCCACCTTTTGAGCAGCTCGAATTTGAATTTGAAGCGCCTGCACCAGCACAGAATGTTGAGGAACGAGATTATTATTCAGAAATGTCGGTTGCCCGGCCGGTATTTGCTGAGGATGACGATGATGATGCTGATGATGATGAGGCCCAAATTTACGGCTCAAGTTCGATCGACGAAGACGAAACCGAGGATGATTTTGAGCCGATGGAGGAAACCGACGGTGTGATGGCTTTCTCACAGGAGCCGATCGAATTCCACGAGCCGATCGAATCCTATGAGCCGATCGAATCCCATGAGCCGATCGAATCGATCGAGCCGATCGAATCCCACGAGCCGATCGAATCGAATGAGCCGATCGAATCCCATGAGCCGATCGAATCGATCGAACCCGAGGAGCCTGCTATCAACCGCCGGCGCCGCCGCCGCTCGTCTGCTGTTTTGGATGAGTGATTATGAAGGAAGAGGTTCGAGGGAAGAAGGAAGTTCGGCAACGGATTGTGTAACGGATGTAACGGATGGAAGTCAAGCGTGAAGAAGTCCGAGGTAAGAAGAAAGAAGTCAAGCGTGAAGAAGGAAGAAGTAGAAATTTTTACTCTCTTCCCATCTTTCCATCTCTCCCTTTCTCCCACTCCCCCAGTCTCGCCCTCTCCTCTCCCCCTCTCGCCCTCTCCCCGTCTCCCTCGGATAATTGCAGGTGTAGATGAAGTAGGAAGAGGAGCTTTGTTCGGGCCTGTGGTGGCTGCTGCCTGCATTTTGCCCGACGAGGTTCTCGATGAATTAGTAAGTTGCGGGGTGCGCGACAGCAAGCAGTTGAGTCCCGCAGCCCGGAGTCGGTTAGCGCTGAAAATCCGGGCTGTGGCGGTTGACTGTCAAATTGGTGCAGCTTCGGTGCGGGAGATCGATCGCCTGAATATTTTGCAGGCTTCTTTGTTGGCAATGAAGCGGGCGATTGTGAAGTTGAATGTCACGCCGGATTTGTGTTTGGTTGACGGCAATCAAAGAATACCCAATTTGTCGATCGACCAAGAGACGATGATTAAGGGTGATTCGCGATCGATTCAGATTGCCGCCGCTAGCATTGTCGCCAAAGTTTGGCGCGATGAATTAATCCTGCGGATGGCCCTCAAGTATCCAGAATATGACTTGACAAACAACAAAGGATATGGTACAAAAAAACATACATTGGCTTTAGAACGCTGCGGTGCATCTGTCTTTCATCGAACATCCTTTCGTCCTTGCCGAGAATCTTAAAATAGACTTGAATTGCCAGAATTAGCTCTCAATTCCTTCAATTATCTGCGTTAATCTGCGACTTTCAAGAGTGCATAAAAAATTATGCAATAGGTTGAATGACTTATAAAATAAATGCTTGAAGCTTCCCTAAACTTGCATTGTTTTAGGTCAAATCTAAAATCTAAAATCTAAAATCTAAAATCTAAAATCCCATGACAGATACTTCACTAACAATTGCCGGGTATCGCATCCTCGATCGCATTTACAACGGTTCTAGAACCCAAGTTTACCGAGCGATTTCCGAATCAGACCAAAAACCTGTCGTCATCAAAATCCTCCAAAGCGAATATCCCACTTTCAACGAACTCGTACAGTTTCGCAATCAGTACACAATTACCAAAAATCTTGACCTGAAAGGAATTGTCAAACCCCTGGCACTCTCAAACTACCGCAACGGTTTTGCTTTAGTCATGGAAGATTTTGGCGGTATCTCTCTTGCCGAATATACCGCCCTTCACCCACTAAGTACCGCCGATTTTTTACCGATAGCTATTCAGACAGTCCAAGTATTAGAAGGACTCTATCAGTATCGAATTATTCATAAAGATATCAAACCCCAGAATATTCTAATTAATCCCCACACAAAAGAAATTAAAGTCATTGACTTCAGTATATCTTCCCTTTTGCCCCGAGAAAATCAAGAAATTAAAAGCCCTAACGTTCTGGAAGGAACGCTAAATTATATGTCTCCAGAACAAACCGGTCGCATGAATCGAGGTATCGATTACCGCACCGATTTCTACTCGCTGGGAGTCACATTTTACGAACTGCTGACAGGACAATTACCCTTTAAATCTACCGATCCGATGGAGTTAGTTCACTCCCATCTGGCCAGGATTCCAACTCCCCCAATAGAGATCCTCCCAACCATCCCGGCAATGTTGAATGACATCACTGTTAAATTGATGGCAAAAAACCCAGAATCGCGCTATCAAAATGCTTTCGGACTCAGGTACGACTTGGAAACGGTAAGGCAGCAGTGGCAAGAAACAGGCAAGATTAGCCAGTTTACTTTGGGGGCTAGAGATATTTGCGATCGCTTTGCCATACCCGAAAAACTCTACGGCAGAGAAACCGAAGTTAACACATTATTAGAAGCATTCGATCGCGTCAGCACCCCCCTCAACTCCCCCCTTAATAAGGGGGGGCAAGGGGGGGTCGAAATCATGCTAGTCGCCGGCTTTTCCGGCATTGGCAAAACCGCCGCCGTCAACGAAGTACACAAACCCATTGTCGGAGCGCGGGGCTACTTCATCAAAGGGAAATTTGACCAATTCAAGCGCGATATTCCCTTGGGGGCCTGGGTGCAATCCTTCCAGAACTTGATGAGACAACTGCTAGCTGAAACCGCAGCTAATGTGGAGAAATGGCAAGCCAAAATCTTAAAAGTTTTGGGTGAAAATGCCCAGGTAATTATCGATGTCATCCCCGAATTAGAACACCTGCTCGGCAAGCAGCCAAAAGTCCAAGAGCTAGAAGGAATTGCCGCACAAAATCGCTTTAATTTGCTCTTCGGTAAGTTTATCGGAGTCTTCGCCACAAAAGAGCATCCTTTAGTCATTTTCTTGGATGATTTGCAGTGGGCCGATTCTGCTTCGCTGAAGCTAATGCAGTTGCTGGTAAGCGAGACGGATACCCGCTATCTGCTGTTAATCGGAGCCTATAGGGACAACGAAGTTTTCGGTGCCCATCCGCTAATTTTGACCTTGGATGAACTCCGCAAAAAGTCAGTCCCAGTCAATCAAATTACATTATCACCCTTAGACAAACCAGCCCTAAATCGCCTGATTGCCGATACCCTAATTTGTCCATTAGAACGAGCAACTCCTTTAACAGAACTCGTCTTCAGCAAAACTAAAGGCAATCCATTCTTTGCTACGCAATTCCTCAAATTTCTCCAAATCGATGGGTTAATTTCCTTTGATGTGAGCTGCGCGTATTGGCAGTGCGATATTGCCCGAGTTACCGCCCTTGCTTTGACCGACGATGTAGTTGAGTTTATGGCGATTAAGTTGCAAAACCTCCCTGCAAATACCCAAGATATTTTAAAGTTAGCGGCTTGTATCGGCAACCAATTTGACTTGGCAACCCTGGCAGTTGTCCGCGAAAAATCTCAAGCCGAAACGGCGGATGAATTGTGGCAAGCGCTGCAAGAGGGGTTAGTGATTCCCATCAGCGAAGTTTACAAGTTCTTTCAAAATTCGGAATCATCAGAGGTGGCACAAACATCTGATTTATCGGTTCCCTACAAATTTTTACACGATCGAGTACAGCAAGCAGCATACTCTTTAATTCCCGAATCTCAGAAACAGTCAACTCACCTCAAAATAGGGCAACTTTTGTTGAGGAAGGGCGGACAGGGAGGCGCCGCCCCTACGGCACAAGAAAGAGAAGAGAAAATTTTCGATATCGTCAACCATTTGAACAGGGGCAAGGAGTTAATTATTGCTCAGACTGAGCGAGATGAATTAGCTCAATTGAATTTAATTGCTGGACGTAGAGCTAAAAGTTCAATAGCTTATGCTGCTGCGAAAAGATATTTAGCTACGGGACTGGAAGTTTTAGCAGTAAATAGTTGGCAGCATCAGTACAGCCTATCATTGGCTTTGTACTCCGAAGCAGCAGAGGTGGCTTATCTCAACGGTGAGTTTGAGCAGATGGATAAATTCGCTAATATTGTTCTGCAACAAGCGATTTCGCTGCTGGACAAAGTGAAAGTCTATGATGCAAAAATTCAAGCGTCGGCCTCCCAGGGGAACCTCACAGAAGATGTTAACATTGGGCTGCAAGTGCTCGCTCAGTTGGGAGTAATTTTACCAGAATCGCCCAACCAGTCGGATGTTCAAAAAGGACTAGAAGAAACTGCTTTGCTCTGTGCTGAACACGAAATCGAAGCGTTAATTAACCTGTCGGAAATGACCGAACCAGAACCGTTAGCAGCCATGTATATCATATCAAGTATTGCTCCTGCTGCTTATGTTGCTGCACCAACAGTGCTATTACTAATTACGTGCAAAATGGTTAATTTATCACTCAAATATGGTAATGCCACCTGGTCGTCATTTGGTTATTCTATTTACGGATTAATTCTGTGTGGAGTAGTCCAAGACATAGAAACGGGTTATCGATTTGGTTACTTAGCTGCAAATTTGGCTGAGCGGCTCAATGTTCAGAAAGTCAAGGCTAAGGTATTCAATGTCTGGGGTTCTCTGATCGTACACTGGAAAAAACATCTCAGAGAAGCACTACCCATTTTGATTGAGGGATATCAAAGCGCAGTGGAAAGTGGAGACTTTGAAATGGCTGGTCACTGTGGATTTCATATATGCTATGTATCATGTTTTTTGGGTCAAGAGCTTACGGAGGTAGACCAAAAGATATCAGCATACAGTAAGGCTATTAGTAAAATTAGACAAGAAGTTTTATTGAGTTGGATCGCATTAGCTCGGCAAGTAGTCCAGAATTTGTTAGGTAATAATGAAAATCCCACTTGTTTAATGGGTGACATATACAATGAAGAGGAAGGACTAACAACTGCTATTAAAGCAAATGATGGCTGTCAACTTCATCAAGTATACCTATATAAACTCATTTTAAATTGCGTGTTTTGTCAACCTCATGAAGCCATTAAAAATGCTGTTTTAGCCGAAAAATATCTAGGCAGCGTGACAGCACTGATCTGCGTGCCTCTCTTCCATTTTTATGATTCTCTGGCACATTTAGCTGTATTTGCTGAGGCTTCAAGTTCCGAACAAGAGGTTATACTCAATCGGGTGAAAAACAACCAAGAAAAAATGCAAAAGTGGGCGCATCATGCTCCGATGAATCATTTACATAAGTTCTATCTAGTAGAGGCAGGGCGGCATCGGGTGCTAGGAGAAAGACTGGAGGCAGTGGAAATGTACGATCGCGCGATCGGCCTCGCCCAACAAAACGAGTACGTTAATGAAGAAGCCCTCGCCCACGAACTCGCCGCCACATTTTATCTCGAATGGGGCAAAGAAAAAATTGCCCGAGTCTATTTAACTGACGCCTACTACGCCTACGCGCGCTGGGGCGCCAAGGCAAAAGTTGAGGATTTAGAAAAACGCTATCCCCAATTAATCGCGCCGATTCTCAACCAGAAAACCAGCTTGCAGACAGGCGAAACCTTTTCCCTGATGACTAATGCCACCCTCTCAATGACCAGCAGTTTGGAAAGGTCGGAATTTCTCGATTTGGCAACAGTTATTAAAGCATCTCAAGCTCTTTCAGGGGAAATTCAGCTTGAAAAACTGCTCTCAACTTTGATGCAAGCAGCAATTGAAAATGCTGGAGCTTCCAAAGGCGCTCTGATTTTGCACCGAGGAGGTAACTTAATAGTTGAAGCTTTGGGAACTAGCGACACTTCAGAAACAACATTCCTGCAACCCATTGCCCTAGAAAATAGCCACATAGTTCCCATAAGTCTGATTAACTATGTAGCCAGAACTCAAGAACTTTTGCTCTACAACAATGTACCTAAAGAGAGCCAAAATTTATATGATGCTTATATCATTCAGCACCAACTGAAGTCAGTTTTGTGCCTGCCGATCCAACACCAAGGAAAAACGATCGCCATTCTGTATCTAGAAAACAATCTGACAACAAATGCCTTTACTCCTAACAGAGTAGCAGTCTTAAAAATATTGTCGTCTCAAGCAGCCATCTCCATAGAAAATGCCCAACTCTACGCCAACTTAGAAGCCAAAGTCGAAGAACGCACCCAAGAACTATCACAAACTTTAAGCTATCTCGAAGCTACCCAAGCAGAACTGATTCAATCAGAAAAAATGGCAGCTTTAGGACAACTGGTTGCCGGAGTTGCCCACGAAGTTAACACTCCCCTGGGCGCGATTCGATCGTCTGCCGGCAATGTTTCTAAGTTCTTGAATCAAACTCTAGAACAGTTGCCCGCACTTTTTCAATCTCTCTCCCCAGAAGAAGTACAGGATTTCTTAGCCTTACTTCAGCGTGCTCTCGAACAAGAAACCAGCTTATCAACGAAAGAAGAACGCAAATTGAAGAGAGCTTTGAGAGGCCAACTGCAAGAATTAGGAATAGCAGATTCAGATACCGCAGCCGATCGCCTAGTAATGATGGGAGTCTATCATGAACTTGACAGCTTTGTGTCGCTGCTGCAAAAACCCGATAGCTTGCACATTATAGAAATCGCCTACAAACTTTCTGAGTTAAAAAAAGGTATGGCCACGATCAACACAGCTACAGACAGAGCATCAAAAGTCGTGTTTGCCTTAAAAACCTATGCCCATTACGAACAGTCGGGGAAAAAGACAGCAGCCAGCATTGCAGAAGGGATTGAAACGGTGTTAACCCTTTATCAAAATCAACTCAAACAGGGCGTTCAGGTAGTGAGAAAGTATGCCGAAATCCCACCAATAATGTGCTATCCCGACGAACTGAATCAAGTGTGGACAAATCTTGTGCACAATGCTTTGCAAGCAATGGATTACCGAGGCACGCTAATTATTGAGTTAGCCCAGCAATCCGGGCAGGCTAAGATTAGTGTCACCGACAGCGGTAAGGGGATACCATTCGAGATAAAAGCGAAAATATTTGACCCGTTTTTTACTACTAAGCCGGCGGGAGAAGGCAGCGGTTTGGGGCTAGATATTGTCAAGAAGATTGTTGACAAACATCAGGGAAAAATAGAGGTAGAATCGATTCCGGGCCAAACCACATTTAATGTTTTCCTGCCCGTGAGCGCTGTATAAGCAGGTCAAGGATCTCGCAAACAATATAACGCAGTAAGTAGGTCGGGTATTACTGGACTCCACCCAACCTGCAATCTAGCCCATAGGGAGGATGGCAAAAGTTAAAGCGTTTTGACGAAAATAACTTGGATTCCACCGGAAATGGATGTAAAACAGCAGTACGATGCGTTATGCTCAGCTAAGCTGCTACGCAGATAGATTTTTTGGTTCCGGCGACTGGAGACGGGGAGAGGAGGGGGCGATCGGTCAGCTTGTGGCATCTTAAAATACGATCGCGCCTACTAATACACTTTACTAATCTGACTGCTCAGTCCTGGGCCGAGAAAGCGGGTTTTTTAACCCCCATACTTCGTTCTAACCCTAAATCCGAGTTGAAAAACTCGGTTTCGAGGAGTCGGAGTGCGATCGGGAACTGTACTTGTGCTACTAATGACCATTAAATAGGAGAAGAAATAGATGTCTAAACCAGTTATTTTGTGCGTTGACGATGAGAGAATGGTGTTAGACAGTCTCAGGACGCAGCTAGCAGCAGAATTTGGAGATGCCTACAGCTATGAAGGAGCAGAAGATGCTGAGGAGGCTTTAGATGTAATCAGCGAACTTTCTGACGATGCCGCCAGCGTTGTTGTGATTATTTCTGATTGGTTAATGCCCGGTATTAAGGGAGATGAGTTGCTAATTCGCATTCACAAAAAATACCCCAATGTTATTAAAATTATGCTCACAGGTCAAGCTGATGAAGTAGCAGTTGACCGAGCAAAAAAACAGGCTAACCTCCATCGCTGCTTGTCTAAACCTTGGTCGGAAGCCGATTTGCTGGAAACTATTAAATCCGGTTTATCTAAATTATGACCCAACAGGTAATTATCTGTGTAGATGATGAGAGAACTGTACTCAGGAGCCTCAAAGCAGAACTGCAAGAGTCTATCGGTAATGATTATCTAATCGAAATTGCTGAAGGCGGGGAAGAGGCATTAGAGTTAATTGCAGAATTGCTAGAGGATGGGGAGGAAATTCCTTTAATTATTTCCGACCACATTATGCCTGAGATGAAGGGAGATGAGCTGTTAAAAGAGGCTCATCTCATTTCGCCGGACACTATAAAAATTATGCTGACGGGACAAGCAGATATTGAGGCGATCGCCAATGCTATCAACTGGGCAAACTTATACCGTTACATCACTAAACCTTGGCAAGCTGAAGATTTGAAATTGACGGTTAAAGAAGCGCTAAATAGTTATCTTCAACACAAACAACTGGCACAACAAAACGCTCAACTCCAGCAAATGAATCAGGAGTTGGCACAGTTAAACTCCGAGCAAGCGGTACTGATTGCCAAACTCCACGACAACGAAAATCGCTTGATGCAGTTTTTGGAAGCAATGCCGGTGGGCGTGGGAGTGCTGAATGCGGAGGGCAAAGTTTACTATATCAATAAAAAAGCAAAAGAGCTATTTGATAAAGGAGTCGTGTCCGATATCCCAGCCGAACAATTGTCAGAGGTTTATCAACTTTATCAAGCAGGAACTCTTCAACATTGCCCAGTCGAAAACTTGCCCATCATGCGGGCATTGAGGGGCGAAACTTCCATGGCTGACGATTTAGAAGTCCGACAGGGCAACAAGGTTATTCCCCTAGAAATTCATGCTACCCCGATTTACGATAAACACGACCAAATTGTCTATGCTATCAACACTCTTCTAGATATCACGGAACGCAAAGAAGCTGAGGCCGAGCGCAAAAAGTTCATTGATGAGCTCTTTGAGGTCAAATGCAGTTTGGAAATTTCACTGGATGCAAAATTAGAAATCCTTGAGGCGACAAGCCGCTTTGTACCCAAGGAGTTTTTATCTTTTTTGGGATGTGACAGTATTGTTGGTGTTAAATTGGGAGAAGCGGTGGAGTTGGAAATGTCGATTTTGTTTTCTGACATCCGCGATTTCACTACTCTCTCGGAACAGATGACACCGCAAGAAAATTTTAAATTTATAAATTCTTATTTGAGTCGAATGGAACCGCTGATTGTGGAAAATCAGGGGTTTATTGATAAATATATTGGCGATGCAATTATGGCGTTGTTTAGCGAGGGCGCGGATGATGCTGTGAAAGCGGGAATTGCAATGCTGCATACTCTTGCTGAATACAATCGACAGCGCGCTGCGGCGGGCGATGTGCCGGTTCAGATTGGGGTGGGAATCAATACTGGTTCTTTGATGCTGGGTACTGTTGGCGGAAACAGCCGGATGGACGGTACTGTGATTGGCGATGCGGTTAATTTGGCTGCTCGGATTGAAAATTTGACGAAGAATTACGGGGTGTCGCTGTTAATTACTCAGCATACTTTCGATCGCTTGACAAATCCTGCTGATTATGCAATTCGGGTAATCGATCGGGTTCAGGTTAAGGGTAAGTCTGAATGGGTGACTGTTTATGAAGTTTTTGATGCGGATTTGCCGGAAGTTAAAGCGGGGAAGTTGGCTACTTTGCAACTGTTTGCTCAGGCTTGGTCTTTGTACAATATGTATAATTTTAGCGAAGCTGCGACACTTTTTGCCGATTGTTTGCGGCAAAATCCGGGGGATAAGGTGGCTCAAATTTATTTGGATAGGTGCCAATAGTTAGTTGACAGTTGACAGTTGTCAGTTGGCAGTTGGCAGTTGGCAGTTGACAGTTGGTAGTTGTCAGTTGGCAGTTGGTAGTTGTCAGTTGTTAGTTGGTGATTTTTAGTAATAACCAATGACTCATAACTAATGACTAATAATACGATTTTGACAAAAGATTGCTATACAATAAATGTTGTGTTTGTTTACAATGACGCTGCTCAGAAGGTGCGTCGCTGTTAAATCGTCGATATTTTTTAGGGATTGTTGATAGATCCACACCCTACGATTACTGTTGCATTAATTTGACAAATTGGTATAACTAATGTCAACTGTCAACTGTCAACTGTCAACTGTCCGCTGCCCAACTGTCAACTGTCAACTGTCAACTGTCAACTGTCAACTGACTAATTTGTTCGATCGGCATTTCGATGATAAACTCGGCTCCGTGGCCGAGTGCAGACACGCAGCTCAGTTTGCCGCCGTGTTCTTGGAGGACTTTGTAGGAAATTGACAGGCCCAAACCAGTGCCTTTCCCTGCGGGTTTGGTGGTAAAAAAAGCCTCGAACAACTGCTGGGAAACTTCTTCTGGCATACCGGGACCGTTGTCAGAAATCCGAATTACAGCCTTGGAGTTTTGGACTTCTGTCCTAATTTTGATTTTGCTGCGGTTAGCTTTGGCTTCGGCAACCGATCGCCCTGCGTTGTATTCCTCGATCGCGTCGAGCGCATTTCCGATCAAATTCATAAACACCTGATTGATTTTACCAGAATAGCATTCAACTAAAGGCAAATTTCCATATTCTTTAATTACCGCAATTTCTGGATAGTTGCCGCGCGCTCTCAACCGGCTTTGCAGGATTAGCAGCGTTCCTTCAATGCCTTCGTGCAGATTAACTTTGGTCATTTGAGAATCGTCTTTGCGAGAGAAATTTCTGAGCGATCGCACAATTTCCCGAATGCGATCGGCCCCTATCTGCATCGAAGATATTGCTTTTGGCAAATCTTCTAACAGAAACTCTAGCTCCATCGCCTCAATTTTATCTTGAATTGGTGCCGGTGGCTGCGGGCAGTGCTGCTGGTACATATCGATCAAATTCAGCAAATCTTCCGTGTAGTGGCCTATGTGGACGAGATTGCCGCAGACGCTGCTAACGGGATTGTTAATTTCGTGCGCCACACCGGCTACCATTTGACCGAGTGTAGACATTTTCTCAGTGTGAATCAATACTGCTTGAGTTTGCTGCAATTCGTGCAAAGTATTTTCGAGCTGAAGTTTTTGTTGGGTTAACTCGGTTTGCGATCGCAGCAAAGCTTCCTCGCTGCGTTTTTGTTCGGAAATATCAGTAATTAACCCTTCCAAGGCGAGCAATTCACCTGAGTCGGAATATACTCCCAAACCTTGCTCCCAAACCCATTTTAATTCGCCGTTTTTAGAAGTAATTCGGTAATTTAGCTGATAGGGTCGATTTTCTCGCAGGGCAACTTCCACGGCATTACAGAAGATTTCGCGATCGTCGGGGTGAGTCAATTCCGAGAGAGAAATTTGCCCAGTGCCGATAAATTCTTCAGGAGAATAGCCGGCTAGCTGATAGCAACCTTCGCTGACAAACTCCATACTGCGATCGGCATCGTTGCGAAAACGGTAGGCCATCCCCGGCAAATTGCTCATCAGCGTGGACAATGCGCGCTGGCTTTCCCGCAGGGCTTCTTCTGCGTGTTTGCGATCGGTAATATCCGTCATCACCGCCAGCATACACAGTTCGCCGTCCAAATTAATCAATTCTGCTGACAGCAAACACACCACCACCGATCCCGACTTCATCCGAAACTCGCATTCCTGACTGCGAACCACACCTTGTTCCTGCAAACTTTGCCTAAAATTAACTCTGTCTTGCGGGTTTACCCAAATATTTAATTCCGGTACTGTATGAGCGACTATCTCCTCCCTAGAGTAACCGAGTGCCGACAAAAAACTGTCGTTAGCCTCCAGAAACCGCCCCTGGGCAAAAGTAGTAATAGTCATCGGATCGGGACTCGATCGAAAAGCCTTAGAAAACTTTTCCTCCGACAAACTCAACTGTTTAATAGCGTCTTCCAACTGACTTGTCCGCTCTTTTACCCGGCATTCCAATATCTCGTTAGCCTGCTTCAGAGCCACCTGGGCCTGCACCCGCTCGGTGATATCGCGCACCACAGCTTGCAGCCCCATTTTGCCGCCGATATCCATAGAAGTTAGCAGCACTTCCGCCGGAAACTCGGAACCGTCCAAACGGCAGTGCCGCCAATCAAAACGACAATTTCCCGTTTCCAGAGCCGTATTAATTCGCTCTTGAGACAGACTCATAGAATCTTGTCCGTCGGGTTGCAGCGGCGGGCTAAATTCAGAAGGATGCTTGCCGCAAAACTCCGATTCTGTGCTGCATCCAAATAACTTTAAAGTAGCCGGATTGCAGTCCAAATAACCCTCTTCGTCTAGCAGCATTACCGCATCTGTAGTCGATTCGTAGAGAGTGCGAAACTTCTTTTCCGATGCTTGCAAAGAAGCAATCAACTGCATCCTTTCCTCTCCCGCCCGCTTTTGCTGAGTAATGTCCTGCATTACTTGAGAAAAGCCCTGCAACTCTCCGCTTTCATCCCGCAAAGCAGTAACAATAATCTTCGCCCAAAATCGGGAGCCGTCTTGGCTCAAGCGCCAGCCTTCACTTTGATATCTACCTGCTGCGGTAGCTGTGACTAATTTTTCTTGTGGCTTGCCCATTGCAATATCTTCAGGCGTATAAAAACACTCAGACTTTTTGCCGACTATTTCGCTGGCTTCATACCCCAAAATTCGTTTGGCTCCGGAATTCCAGCTAGCTACATATCCCTTAGTATCTAACATGAATATAGCATAATCTTTAACACCTTCAATTACCATGCGCAGGCGTTCTTCACTTTCTCGAAGTCCAGCTTCTGCTTTTTTGCGCTGGGTGATATCTTCCACAAAACCTTCGTAGTAGAGCAATTTTCCGCCTTCATCGCAGACAGCCCGGGCATTTTCTGCGATCCAAATTACTGTGCCATCTCGGCGATAAATCTGCGACTCAAAATCTGACACGATGCCTTGTTCTTGCAAAGCAGAAATAAAGTCACCGCGGCGATCGGGATTGACGTAAAGCTGATCGCTGATATCAGTCAGACTGGCCATCAATTCTTCGGGGGAATTATATCCGTAGATCCGAGCCAAAGCTGGGTTGGCGCTGAGGTAGCGCCCGGTCGGTGTTGTCTGGAAAATGCCAGAAACAGCATTTTCAAACATACTGTAATATTTGGCTTCCATTTGGTGCAGTGCCTCCTCGATATTCTGGCAATCGATCGCTTTGTTTTCCAATTTACACTCGATCGTTTTGTTTTCTAATTTTTGGTGTCCCATTTTTGAATACCCTGCTGTGTTTTTGTTGTGTAAAATTCAATATTTTTGGCTATCTGTTAGTATAGATGCTGTGTCGCCCGCCGATAAATCAACCGCCAAGCCGTGCGATTGTTTCTAGGACTTCTCATTTATAGGCAACACATATCAGGACACAACACGGCGTTGTGTCCCTACAGAATATGTGTATGCGATGCGATCGAGAACTGCTAGAGTCTGGGATTCCAGTGACACTGCTGTATTTATTAACTTCATCTACGGCGCTGTTAGTTGTTAGTAGAGTTGTGAAAGTTTAACCAGTCGGGTAGATTTTTGCTTGTGCTACAAATGAGTGTGAAAATCGGATTTGCCAATCAATCTGCCGAAAGTTGCACTCGTTTGAGCAAAACCCGCCTGTTAAAATCTTCCCGAACATACGAGCAATTACATACCATGAAATTAGCTGCAAGCCTGTTTCTCCTGTTTCAGCAGTGGCTTTTACCGCGATCGAGCCTCTTGTACAGCACCAACTGCCGATTTTTAGGCGGCGATCGTCCGAGCGGCTAACTAAGAGCAAGTAATCCGCCGATCGATCTGAATGCTTGCCACCAATATGCCAGTTAAAATTGATTTTGAGGCGGCAGATAACAGAGCTGACGGTCGATCGCTCCTTACGATATGGATACCCTATCTAAAATTGTCACAATCCGGGGGACGATTGTTGTATCAAAAACTTCATATTCGGATACTGCGGGCGGATAAATTCTGTAGCGATGCTGTCATTTCGGCAAAAATCTGGGCGGCAGCGCGCAAAATAGCGTCTGCCAGTCTGGTAAAATCCCGATCGACACTCGGCGCAGGCCCGACATCATCGATCCGCCCCAGCAAAAAAAATATTCTAGCTACAGCGGTTCTCTCGAAGAGTGAGGTATTCACCAATTAATTAACAATTCCTCAATTCCCCAATCCAAAATCTAAAATCTAAAATCTAAAATCTCAATCTGTACCTCATATACCTGAGAAAGCTATACATGACTGATTCTCCCGTACTTGCAACACCAGATATATCCCCTGCTTCAACCTTGAGGGCCGATTCTCCCCTGTGGCCAGCCTTGCTGCAACAACTGTTAGACAGACAATCCCTCTCGCGCGCCCAAGCCTGCGACTTAATGCAGGGATGGCTGGCAGAAGCCATACCCCCCGTGCTTTCCGGCGCGATTTTAGCAGCCCTCCAAGCCAAAGGCATCTCTGCCTCAGAATTAGCAGGAATGGCTCAGGTATTGCAGTCTCAATCTCTGACGGGCGAGTCCCAGAGCGTTGTCGATCGCAAATCTCCCATCTCCAATCTCAAATTAATTGATACTTGCGGCACCGGCGGAGACGGTGCGTCCACATTTAACATTTCCACTGCTGTCGCTTTTGTCGCCGCCGCGGGCGGAGTTCGAGTCGCCAAACACGGAAATCGATCGGCATCCAGCAAAGTCGGTTCTGCTGACGTGCTCGAAGCACTCGGAGTCAACCTCAACGCCGATACGGAGAAGGTAAAAGCCGCTGTAGACTCCGCAGGCATCACATTTTTATTTGCGCCGGGGTGGCATCCCGCACTCAAGGCTGTAGCGTCGCTCCGGCGCACTTTGAAGGTGCGGACTGTTTTTAACCTTTTAGGGCCGCTCGTCAATCCTATGCGCCCTACAGGGCAGGTAATCGGGGTGTTCGATCCCAGTCTGCTATCAACTATTGCCCAAGCTTTGGGCGAGTTGGGGACTGAGTTGGCGGTAGTCGTTCACGGCCGAGAAAAGTTGGATGAGGCGGGTTTGGGTGATGTGACTGATTTGGCTGTTTTGTCGGGCGGCGAGGTGGAACTCACTACTTTACACCCGGAACAGGTAGGATTGACACCAAGTGCGATCGGCTCCTTGAAAGGCGGAAATGTTGAGGAAAACGCCGAGATTTTGCGCCGCGTTTTGCAAGGCAAAGGTACAGCAGCACAAATGGATGTTGTAGCTTTGAATGCGTCTTTGGCTTTGCAAGTGGGAGGTGCAATTCCTATGGGTTCCCATGCAGCAGGAGTTGATTTGGCTAAGGATATTTTATCGAGCGGCGAATCTTGGTTGAAGTTGCAGCAGTTGGTTGAATTTTTGCGGTGAAGTCATTAGTCATTAGTCATTGGTCATTAGTCATTAGTCAGTAGTCATTTGGAAGAAGGAAGAGGGGAGCATCTCAGTTTTGATTTTGTAGTGTGAACTCGCGACAGAGCGCACTCCCAAAAAACGCTTTTCACAAAATCGGGATGTTCCCCAATCTTCGGGCGTTATACAATCCTCAAAACCTCTCTCGATCGAACATTTTTGAGAGTTGATGCACCGTAGAATCTTCCGACTTCACGCTTGACTTCTTCCGACTTCCTTCTTCCCTCGCACTTCTTCCTTCTTCCGACTTCACGCTTGACTTCTTCCTAATGACTAATGACCGATGACTAATGACTAATGACTAATGACTAATGACTAATGACTAATGACTAATGACTTCTCTTTAAGAGCGCGATCGAAATTCAATCACATCTTGCTTAATAGTCATATCTTTATTACCAAAAAAGTCGTGACCCAACAGTCCGATATCTAGGGATGGCGAGATGGCCACAACTACATTGTTAACCGCCAGACCACCTGCTTCAATAGAAGTCAAACGACCGAGGGGAAAAGTAGCCACTCCGTTGGCAGTTTGTTTTTGCACTGTTCCCTGGAGAACAACGCCCAAGGCTTTAGCCATTGCTGGTGTAATTACTGTGCCGCTGGCTCCAGAATCTACCATCATATCGAACTTTTGTTGGCCGTTAAATGTGACTTCTATGACTGGGATATTAGCTTCTCGGCGTTTAATTTTTGTCTGAAATACTCCCGACTTGGCTGCCGGCCCCGTCGCAGGCTTCAATTCTTCCGGGAGAAAACCGCATACTGAGCGGCTCAAGCTGACAGTTTGGCCGCTTGAGTTGCGAATGAAGCATCCCTCGCTCTCTTGAGCTACGGCTCGCGAGGAGTTGACTGCGGTGCAAACTAAAATTGAACTGCTCAGAGAAATAACTGCTGTCAAAGCCAGTAAAGGTTGGCGCAGGTTGTGAGCGTTCAGCAGAGGCTTTTTGTGGTTGGACGGTAAAGGCAAGGGAGAGTTGCTAGGCATAGTTTGATTAAACGTCTAGGTCGATCGTAACAACGACAACTGCCTTTTGGTGTAGATTGAGCGTTGATGCCCAGTTTGGGAAGTTTAGCTGTTATTTTGTCCTCAAGGGCGCTATGTAAAAAAATGCTTGACAAACGACAAACAATTTGTTTAAGTAATTGAGACTCAAAGGCTTGCAAGTGAAAAGTGCCAAAGCAGGCTATATAAATTTTGATCGGATTTAGCTACAAACCGTAAAAAAAAATACAGCAAAAAAAAATATCGGAAACTAAAATAAGATTTTTATTTGGCTAATCAGCCAGAAGTCCCTACTAGGGATGAAAATGAAATGAAACTAAACCTAAAGTAATTAAGGATGCCATGTCACTTTCAACTGCACAACCCGCTCTCCTAGTCCTGGCTGACGGTACTGCTTACCGCGGCTGGTCGTTTGGCGCTGACGCTACCGTTGTCGGCGAGGTAGTATTCAATACGGGAATGACGGGCTACCAAGAAGTTTTGACAGATCCGAGCTATTGCGGTCAAATTGTTACTTTTACTTATCCAGAATTGGGCAATACCGGGGTAAATCTAGAAGATGAAGAGTCTTCGCGCCCGCAAATTCGAGGTGCGATCGCCCGCAACGTATGCAGCCGCCCCAGCAACTGGCGCTGTTCGCAATCCCTGCAAGACTACCTAAAACAGTACGATATCCCCGGGATTTACGGCATCGACACCCGCGCCCTCACCCGCAAAATTCGCACGGTGGGAGCGATTAACGGCGGCATTTCGACCGCGATTCTCGACCAGGCGGAGCTTTTGGAGCAAGTGCAAAACGCCCCCAGCATGGCCGGGCTGAATCTGGTGCGGGAAGTGACCACCCGCGAGGTTTACGAGTGGTCGGAAGCCACAGACTCGGTTTGGGAGTTCAGTCCCACAGTCAAGCCTGATAACGGCGAAATGTGGACGGTGGTAGCGCTAGATTTTGGGATCAAGCGCAACATCCTGCGGCGTTTGGCGAGTTACGGCTGTCGGGTGATCGTTGTCCCCGCTGACACGGCGCCGGAGGAAATTCTCAAATACAACCCGGATGGGATTTTTCTGTCCAACGGGCCGGGAGATCCTTCGGCGGTAACGGAAGGGATCGCGACTGCAAAAGCTCTGTTGAAGTCGGACAAACCTGTGTTCGGCATTTGCATGGGACACCAGATTCTGGGACTTTCCTTGGGTGCAGAAACTTTTAAACTCAAGTTCGGCCACCGGGGATTAAATCATCCGGCGGGTTTAACTCAGCAAGTAGAAATTACTAGCCAAAATCACGGTTTTGCGATCGACCCTGATTCTCTAGTCCCGGAAGTAGAAATTACTCATCTCAATTTGAACGATCGCACCGTAGCCGGATTGAAGCACAAAACCCTGCCGCTGTTCTCAGTCCAGTACCACCCGGAAGCCAGTCCGGGCCCCCACGACGCTGACTATTTGTTCGATCGATTCGTCCAGTCAATGCGAGACAATCAGAAAGTAGCAGCTTAGTCAGCAGTCATTAGTCAATAGTCATTAGTCATTAGGAAAAATGACCGATGACCGATGACCGATGACCGATGACCGATGACCGATGACCAATGACTAATGACTGATGACTAAAAAACTGTAGACAAAAGACCAAAAAACTCCTATAATGAAGCCTCGACTTTAAGCCATATCTAGCTAGGAGGGTGTCATTCCTGAGTCATTGACCCTGACCGTTAGCCTCAGAGGCACTCGCGAAGTCAGGAATAACCATCAGTTATTTCGCCTGACGGGCCTGCTGGACGCTTTTTCTGAGGCCACTTTTCGGAAGGTACTGAGCAAATGTATTGACGAGGGCCCAAAACACGTAATTTTGGACTTGTCTCAGATAGACTTTGTGGATAGTTCAGGCTTGGGCGCACTTGTGCAACTTGTCAAGAAAGCCCAAACTTTGGAGGGGACATTGCAAATTGTCTCAAATCCCCGCGTAACTCAGACTGTTAAACTGGTTCGCTTAGAGAAATTTTTGTCTTTGCAGCCTTCGGTTGATGAGGCGGTAAAAAACGTCAAGGATGCTTGACGCCACAGTGGATTGAATTAGCTATCCGGTTCTTAACGCTGGATAGCAAATTTTTATGGTTGGGAGGGGCAAAATAATATCGCTTTTCCCAAAAGCTGCGCCGATGAAGGGCCGCTATTTCCCCCGATGCTTTGAGGGATGGGGAGTGGCAGTAAAATATGTGTTGGAAACACGCTCAAAAATGGTATAAGAATTAGGGAACCAGCAGGTCTAGGCGATCGCCTTAACAAAGCCGTGCAGTCGCTATAATTGCTGAAGAGACGAAAGACGAAATAAGTAAGTTGTAGAAAAACCAAGCTGTGCGGAAGTTTTATTTAAAAAAGTATGTCGCCGATCGCAGATGACGGGCTCAAGCTGAGTCTGACAGATATCAGTTTAAATCGAGAGCATACTGCGAGGGCGACACCCGCAGAAATAGAAAGGATTTCGCCCGCAGCGTGGGCATATTTGGGAGATGCAGTATACGAACTCTACATTCGGAGTTCGTACTTAATGCCGCCGAGAAGATTGCAAGCTTATCACGAATTGGTGGTGGGGCAAGTACGAGCCGAAACTCAAGCGCGTCACTTGCGATCGATCTCTCCTTACTTGAACAGTACAGAATTAGCAATTGTCAAGCGCGGCCGCAATGCCGTATCAGGCCGTTCCAAACGAGCAGATCCAGAAATATACCAACAAGCCAGCAGCTTAGAAACTTTGGTGGGATATTTGTACCTCACCGATCCCGAAAGATTGACCGAAATTATGGCACTTTTAGAACTTGAGACTGAAATCATTTAGCAGTTAACAGTTGCGAATCGCGAGGTATTAATCAACAACTCTGGCACGGCGACCAACCGTGCAACAGCAAAAAGCTCGCGAAGGAAAACAGGATTTATCAGTTATTAATAACTAGCAACTTGTTTCTGTGCAAAAATCCTGGATTCATCACCCGCAAATCTAAAAATCTCAAAGCCCCAAGATTGCTCCGTCAATCCAAAATCCAAAATCCCAAATCCAAAATCTTTTTGACTACAAGAAAGCAATGAGAAAATTTACCAGACCAAACTCTTCGCGATCGAATTCCGACAGCAAGCCATTCATTCGCGAAGGCGGGCGTCAGGACTCACAACCATCCTCTGCCCGCTTTGAACGCAAACCCCGTCCCGACACTCGCTCAGTAGACGCGCCTCAAAAGCGATCGACCTTCTCCCCCCAATCCCGAGAAATGCCCGTGCGATCGATTTACAAACGGAATGTCGATTCCGACAGCCAACCCTCCATACGCAGAAATCATTTCAAAGACAGAGACAGAGACGCAGACAGCAGCCCGCAGGAATCCCGGGGCAATTATTACAGAGACAGAGACAGAGACAGAGACAGCAGCCCGCAGCCAGCCCGCAACAATTTCCGTGACAGAGACAGAGACACAGACAGCAGCCCGCAGCCAGCCCGCAACAATTTCCGCGACAGAGACAGAGACACAGACAGCAGCCCGCAGCCAGCCCGCAACAATTTCCGTGACAGAGACAGAAGCAGCCCGCAGCCAGCCCGCAACAATTTCCGCGACAGAGACAGCAGCCCGCAGGAATCCCGGGGCAATTATTACAAAGACAGAGACAAAGACAATAACCCGCCGGAATTCCGGGGAAATCATTTCCGAGACAGAGACAAAGACAGAGACACTCGCCCGGTTGACACTGCCTCAAATACCGTCGTGCAACCAGACGCAGACACAGACGACATGATTTACGGCCGCCATGCGGTGCAAGCAGCTTTAGAAACAAACCAAGTCCTCAACCGGATTTGGGTTGTCCCGCACCTGCGCTACGATCCCCGCTTTCACAGCTTGCTGACTGAAGCCAAAGCTAACGGCAGCATCATCGACGAAGTGGACGATTTGCGCCTCGACTACATCACGCGCAAGGCCAACCACCAAGGCGTAGCCGCCCAAGTATCAGCCCACGAATACCTGGATTTGAGCGAACTGATCGCACAGGCTAAGGCGGATTGCGAAGATCCCGTTATTGTGGTAGCAGAAGGACTCAACGACCCTCACAATCTAGGGGCGATTATTCGCACCGCAGAAGCATTGGGAGCTCAGGGCATGGTGATTCCGCAGCGGCGCGCCGTTGGGATTACCTCGGCAGTGAGAAAAGTGGCAGCAGGGGCATTGGAAAACCTGGCAGTGGCGAGGGTTGTCAATCTTAACCGGGCGCTGGAAGAATTGAAAGAGGCTGGATTCTGGATTTATGGCACTGCTGCCGGCGTCGGTGACTCGGTAGAGACAATCAAGTTCTCCGGGCCCACTGTTTTAGTTGTGGGCGGTGAAGCTGACGGTTTGAGCCTTTTGATACAGCGCGGATGTGACGGATTAGTTTCAATTCCTTTGAGGGGAAAAACTCCTAGCCTGAATGTCTCGGTAGCAACCGGGATGGCTTTATACGAAATTTACCGCCAGCGCGGGCCCAAAAAGTTTCACGTCCACTAACGGTGAAATGGGTTGAAAAAAACAGCACAACAGAGTAATTTATGTAAGTAGCTAAAGCCTTGCGCTCGCTGTCTATAGCTACTTAGACCTGACTAGCATAATGCCGAGTAGAATGTCATCTGGGAAAACACCATGTATGCACTCAAAATTACAGTTAAAGCTGAATAAAAAACAAGTAACTCTGATGAGAAACCACTTTGGTTGTTCCCGGTTTGTCAGCAGCTACGGCGATGCCAGAATAGGTGAGGGCTACCAAAAATTGAGCGGTTGCACAGCCTGAACAAGTAAGGATAGCCGATCGGCTATCGCTACGGACAGGCGAAAGCATAAGGGGCCTTCCCCCTACGCTCAAACAGGAATGCGACACCAATCTATTTAGAGATCAGCTTTAAATAGGTTTGGATAGGTTCAAAGGTAGCATTACAGCCGCGTAAATAACAAAAGCGCAGGCGTTGCCCGCAGCACCCTGAAAACACCGTTAAATACATTAGAAAAGCAGATGAAAGAATTCTTGATTAGCTTGCTCAATTTTTTCGGATTGGCTTGGTGGGTTGAAGTGAAAACTTCAGCGCCGCGGTGCATTTACTATTTTGGCCCGTTCTTGACTTCTCAAGAGGCGGAAGGTGCAAAAGCAGGATATGTAGAAGACATAGAAAATGAAGGCGCAGAAGGTCTTAGTGTTTCCATTCAGCGCTGCAAACCGATTGCTTTGACGGTAGCAGATGATTTGGGAAAGTTTGGTGAGGGAGGGTTGTTGCCTGTTTTGAGCGGCCAGTAGCACCAGGGATTGTTTAGTGGTTAATTGCTTCTGATATCATGTCCGTCTAAATACCGATGATTCCAAAGCTTGCGAAAGCAGAGGTAAGTAATTTCAAACACTGCGATTGCTTCACTTCACTTCGTTTCGTTCGCTGTTTGAGAGCTCGCAAGTAATTTGCCTGATATGATATGAAAAACTCAAAATTTAAGGCTGGCAATTGCTAACTGCTTGGGGGAAATTCTCAATCCAGCGATCGATATCTGCGAGTACCCGATCGGGAATTTCCCAAGGAAACAAGTGGGCTGTATTTGGATAGCACTGCCACTGACAATCGTGGAGGTGGCGGGCTGTTTCTAAACTGGATGCCGAGGTGATGTGCCGATCGCCCTCTCCGGCCAACACCAAGCACGGACATTGAATGTCGCCGAGGTGCACCAGTCGATCGTATCCGGCCCTGAGAGCGGTATTTAACGCCTTTGCAGCCGCGCTGGAAGTCTGGAGGTAGGCGGGGGTACCTGCCCGTGCTAAGTAGCGGTAAGGCGTGGCTGTATGCTGCTGTATCAAGTAGCGAAAGAGCGATCGCCTGCCAAAAGTATCGATATTCCACTGCCAACCGGGTACCAGCCAGTTGATAATTCCGGCTAAACCGGTGTAAAGGTTATCTTGCCAAGAAATGGGCGGGTGACTGCCGCGCGGTTTGGCGGCGGATGCCAGTAGAATCAAACCGGTGACTCGCTGGGGATATTTCATCGCTAGTTCGAGGGCTAAAATCCCTCCCAAAGACCATCCGATTACCAAACAGCGCTCGACTCCCAATCGGTCTAAAAGTGCTTCTAAATCAAGTAAGTGGTCGGTCATTTCAAAGGAATTTGAGGTGCGGCTGTTGCCGTAGCCGCGCAAGTCTGGGGCGATCGTCCGAAACCGCTTTGATAGGTGTTCTGTAAACACAGACATACAATCGCCGGAACCGGGATGGCCGTGCAAGCAGAGAATCGGAAATCCTTCTCCTTTGACGGAAACGTTGAGTTTTTGATGCGACATTTTTTAAGAGAAGTCATTAGTCATTAGTCATCAGTCATCAGTCATTAGTCATTAGTTATTAGTTATTGGTTATTGGTTATTGGTTATTGGTTCTTAGTACCAATGCCCTGCGCGGGCCACGGAGCCCTGCGCGGGCCACGGAGCCCTATGCCCAATGCCCTGCGCGGGCCACGGAGCCCTGCGCGGGCCACGGAGCCCCATGCCCTGCGCGGGCCGATTGCACCTCATCTTTCTGAGAAGTGCTATATACATCGGTTAAAAGCTGGGATTATTACTAATATAATCGGCAATTTTAGAAATAGACTGGCGGATTTGTAGATCGCCGCTGCTGCGGCTGTCAATCACAGTCATTACATAGGCTTCGCCGTCAATGTTCATCGCTAAAGTTGTGCCGAGTACCAGGGAATTTTCGCCGGTTTTTTCGCCCAACCACTGAGCTTTAGTTCCTTGCAAGGCGGCAAATCCCAGGGCGCGATCGTACTGCTGGTTGAGAGTTTCTACTAACATTTTAGCACCGGGTGTTTCGCCGTTGTAAATTTGCACCATCATTTCGGTGAGTTCGTTGGCAGTCACGCGGTTTGGCCCGGAACCGGGGTTGGCGGGCATAATTTTTTCCCCCATTAATTTGAAGTTCACGCGGGTGACTTGGTAGCCGCGATTTTCTAAGAATTGATTGATGTAATCGGAGCCCAAATAATCGATCAGTTGATTGGTGGCGATGTTGCTGCTGCGATCGATCATTTCTTCTAACAGTAGGTGCAGCGGGTAATTGCGCCTAGACAAAATCTTCGTCGATGAGTCTTCGGTGAAATTGCCCGGAGTGACGAATACTTCCTGGTTGAGGCTAATTCTTTCTTTTTCGACTTTTTGCATCAGGGCGACAGCAATCGGCAGTTTAATTAAGCTGGCTGGACTGACAGGAGGCACATCGCCCCGCAGGTTAACGCACTCTCTAGAAAGGTGGCAAATCCCGATCGAAGCTTGCTCGGACAAACCGCTTGAACGGGCAACCTCCGCCAAAAAATCTGATTTTGCTTGCTGCACTACAGAGCTTGCTGCGGTTAAATTTTCCCGGTATTCTTGAGTTTTTGAGGCTGTGAGGGGAGCTAAAAATGAATTTTGCGGAACTTCCTGCAAATTGTTGAGGGCTTGGTGCCACAAAAATTGGGTTTGCTGCGAAGATTCGATCGACTGATTTTGCTGCCGTCCCGTTTCTACGGCTCTGTTGGCTAAACGGACTGCTTGCTGCAAGTTGTCGTTAGCCCTCTGTTCTACTAATATTTGAACTTCTACCGCTTGCAACTGAGAAAGCAGTTTTTCTTGAGGATTGCCGGCGAAGGGAACTAAGCCCGAGAGCAGGGTTGGTTCTGGGGAGGGTGAGGCGGGTTGTTCTAATTGGGTGACGAGCCGATCGCGAATTTTGTAGAGTTCGTCTAGGGAACGCGGGTTAGATGATTGAGAGAATGAACTTGTGATGGTTAAAACTTGAACCAGTCCGATGCCGGCTGCGAATGCCGCCATCTTGTTTGCGATCGACAAAAAACGCCTGAACCCTGGCATATTCAACATCCTCAACACAACCAAATTCTATATAAGCAGCTATTGTTACAAGAGTCAAACGATTTGAGATTTGAGATTTGAGATTGGGCATTTTAGTAGCCGTAGGTGCGGATACATCGAAAATCCTCAAAAAAGAGCGACAATCTCATAGCGGCGCACCTTTTATTTTAATGAACCCGGGCAACAAACCCAACATTTTTGTGGTAGCAAGCTTTTTGATAAATGGTATAAGGTGCGCCGCCACAAAATTGTCGATTTAATGCAAGGGATTTTTCGTGGTGACACACCCTAGGAATACTGCTAATGACTGCTGACTAATGACTGTTGACTAATGACTAATGACTTCTTCAAAAATAAAGGGAGCGATCGCACCCAATGGCGATCGACCCCTCTAAATATGGCGAACTATCTACTTTCTGCGGCGCCGCCGCCAGTCAACACCCAACCGCTTGAGGTAATCCCAGCCGCGTTGGGGCCAGACATGAGCGCTACCAGTCTTTTCGGCAATCCAGCGAGCTACTTTCGGGCCTGTCCAGTCTCCGCCGTCGGGGGCGGGGCCTTGCAGCGCTTGTCGCAGTTCTTCTTGCTGTTCTGGACTCAGCAAGGATTTTGCAGGAGGGGGCTGGCGGTCTCCGCTGCGGTTTCTCACAGAGTTGGGCCCTTCTCGGTTGTAGCGCTGGACAATTTCTTTGGCGTAGTCGTAGTTGAGACCTACGACTTGGGCTGCTTGTTTGATAGTCCAATTACGGGAAACTAAGAGTAGCAAGTGCCAGCGGCGCGACTCTGTGGTGTTTTGTGCCTGCCGGTAGCGAATTTTGAGTTCCTCTGCCGTCAGGTGAGATTCTAAGTGAGCTTTAGGTGGCATTCCTCCAACGGGGCATCGGGAACTTCTTACCATATATCTCTGGTTTTGGGGAGAATTCCGGATGAAATTGTCTTCGGGGGGATCGTTGGGGCAAATACGTAGCTTTATTTACCGCAGATGCACGCAGATAGACGCAGTTGAAGAAGGGCTGTAAGTGGGTGCAATTGCCAGCTATATTGGCTAAGTGGCTAGTAGAAATGATAAAGGTACGAGCATGGCATCCATCCGCGAGTTGCACCGACAACTGGTCAATAAAGAACGCTCTGCTGTGGAAATTACTCAAGAAGCATTAGACCGAATTACCCAGCTAGAGCCGAAGTTGAAAAGCTTTCTGTGCGTGACAGCAGACAGCGCATTGGCGCAGGCCCACAAAGTGGATGCCCAAATCTCCGCCGGAGAGCAAATTGGGCTGTTGGCCGGCATCCCGATCGCCGTTAAAGACAATATGTGTACCGAGGGCGTTCCCACAACCTGCGCCTCTCGGATTTTGGAGAATTTTGTGCCTCCCTACGATGCAACCGTCGTCTCGAAACTCCACGCAGCCGGTGCGGTGATTTTGGGTAAGGCGAATATGGACGAGTTTGCAATGGGGAGTTCGACGGAAACTTCTGCCTATCAAGTTACCGCGAATCCTTGGGATTTGGAGCGCGTGCCCGGAGGGTCTTCTGGCGGTTCAGCAGCAGCCGTAGCCGCCGGAGAATGCGTCGTCAGCTTGGGTTCTGATACTGGGGGCTCGATCCGCCAACCTGCTGCTTTTTGCGGTTTGGTGGGGCTGAAACCGACTTATGGGTTGGTTTCTCGCTACGGTTTGGTGGCCTATGCTTCTTCTCTCGATCAAATCGGGCCCTTTGGCCGGAATGTTGAGGATGCGGCGATTTTGTTGGGGGCCGTCGCCGGTTACGATCCGAAAGATTCCACGAGTCTCAATGTCCCAATTCCTGACTACGCCCAAGCTTTGAGACCGAGTTTGCGACCGAAGGGTCAGATTAGAATTGGTGTAATTAAAGAAACTTTTGGGGTAGGGTTGGACTCGGGGGTTAAAGAGGCTGTTACTAAGGCGATCGAGCAATTTCAACAATTGGGCGCAGAAATTCAAGTAGTTTCTTGTCCCCGGTTCCGCTACGGTTTGCCCACTTACTACATTATTGCTCCGTCGGAAGCTTCGGCAAATTTGGCGAGATATGATGGAGTGAAGTACGGTTTCCGATCGCCCGATCCCGATAATCTTTTGGATATGTATGCCAAAACTCGCGCCCAAGGGTTCGGTGCGGAAGTTAAACGCCGGATTGCGATCGGCACTTACGTGCTGTCGGCTGGATATTACGACGCCTATTATCTCAAAGCTCAAAAAGTTCGGACTTTGATTAAAGAAGACTTTGAAAAAGCTTTTTCTCAAGTTGATGTTTTGGTCTGTCCCACTGCTCCGACTACGGCTTTTAAGGCAGGCGAAAAAATTGACGACCCCCTGAGTATGTATTTGTCAGATTTGATGACTATTCCGGTGAATCTTGCTGGTTTGCCAGCTTTGAGTTTGCCCTGCGGATTTGATGAGAAAGGACTGCCGGTGGGCATACAACTGATTGGCAATCTTTTGCAAGAATCTCGGCTGTTTCAAGTGGCTCACGCTTACGAACAGTCTACAAATTGGCACTTGCGTCGCCCCCAATTGCATTAATTTTTGAAATTCGGCGGAACGCTGCGGCGGAAGTTAGTAATAGATCGGGGCTAATAATCTGAATTAATCATCATCGTTAGCTTTTGACCGATCGCTAATTTCCCGCGTGCCCTATTTTCTATGAACAAGTTTTTGGTATTCCTTTTGTCTAAATCGCTCATAACTTTTGGGATAGTTTTGGCGATCGCTTATTCTGCTGCTTGTGTATTTCTATTTGCGGCGCAAGGTAAGTTTATCTTTTTTCCAGCGCGGGCGATCGAAACTACCCCAGATAATTTTCAGTTGAAATATCAAGATGTTTTGCTGCCAATTCCAGCGAAAACAGGCGCAGTGGAAACCGTGCACGGGTGGTGGATTCCTGCCTCGGAAACCCCCCGCAAGGTTCGGGGGGAAGTCAGAGAAGCCGTTCCACTTCAACCATCCCAAACCCCCCCCAGCCACCCCTTGTTAAGGGGGGGAGCAAGAGAGGCCGTTCCGGTTCCTTCCCTTAACAAGGGGAAGTTAGGGCGGGTAGTTTTGTACCTGCACGGTAATGGTTCAAATGTGGGAGCAAATGTCGAACACGCTAATCGATTTCATGGCTTAGGTTTGTCGGTATTTCTGATCGATTATCGCGGTTACGGCAAAAGTCAGGGCGATTTTCCGAGCGAATCCCGGGTGTATGAGGATGCTCAACAGGCTTGGGATTATTTGGTGAAACAGCGCGGGATTAACCCTAATCAAATTTATATCTACGGTCATTCTTTGGGAGGGGCAATTGCGATCGATCTGGCAGTGCGCCACCCGGAGGCGGCTGGGTTAATTGTGGAGGGATCTTTTACTTCGGTGCGGGCGATGGTTGATTTCCAAAAACCGCAGTTTTGGATGTTTCCGATAGATTTTTTGCTGAGGCAGCGGTTTGATTCTCTTTCAAAGGTCGATCGGCTGCAAATGCCGGTACTATTTATTCACGGGACTGCTGATACTGTAGTTCCACCCCAAATGGGCAAAAAACTGTTTGATGCAGCACCTGAGCCCAAACAGCTTTACATGGTTCCAGATGGAGGGCACAATAATGCGGCACAAATCGGCGGTGCAGAATATCTGCTCATAGTCAGGCAATTTTTGGATATTTCAAAGTAGAGAAAAGCAGTTGTATAGCAAGAAACCGGGTTTTTGAGTTGAGTTTGTAGTAGTTAGTGACGCATGGGGGGTGAGAAACCGGGTTTCTACGAGTTTTGGGTTTGGTAACGAGAACTCTCGGAAGAAACCCGGTTTCGGGGTTCGCGAGTGCGATCGCCCCTATGCAATTCAAACGCACAACAGCTTAAGACTTAATTAAACCTTAAAACATCCAGCCACCAGTCATTGATGGGACGGCAGTAATTGCAGTAATTGTTCGAGCTAATCGGTTGTTGTTTGTTAACTTCGCAGCCTCGCCGAGATAGTTTGCGGTTCGGCATCCGGGCACCGCACAAATTAGCATCTGTAAGATTAGCTTTGTTCAATCTCGCATCGCTCAAATCAGCCCCTCTGAGGTCTGCACCGCTGAGATTTGCACCGCTTAAATCAGCTTCTTTGATGTCTGCACCGCTGAGATTTGCACCACTAAAATCGGCATTTCTCAAGTCGGTTCGACTTAGTTTAGCGGCGCTCAAATTAGTGCATTTTAAGTTAGCCAACTGGAGCGATGCGTCTAGAAGAGAGCTCTCGCTGAGGTTGGCATTTTCTAAGTTTGCTCCCCGGATGTCGGCCCTGCTCATATCGGCTTTGCTGAGGTCGGCGTCGGCCAAAAAGGCATTTCTCATGTTGGCGTTGTTTAAATTAGCTTCCATTAAGTCCGCCGCCGTCAAGTCCGCATCAACTAAGTCGGCCCTGCTGAGACTGGCGCGGCTCAAGGAAGCGCCAAACAAATCTGCACGGCTCAAGGAAGCGCCAAATAAGTCGCATCCGGGACATCCTCTTGTTGCTAGCAGCCGCTTGACTAGAGACAGATTTTGAGCTTGTAAGGGAACTGCTGCGCAAAATGGGAGTAGCAGTATCGCTGCTGCGAGAATTGTCAGTTTAATTTTGGTCATAAGCTGTTGCGCATTTAAATTGTATATTTCAATTCCCTATTTCCCATTCGTCAAATGATCTCCCTCTTTCCCCCTCTCCGTTTCTCCCCCTCTTCCTTTCTCCCCGAATCCCCTCCTCCCCCTCGAACATAACAGACAATCTAGATGCAAGCAAAACTTAGTTTCGGTAAATCTTGTAACACCTAGTTTTTTGCTGGAATGACGCGCGCGGAGCTAAAAACAGGGTTTTTTTGTTATTTTTCGCTGTCAAACCCCACATTCTTAGCAGAAACCGGGTTGTTTGCGTAAGTTCTAGTCTAGTGCGTTGACGCGGCGCGGCGGTGTCAGGTTCGCCGGCGATCGCACTTGCGGATATTACTTACGCCTTTAGGATGAGAGCGAACACATCAAAACAGCCTTGCAGGCGATCGGCCAACCGCCGTTGGCAGGCGCTGAATGCCTTGTATTTGCAAGCGTGCGACGGCTTCCGGCAAATGGCTGGCTCCGGCAGCGGAGCGGTAATTTGTGGTGGATGCAGGGGGATTTTGCTCCCGGGGGCGATCGTTCTGGGTACAGGCGATCGGTAAATAAGCCAATTGGCTTAGACTCTTAAGACATATTGCTGATGCGTTGCCTTCTGTAAAAAAGATAGCATTTTCGTGTGAGCGCCGAAATTATACTGAAAAAGCAAGTATAAAAAAAGACTAAGTGTGTCGGCGGGTGTGAAATTTGGGTACAGCTAATACTTTCATCCGAGGAAAATCAATGTCGAACAGCATAGATCAACTGGCAGAAGGCGGCAGAGGGATCAAACTCATGTGGCAGATTGCAGACGAGCTGAGTTACACCCGGACTCTCGACGGTAAAAATTGTTTATCGCTGAGCAAAAGTTACGAAGTAGAAGGTCGCAATCGATCGCAAAATATAAAAAAGGCTAGCGCTTTAGATGGGTTAATGAATTTCTTCAAGAGCTGGGATTGGCAGGATGAAATAGAGCAGGAAGAAGAACTGAATGAAAGTTTCGTGCAAAACATCAGCCTCGAAGTCAACACAGATGTGAATGCTTTAACTAGAGTTTTGGAGTGGTTCGATCAGTTAAAAGATTTATCGCTCCCCGATATGGTTTGGTTCCAGTTTCAGCTAGCTTTGGCTGAAGGTTTCACGAATGCAGTTCGCCACGCTCACAAAAATCTGCCAGTAGCAACTCCTGTTCAACTGGAAATTACGGTGTTTAACGGACGCTTGGAACTCAATGTTTGGGATTGCGGCCCGCGTTTTGATTTTGATGCTAAGCTCGCGGAAATTATCGCAGCCGATAGAAAACGCTTTTCGGATTTAGAGGTTTTGAACGATCCTTGCTTAATGCCTCCTAGCAGAGCGAAAACTTTGGAACGGTCTCAGTTTCTGATTGCTGGGTAGCTTTGGAGTGAGGGACAATTAACAGACTGGTACGGTGGAAAATGTGTTATTCTAAAAACGGTGTTAGGGGAAGAGTTACGGGTTTTGTCTCCGCGTGCGTCAGGGGTTTTGAATACTGGCTACTTGCTGCGGATGAGGTTAAAAGCTATGGACTTGGGTGAGTCTCTAGCGGTGCGAGAGAAACGGGTGCATCTGTCAAATTAGACATGACAAATTCACAATTAAAAGTTAAAAATTATTCACATTAATTTTTGAGCTTTTAATTTATCATAGTAATTTGGTCGCTCACCAATTACTAATGATTTCCAAAGAAAGTTTATTTGTGCTGTCTCTATTTCCCTACTTGGGATTTCTGTGGTTTTTGACTCGCTCGGGAAAAACACCCCGTTTAGCTCTGATGGGATTTTACGGGACTCTGGTTTTTGTGGCCGTGACTATTCCTGCCGCAATTTACGCAAAAGTTGCCTACAACGAGTCGCTAGCAAATGTCGATTGGCTGCACGGTTCTGCTGAACTATTCTTGACAATTGCCAATATTTTAGTAGTTTTAGGCTTTAGGGAAGCGGTGATGAAAGCCAAAGAAGCCTCACAGAATGAGGGCGAAAAGCAAGAGTGTCTTGCAGACGCGGGAGAATAAGCCGTTAACTGTTGAGTCTTGGACGCAGGCGGGGTCAAAAACCCGGTTTCTGTCTTAACCTCCATCGCTCACAATTGGTAATTTTGGGTAGAAACCGGGTTTTACGGTCAAGCGCGTCCTCCAGTTAACTGTGGAGATAGCAGTTGGCGATCGGCTTGCCCTGCAAAATTTCACCAAAGCATTAGAATATTTAGAATATATGGAAACTCACCTCAGGCACTTCTAGCCCCGGGCTTACCTCAGAACCGAGATTTTGGGTTGAGAAACCCGGTTTCTCAGGTACGATCGACAATCCTACTCTCGCCGTGAGCCCAAATAGACTACCATGTTGCTAAGTTTAGCTTTGGTGGGAATCTCCAGGCAGGAAAAAAGATGAGCTATTGCCTCAATCCCCATTGCCAAAAGCCGCAGAATCCTGATTCAACCAAGTTTTGTCTGGCGTGCGGCTCAAAATTGCTGCTGAAAGAGCGTTACCGCGCCCTTCAACCTATCGGTGAAGGAACATTTGGCAGAACTTTTTTAGCGGTCGATGAAGATAGGTTGAAAACTCGCTGCGCCATCAAACAATTTTTCCCCCACTTTCAAGAAAAGGCAGAATTAGAAAAAGCAACTGCACTGTTTAAACAAGAAGCTCACCGGCTTTACGAACTCGGGGAACACCCGCAGATTCCAAGTTTGCTGGCTTCTTTTGAACAAGCCAAACATTTGTATCTTGTGGAAGAGTTAATCGAGGGAAATAATTTGTTTCAGGAGTTGCAGCAGCGGGGAGCTTTTAGCGAGGAACAAATTTGGGAATTGTTAATTAATTTGTTGCCGGTTCTGCAATTTGTTCACGAGCAGCAGGTGATTCATCGCGATATTAAGCCGGAAAATATTTTGCGGAGAAATGCCCAAACTCTCTCGGCGGCGACTGCTGGTAATGGAAAAAAAGGGATAATTCGGACCGGGTGTCCGGCTGTACAGGGGAAGCCGAGGGGGGGTCAGTTTGTGCTGGTAGATTTTGGGGTGGCCAAGCACATTAGCGCTATTTCTGAGGCGAAAACTGGTACGATAACTGGAACTGCTGGCTATGCGCCGATCGAACAAATCCGCAGCGGCAAGGCGTATCCGGCGAGCGACCTTTACAGTTTGGGCGTTACCTGCATTCACTTGCTGACTGGGGCGGTGCTCAATGATTTGTTTGATGCTTTGGAATGCGAATGGATTTGGCGATCGCACTTAGCACAAAAAGGCATCAAAGTCAGCCAAAAATTAACAACTATTTTAAATAAATTGCTCAAAGATTCCGTCAGAGAGCGATATCAATCCGCTGCCGAAGTGCTGCAAGACTTGGTAAAATTTGGGCAATATCCCCGATCGCAAATTGCTTATAATTATCGCACAAAAATAGCTATTAATTCGGCAATAACTAACCCGCAGCCCAATACAGCAACCGCCGTCTCGGCCGCGCCGCCCCCGAATATTCACGTGGCAACCGCAGCTAGCAACCCGAAATTATTGTCTCGTAACTGGCAGTGCGCGCGCATTCTCCACGGTCATTCAGACTCGGTTAATGCTGTTGTAATTAGTCCTCAAGGCAATATTCTCGCTAGCGCCAGCGACGATAAAACAATTAAGCTGTGGAACCTGCAAACAGGAGAATTAATCCATACTTTTTTCGGTCATTCCGCAACCGTTGATGCTGTAGCAATCAGCCCCGACGGGAGAATGCTGGTTAGCGGTAGTTTTGACAGAAAAGTTATTGAGTGGAAGCTGGATAAAAAGGCGATGATTCGCGAGTTTTACAGCGATTATGGGTCGCCGTACAGTCACCGGTACGGCTCCGTATATTCGGTGGCTTTTAGCTGCGATGGAGGAGCCATTGCTAGTGCAAGCGGCGACAAGAGTATTAAGTTGTGGAACCAGCGCAATGGAGCATTGGTTCAAAAACTTTCGGGACATTCTGACAAGGTTTTATCTGTTAGTTTCCGCCCTCAAAGTATGATGCTTGCTAGCGGCAGTGCTGACAAAACTATCAAGGTTTGGTGTGTAGGTATTGCGGAGAGTGTGCGGACTTTTGTCGGTCATTCGGATTGGGTTTATGCGATCGCCTTTAGTCAAGATGGCAAGATGATTGTCAGCGGCAGTGCCGATACTGCGGTAAAATTGTGGAATGCCGATACAGGGGAATTAATTAATACTTTGAGCGGGCATTCTGACGCGGTGATTTCGGTAGCTATCAGTCCCGATCGCGAAATTGTGGCTAGCGGGAGCCGAGATGGTACAGTTAAACTCTGGAACTTGCAAACAGGCGAATGTTTTTGCAGTCTTGTGGGGTGCAATCCGGTGGCTTTTAGTCCTGACGGTCAAACTTTAGTCACCGGAGGGGATAGCGGCGAGGTGTTAGTTTGGCGGGCGTTTGTTTAGTTGGGCGAGATAGTTGAGATACTGGGAAATGCGATCGACATCTGCGTCAATTAAGCGATTGGCCCAAGAATGTATCTTAAGTTGCGATCGCATTTCCCGAAATATCGCAGCATCCCCGCGACTGTCGAGAGGGAAAACCCAAGCCTCAAATCCAGCAGATTTGAGACGGCTAACAGTTTGCTCGCCATCTTGCACCCACAATTTAGGGTTAATGCGAAGCGGCTGACAGGAATATTCACCGACAACGATTCCGCCCACCGAAACGCTAGCATCCTCTCCCCGATTGGAAAGTTCTTGCAAAATAGCTTTCAGGGAATTGAGATTTTTTGCATCTTGCACCTGCGGCGGTGTAAACTTGACAATCACCATTTCTAGAACTTCCACTGGTTTTGTCGATCGTCCAAAGTTGACTGGTTGATTCGCCCAAGAATTTTGTATTTCCGGTGGCGCCGCCCAAGAATTTTGTATTTCCGGTGGCGTCTCCCAAGAGTTTTGTATTTCAGGTTGGGCTACCTCAATTTCCTCTGCAACCTGTACTGTTTCCACAGGCTTTGCAGTGTCTACAATTATCTGAATTTCCTCGCCATCTTTCTCGATTTTTCCAGTAATCAGTAAAATAGCATTCTCTACCACGTAAGGTTTGACTTGTTCGTAAGCCTTGGGAAACACAACAGCTTTGATTTGACCTGTCAAATCTTCTAATTGCAAAATAGCCATCGCATCGCCTTTCTTTGTCACCACAAGTTTGATAGCGTTGAGCATGACAATAACTGAGACTTTCCCCTTTTTATCGGCTAACTGTCCGAGAGTCACAACATCTGGGTCTTGATTTACTTGAACGAGCAACTTTAGGGGATGTTCTGAGACATAGAAGCCGAGCAATTCTTTTTCTAACTGCAATTTTTCCTGTTTATCAAAATCTTTCACAGTCTTTGATTTGGGGGCAGAGTCATAGGTACTTGCCGACTTTCCGAAGCTATTCCCACCTAACAAGTCAAACAGATTACCTTGACCGCTTTCTCTATCTTTTTTGCGTTCCCCGGCCCATTTCATCACGCCTTCGAGGTCGTTTACTAATTGACGGCGGTTCGGCTCTATTTTATCAAAAGCACCGCACTGAATTAAGGCTTCTAGGGCGCGGCGGTTGACAGAATGTAGATTTACGCGATCGCACAAATCAGCCAGCGACTTAAACTTACCCCCTTCCTTGCGGGCGGCTAAAATAGTTTCAATTGCCGTTTCTCCCACATTTTTTACCGCCGAAACCCCAAACAAAATTTTATCTTTTGGAGATCCCGTCATCTGTTTGGGGAGCGGTGTAAAAGTAAGTTCAGAGCTATTAACATCCGGCGGCTCAACCTCAATATTCAGCTTGAGACAATTGGCGATATATCTCTGCACTTTATCCTGATCGCCGCTGTTAGCTGTCAGCAGTGCAGCCATGTATTCTACAGGATAATTCGCCTTTAAATAAGCAGTTTGATAAGTTACATAGGCATAGGCCATTGAATGGGATTTATTAAAACAATTAGAGGCCACCAAACTATTTTCTAGGATAAAGTTATGTTCTCGTTCCACACCAATGTCATATACTTTTTGAGTTCCTAGTGATTTTCGACTAATAATTTTAACCATGTTTGTAACTCCTTATAATTTCCTCAATTTTAGTCTTTTTTCCTTGCAGTATTTTGTAGGTGTGCGCGGCGCACCGGTAGAGTTTAGACGAGCAATTGCATAAATCTTTGATTGATAGATCGACCGCAGATGCAAGGCAGATAAACACAGATGCAACGCAGATTACTTCTTGATTGGAAAGCGACTTTTTCAATCTTGTCTTTTGTAGGGTGCGCACTGCGCACCTTACCCATTAAAGGCAGAAATGATTTGTTCCTTGTGTTCCGATTTTAGTTTCCTATAGTCGAGATACATTTTATAGATGTGAGATGGAGTTGATTTGTTTTAAGTCTAATCCTTTTTCAAAGATTTCGTCAATGGGCAGCATTTGACCGTCAGCAGTCATAAACTTGTGATCTTTTGTCGCACGAATTATCGAGCCATCTTCCAGACAATACTCAAAGACCTCCTGCTGACCTCGGCGATGCCACTGTGCAATTGGTTGTGTATAGATATGGCCATTATTATCAACACTGTAAACATGACATTCAATTTCTTCCTCAACGATTTTGCCAATAGCCATCGGCCCATATTCCACAGTCAATATCTTCGTGTCATAGCTCAAGCAATATTCAGCGAATTGTAGCATCTGTGCGAACAACTTTTCAGCAATTCTTTGACTCACTCCATTCTTAGTTGCACCATCGATAAACGTTTCCTTTTGCTTCTGCATTTCATCAGCTTTCTTCTTGCCCATTGCGCGGCGCAGCAAGTCAGCTTGACCCAAAGAATAGCCCGCCAAATCTTGAGCCATCCGCATAATTTGCTCTTGAAAACAAAGCGTTCCGTAAGTCTCTTTTAAAATCGGCTCTAATAGCGGATGATCGTACTCAACAGCTTTACCGTGCTTGCAGTCAATAAACTGAGGAATCAAACCTGCATCCAGCGGGCCCGGCCGGTAAAGTGCCAAAATAGAAGAAATATCATCGAGACAGGAAGGTTTGAGTTTTCTAACTACATCCAACATTCCAGAGGATTCTAACTGAAAAATACCTTCTAAATCTCCTCTTTCTAAAAGTCTATAGGTTTTATCAACATCATCCGGTAACTTTTTGATTCTAACAAAGGTTTCCTGAGCTCTGCGCTCTATATCAGAAGGTAGGCTTTCAGCATCGACAATTAGATTTTGGGTTTGCTGAATATAATCAACAGTTTTCTGGAGCGTCGTCAAATTTTTCAATCCCAGAAAATCCATTTTCAGCAGACCTAGTGCTTCCAAATCTTCCATGTAATACTGGGTAATCACAGCACCTTCGTTATTCTTTTGCAGCGGTACAATTTCATCGAGCGGGTCGGAAGAAATCACTACACCGGCTGCGTGAACGCCAAAGGTTTTGTTTGTCCCTTCAATCCGAATTGCCATGTCAATCCACTGACGAACTGGGACTTCTGTCCCGGTTTCGGCATTTATGCAAATTGTATTTTCGTAATTGTCTTTAAATTCCTGGGCGGGTGTGTCATCGGAAATCATCACTTTAAGTTTTTCCGGTTTTCCCCGGGATACGGGAATTAATTTTGCCATTTCGTCGGCTTTTTTGTAGGGAATTCCTAACACTCTGGCAACATCTTTCAACACAGCTTTTGATGTCATTCTGTTGAAAGTAATAATTTGCGCTACGCGCTCTACGCCATACTTTTCAGTAACATATTTAATCATGTCGTCCCGCCTGTCTATGCAGAAATCGCTATCGATATCTGGCATGGATTTGCGCTCGGGATTTAGAAATCTCTCGAACAGCAGTCCGTGATGCACGGGGTCAATATTAGTAATTTTCAAGACGTAGGCCACTAGGGAACCTGCCGCAGAACCGCGTCCCGGCCCTACGGGAATGTGATTGTCCCGGGCATATTTCATGTAGTCCCAAACTACTAGAAAGTATGTGGAAAAACCCATCTGCTGAATCATTTTTAGTTCGTATTCCAGCCGTTCTTTGTAAACGGGTGGAATTTCATTGCGGGTTCTAGATTTGAGGCGTTCTAATAGTCCTTTCCAGGATTCTTCTTCGACATAGGTATCGGCTGTGTGTTCTGGGGGAATTGGATAGTTGGGAATGCGGTATTCCCCCATGATGTCGTAAGATTTTACTTTATTTGCGACTTCTAATGTGGTGTCGATCGCCTCTTTGATGGTTTCATCGTCCAAATGGTCTCGAAACAGTTGCGCCATCTCCTCCGCAGACTTAAGATATTCAGTACCGCTGTAGCGCATCCGCTTGTCTTCTTCAATCTGTTTGTTGGTGTTGATGCACAGCAAAGCGTCGTGTGCTTCTACGTCGTTGCAGGAAATATAGTGAGAATCGTTGGTGGCAACTATTTTGATGTTGAGTTCGCGGGCTATTTTGACGATTTCAACATTAACAATCCGGTCTTCTTGGGAACCGTGGTCTTGAATTTCTAAATAGTAGTCATCCCCAAATACTTCTTGATACCATTTTGCGCGTTCGCGGGCAGTATCTAGTTTGTTTTGCAGAATCATTTGGGGAACTTCGCCGCCCAAACAAGCGCTGGTAACAATGAGACCTTCGGAGTATTGTTTTAGGAGGTCTTTGTTGATGCAGGGGCGGGCAAAAATACCTTTTTCTGGCATTCCCTTTAAGTGGGAAATTGTGGTTAGTTTGACGAGGTTTTTATAGCCTTGGGTATTTTTAGCTAATACAACTTGATGGTATTTTCTTCTACCTCGAACTTTGACTTCGATGTCGCCGTTGACGACGTACATTTCATTGCCAATAATCGGCTTGATATTTTTATTTCGGCAAACTTTGATTAGCTCGATCGCCCCGTACATTACGCCGTGGTCTGTAAGGGCGATCGCGGGCATCCCCAATTCCACCGCCCGTTCTGCGAGCTGCTGTAGCTGAGACGCCCCGTCCAGCAGGCTGTAATCGCTGTGAATGTGCAAACCAACGAAGGACATAGGGATTTTAGATTTTAGATTCTTAGATTTTAGATTCTACACTATCGGCGCGGTAAAAGGTAAAATAAAAAAACAAAGCTTTATATCACTTTTGGGCTAATTTGGGTAGGGGGGCTGATGCTGCCGCGCATCAGTTCGCCTGCGCCGGATTTGTTAAAAATTCTCAATTTTGAGTTACAACTTAAAAGTTATGCGTTAAACTATTGAGTGCTAAAGTGAAGAATTTGCTGTTGCTTTTTTTGTCTCCAAACCAGGTAATTAAATGCTGCACAATTATCAACTCGCTCTCGAAGAAATTCCCCCGCTGGCTCAAACTATTGGCGATCGGTTTGGCAGTTTGCCTCAAGTTGTAGCCGTCGCTTTAGCAGGTTCTCGAACAACTATACTTGCGGATGAGTCGTCTGATTTTGATGTTTACGTATATGTTGAAGAGGAAATTTCTGTTGACATACGGGAGAGGATTGCGAGACAATGGGGCGATCGCATCGAAATCAACAATCAATTTTGGGAACCCGGGGACGAATGGATAGATATTAACACGGGATGCGGTGTAGATATTATGTACCGCAGCCCGGAATGGATCGAAGCAGAGATCGATCGCGTCCTGGTCAAACATCAAGCATCAGTAGGTTATTCAACCTGTTTTTGGTGGAACGTTCTCACCTCAGTATCATTGTATGACAGAGACGGTTGGTTTCAGCAATTGCAAGCAAATGCCGATCGCCCTTACCCAGAAAAACTCCGCCAAGCTATAATTGCCAAAAATTATCCGATTTTGCGCCGCAATATTTCTTCATTCCGCCACCAGCTAGAATCGGCTGTCTCCCGCCGCGATTCAGTAAGTATTATCCACCGCACCGCCGCTTTTTTAGGCAGTTATTTTGATATTGTTTTTGCGGTTAACTCGATCCCCCATCCGGGCGAAAAACGTCTTGTAGAAAGGGCAACAAGTTTGTGTTCCAACTTGCCCGAGCGTTTGGAGAGCCTGATTTGCAGTCTAACTCATTGTATTTCTTTACCTGCGGGCGATCGCCAAATTTTAGAGTGTCTTGATGGACTGGTTGATAGTCTCGATCGATTGTTGATTGAAACTAATTTAATTGCTGCGAATTCTCTGGGTAAGTAGGTAAGTGCCAAAAAAATATCTTTGCATATCCTAGAGTGCACCGCGCGCACCTCCCTAAATATCGATCGCGCTTTTACAAACTTGCTTGTTTCAAATAATCTTCCAAATCTTTAACGCGCTGTTGCGTCACTCTGGCTCTGCAATAACCGTAGGTAGGAGCAGCCAAAGTACCGCCTTCAAACTTCCCTGCTTCATAATCACAAGTTTCATCGCGAAACTTGACCCAACTACGCTGTGCAGCCGTCAATCTTTGCTGCTGTTTGCTGTTGAGTTTTGGCAGAAGTTGCTGATATAATTGATTGAGCTTTGTGTCTGCTGCTTTAAACTCTTGACTAGAACACATATTCATGTCAAGCGTAGTTTGAGGACTTTTGCAGTTAGGCTGTTGGGCGATTTGCACTCGGTTGTTGCTGGCTTGGCTGGGGAGAAGAAATCCGGGAGCTAACAAAAGTGAACTTGCCGTAAATGTTGCCAAAAGAGTGCTATTTTTCAATTAATTTCTCCATTTTTTAATCTTTAATTTTCTCTGCTGGTTGAGCCGATCGCCAAATCCACCAAGCCGCCGCCCACAGAGTAAAATTGCCTATGACAGTCATCGCCGCTTGCAGGGTAACAATCCATTCTAGGGCTGGGGAGTTGTCAAAATAGTGCCACGTACAGGCGCACATAGCGCTGACGAGGGCGGGCAGCATTCCGGCGGAAAGGGCCCACCAAGCTCGGTTTTGAGTGACTTCGCCGTAAGTCCAAATTAACCAGATGGCTGCAATCCACTCGACGACGCTAGAGACGTGAATAATCCAGGTGGGAATTGACAAAGCGTGCATTTTTTGTATTCTGAAAGAAGATGTGTGGCAGTTGACAGTTGACAGTTGACAGTTGACAGTTAGCAGTTTACAGTTCACCGTTACCAGAAAGAATTGGTTTAAAGCCCCAAGCCTTGTAGGGAGAAATTAAAATCCGACTATTCATTACTCCAATCCTCGGACTTCCAGGTAGAGGTCGCCCTCCTTTCGTCACAGGTCAACTGTCAACTGTCAACTGTCAACTGAAATTAGAGCGTCCCCGAAGAGCGAACTTCGTGATTTGACAGCTTGCCCGAAGAGCAAGGGAGAAGGGTTGACACTTACACCGTTTATGCTAGCAGGTTTGCGGTTCTATTCATGAAGTTATTTGTGTCAAGAGCGATCGGGCGGTTGTGATATTTTGTTGTTTTCAAAAGAATCTTTTGGTAACAATAATTAGGTATTGTAATAGTTATATTCGATTCCCAACAAAGAGTAGAAATGCGAGCAATTTTGTGCGGCTATTACGGTAAAGGCAACGGCGGCGACGAGGCGCTGTTGGCTTCGCTACTGCAAATGTTACCAGATGGCGTGACGCCGATCGTCCTTTCTGGCAATCCTGTCGAGACAAATCAGCGGTACGGAGTAGCAGCGCGCGATCGCATGAATGCGTTTCAAGTCCTCGATACACTCCGCACCTGTGACGCGCTAATCTGGGGAGGCGGCAGCTTAATCCAAGACGCTACCAGCCTTGCGAGCCCTTTCTATTATGGCGGTTTGATGGGATTAGCGCAGCGGATGGGCTTGAAAACTGTTGCTTGGGCCCAGGGAATTGGGCCTTTGAAGCGGGAAATGACTCGCAAATTATCTCAGCGCTGTTTTGCTGGATGCACCGCCGTCAGCGTGCGGGATAAAGGCTCAGCTACCCTACTTGCAGATTGGCAAATTCCCTTTACTTTAGCGCCCGATCCCGTGTGGGCTTTAGAAAATTCGCCCGTGTCGGGTTTGTGGGACTTGCCGGCGCCCCGAGTTGCGGTTTGTTTGCGATCGCATCCTACACTAACACCCGCCCGTTTGTCAATCTTAACTCAAGCTTTAGTTGACTTTCAAAAAGCCACTCGCACCTTGATTTTACTGCTGCCTTTTCAAGCATCTCACGACTTAGAAATTGCCAAACATTTGCACGAAGCGCTGCCGAAAAGGAGCCGCATCCTCAGTTTAGACGATCCGAGGAAGTTGAAAGGAGTGTTCCGGGGAGTCGAAATGGCGATCGGGATGCGCTACCACAGTTTAATTATGGCAGCATCCGAAGAATGCCGCTGTTTTGCCCTCAGCTACGATCCCAAAGTCAGCCAATTAATGGATGAGTTAGAAATGCCGGGATACTTATTATCAGAATTGCCCGAAGATCCGTATTTAATCAGCAAAACCTGGATGGATCACTATGCCAACGGCGACGCACTATCGCCGGAAAGGATAAAATTTATTGTAGGGCGATCGCTCTTTCATAAGGAAGTATTGCAAACCGCACTCCAGCAGTCTCAGTAAACAGTAAACAGTTGATAGTTGACCTGTGACAGTTGACCTGTGACAGTTGACAGTTGGCAGTAAACAGTTGACAGCTTGCGCGCTCGCGAAGTCGAAGGGTTGACAGTTGACCTGAAACAGCGCAGTTTTGATGGCAGGGATGCTGAATCTATTTTTTGCTAAGAGGTAAAATACCGTGACAGTAAGTACAGCCGACATAAAAATTACCTGGGAAAAATTGCCAGACGATTTCATATTAGACGAAGAACCAGTGGAAAATATCGACCAACCCCTGCTCGCAGCAGCCTTGCGCGAAATCCTAGAAATCGCGGGACTAATGTTACAGGGAATCTTAGTTGCCTCAAATATGGGTGTGTGCGCTACATTAAATGGCAAGCTAGTTATTAAAGCGCCAGATTGGTTTTATGCCCGCAACGTACAACCGCTTGCTGCCCCCGAAATTCGCCGCAGTTACACCCCAAACTTAGAAGGAGAAATCCCGGATATCGCGCTGGAGTTTTTATCAGCTAATCAGTACGACGAATATTCAAGTAAACCAACTTTTACCCCAGGAAAATGGTTTTTTTACGAGCAAATACTGCGAGTACCAATCTATGGTATTTTTGAGCCGGCGGCAGGATTGCTAGAAGTTTATCGGTTGAATTCATCAGGAAGATATGAAGCACAGCAGCCGGATGCAAACAATCGTTATTGGATTGAAGGAGTTGGGTTATTTTTAGGCGTTTGGCAGGGAACAAAAGCTGAAAGAACCGGCTACTGGTTGCGCTGGTGGGATGAAAGCGGACAAATGTTATTGTGGGGAGCGGAGATGGTGGAAAGGGAAAGGCAGCGAGCCGATCGACTATCCGCACAATTAAGAGCAGCAGGCATTGAACCAGAAGCTTGATACAATAATTAGAAATGAAAAATCATAACACTGCGATTTTTCATTTCTAAATTAATCTGCGTTAATCCGCGTTAATCTGCGAGGACTCACTCCGGGGCAGCCAGAAACCGGGTTGTTTACGAAAATCCTTCGCACTCACCCGCAGTAAGGGTAAAAAACCCGGTTTCTTTGGTATGAGTGCGTCCAGGAATGCGTGCCTTCATCAGCCGTTAAAAATTACATTCAGGAGACAGCAAAATTGGCAAGAGTAAGAGTGCGGGAACACGTAAATCCCCTATCAATTAGATATCAAGCATCCGCCAGCCCCCCGGAGTGGACGAAAATATATAGCGACTTAAATTTGCCGCTGCATTTAGATATCGGCTGCGGCAGAGGAAGGTTTTTGTGGCACATGGCGCAAATCCAAACTGATTGGAATTTTCTCGGATTAGAAATTCGGGAACCTCTTGTAGAGGAGGCGAATCTTTGGCGCGATGAAAAAGGCTTGACAAATCTCCACTATTTGTTTTGCAACGCGAATAGTTCCCTAAAGCCTATTTTAGAAACTCTTCCCGCTGGTACTTTGCAGCGGGTTAGCATTCAATTTCCCGATCCGTGGTTCAAGAAAAAGCACCACAAGCGGCGGGTGGTACAGCAGGAATTAGTCGGCGAGTTGGCGACTTATCTGGCAATTGGGGGCGAAGTGTTTATTCAATCTGATATTGAGGAAGTAGAAAGCGAAATGTGCGATCGCTTTTCATCTAATCCTAGTTTTAAACGCCAAAATGGGGATAATTGGCTAGCAGAAAATCCTCTACCTGTTGCTACTGAAAGAGAAATTGCTACTCTCAAACGCGGGGAACCAGTTTATCGCGCATTGTTTCACAAATAAAGGGTATCAATAAAAGCTAATTTAATGTAATATTATGTCCGGGGAATTCCCTCCGCAACGCTGGGGACGCAATCTCTAAAGGTTCGTAGTGAGGACTTTAGTCCGCAGAAAGAAGGACTAAAGTCCTCACTACAAACCAATCTTCTTAGGGTTGTTCGAGGAGACAGGATCTAGAATATAATGTCGAGCTGCGGACTTCGTTTGTTTGGCGTGCGAATTCTATTCGCCCGGGCTATTCGCTATTAGCTACAAACTTATTTTAACCCGGAAGTTGGGGATTTTCGGGGTTTGTTGGTTTCGACTTGTTTGTCGATCGCACTTTTGTAAGTATCCACCACATGATTCGGCATCACATCCCCATTTTGCGCCAAAAAAGCCCACTCCTCACCGACGTGCACGTATTCAGTCTTAAAGAATACCGTAAAAGGCACCAGCGTAATAGCATCCGCCAAATTTACCACTCGATAGCTGTTGGGTATCGATCGGTTGTGCTCCCTAGCAAACAGCGGATCGCCCACCCTCGGACTGGCATAAGTATACAACTGCACCTGCTTTTTCAACCGAGGAATACTCACCGCAATGTCGATCGCAGCCAAAGTAGCGATCGCAGCACCCAAACTGTGGCCCGATAAGTAGCAAGGAACCGACGGATTTAGCTTTTTGGCAATTTCCAGTGTTTGAGCGGCAATATTGCTGTAGATGGTTGAGAAACCGGGATGAATTGTACCGTAGGACTTACTGAAAACCTTACTTTCTTTGGTAGCATAAACAGCATTGATATTGAGTACCCATTCGATGGTTCTTTGGGTGCCGCGAAAGACGATGATATTGTGTTTTTTTGAACTGAGGACAAAACCAAAATAAACCGGAATTTTGCGGTTTATTTTCACTACTTCCTTAGCTGTATTTACAATTGCTTTTTTAGCAGTACCTACATTGTCGCCGATCGGATCTGTTGCACTATTGGGGGAAGCCGTCGGCTGCGGAATATCTACCTCGATTTCTTCTGAAACATTAGCTTCTTCTCCTTTGATAGCAGCAACTAGAGTATAGTCTTTGAACTTAGCCGTGTAAGCAGGCAGCGATTTGATGTTACCGTCATATTTAGGCTCTACTTTGCCTTTGAGGTACTGCTGCGTTGCCAATTTGCTGCACAGAATCAACAGTTTAGAAATCTCGCGATTGTAGGGAATTGGTGGCGGAGATAGCTTGACAGAAGCTTGAATTTGCCGCGCTTGATTGATTTTTTTGGCATCGGCTTCTAAGGTTTTTAGGAAAATCTTATCGGCGTCTCTTTCGTCGAGTAAAGCTAAAACTTGTTTCTGGCGATCGCTATCAGCTTTCCGGCGCAAATATTCAGGTATTGCCGTAGCTGCTGACGCGGCTGCCAATCCTCCGAGCAACAGTTGTCTGCGGGTAATTTTTGCTGCAATATACTTGGTCATAAACTAACTCTAAATATCAATACTAAAGAAACCGGATTTCGACTGGGCTCAACCAGCAGGTTTTTCACCTAATCTGCTGGCTGCAACGGGGGATTGTCGTAAAAAACCCGGTTTCTCACCTCGTCCTTTATTTCTGCTTTCCCAATACAGTCCCCTCCCAACAAAGCTTTCCTCACAATTGGGGCTCAATTCCAGCCGATCGCAACTGAGCGCGCAATTGCTCTAATTCTTCTTGAGCGCGATCGGCTCTTTGGCGTTCCTGTTCAGCCCTTTGCCTTTCCTGTTCAGCCCTTTGCCGTTCCTGTTCAGCTATTTGTTGTTCTTCCTCAACTCTTTCAAAGCCCGTTAACAGCAAATTCCCTTCACTATCCCACCAACGCAGCCAAGGTAACTCAACATTTTGATACCTTCCCTGCCAAATTCCCAATTCTACTCCTAACGGTGGAATTGGATAATGACCGCGATCGTTTGCCGGGACTAAATGATAGCTACGGCCTACTAAATGGTAAACTTCTACACTCGCCTTAGTCACTTCATAAATTCCGTAAAATTCCGGACGGATGACATTTTCATAAATCCAGAATTTGCCAGGTTTAGTTTCCTGTTGACCAGTTCGCAACAAAGGCGGGTGATTTGTTTCTTCATCATGCCCTCTTTTTAACAAATTAGATTATGAATCGTGACCAATTTTGTCCCATCGGAAAAAGTTACTTCTACCTGCACTTGACGTATCATTTCTGGCACGCAGTCCATAGGTGTACACAAAAAATTCGGTATAAGGGAAGGGGGACGCTCGGTTCACTCGCCTTCTGGGTGAATTAGAGAGCAGATTTTGCTGGCGGTTTGGGGTTTGTGATTATCGCGGAAAACCTCCCATGAAGGAATAGACCCAATGTGTCGGCTCCAAGAAATGTATCCCGACTCACACTCGGCGGTAACGGCCAAGAACTCGAAAACGCCGTTACACGCCGTCCCCCCACCTTCCCCCCTGACCTGCAAGACACTCACTGAAACACTCACAGAACGCTTGCCATAGCTATTCAATGGTGCGCTTTTATCGCTATACATTCGTGCGCTTTTTGGATTGGCATACCAAGTGCAACCTTCTCTGGTGGCTTGCAGAAACAAGTTATACCTTCGCTGGACAAATTCATTCGTTTCGCGGTCGGGGTAAGCGGCCAAAACTGGTAGGGGGAGCGACAAAACAGAAAAAACTATTAGAGTGGCAATTCGGGACATGACACAGTACCGATAGCGACATTTAATTTTAACACAGGAACCGATTAATCGCATTACACCTCCACATCCTTGAGCGAGTCTTCGAGCAAAAGCCGAACAATATCAACCTTTTTGCGCCCAGTCCTCACGGCTAATATCGACAATTTACGGTGCAGTGATTCAGACATATCAACCGTAAAGCGCACGGTTGGTTCTTGCTCAGGGACTTGTAGTTTGCTCAGAATTGCGATTAATTACAAGTATCAATTCTTAGGGGTTTTACTTGCCAAACGGCTGACCCCACCATTGCCAGCATTCTTTGTTGAAGGGCAAGGGAGCATCTCAGGGTTGCAAAAAGCATTTTTTAATGAACGCAGAGTGTACCGGGAAATACTCACGCTTGTGCTGATGCTTGGCACCCAATCCCCCAATCCCTCAATCTAACAATCCAACAATTCTTCAATCCAACAATTCTTCAATCTAAAATCGATATGGCGGATTTAGTTAGCTGAGCAAAATTGAGATGATCCCGGCGTTCTATCCCGTTCTTCGGCACCATTTGCCGACACAAATTCTAACACAACTAACGGTGCTATAAACTCTTGCCACATCACATAAGAACGACGCACTTGACCGTCAAATGTTGGCGGGACATTGGGAACGTAAAACCAGTCCGGTGCTTCCGCACCACGCTCTAGCGGGTCTGTCAATCGCCAATAAATGCCGCTATCTTGACCAATACAGTAATCAGCATCTGGATGAATAGTTTGGAGAACCGGAGTAATGGAATCCGTTAACAAAATGCTTTGGGGATGTTCTTGAAACTTTTTCACAAAAGTACCGTCTGATTCTGGTAGCTGAGTGTGATCCGGCCAACCTGCGGGGTTGTTTTCTACATCGACGGTGAATTTCATAGTTTTATTTGAGTGACAGGTTTTAACGCAAAATTTCTTTAATTTTATCCTCAAATTCCTCTTGAGTTATCTTACCATTTATCAAGTCATCGTTCAGGGATTTAATCGGATTTCCTGCTACTTGCTCGGGATAGGCGATCGCCCCAATATTCGCCTTAAACAATGCCTCACCTTCCGGTTGAGAATCATTGAACACTTGCTTGAGTTCCGCTGCATCCATTTGACGGCCGCTAGCATAATAAAGGTGCGTCGCCTGTCCCACCCTCCAAGTCAGCGCAAACAGCGACGATGCCACCGCAAAACCGCCCACAAACGGCACAAACAAACCCAAACCATACATCGATATCCAAGCCATAAACGCTACCCAAAAAGAACCCAAACCCCCGAACAGATTGCCTCCGATCGCCAGCGCATCTTGACCTTTTGGATATCCCCATTTTGCCCCAATATCCCGCATCATTTTTAACAGCAACACGCTCGCCGCCAGCAGCGTCACCGTCATAGTTCCCGGCAGCGGGTTGAGTCCCAGAATTGCTGCGCCAATGGCATAATCTATAATCAAGTCGCGGATTTCTTTGTTGATTTCGACAAGGTTTGGTGCGCGGGCGATCGCTTCCATTTCCGCTGAGGTTTTTGGCAAGTTTTGAGACATAACATTTCTATTAGGACTTACACGCGGGCGGTAAGAAACCGGGTTTTTTACGAAAATCCTTCCTTCAACCCGCAGATTGGTAAAAACCCGGTTTCTTTAGCTTGATGCGTAAGTCCAGTTTACACAAAGAAACCGGCTTTCTAGCTCCTGCACAATTTTTGTATATTCTAACTTAACGCCAAGACTTCAGCCACATCCTAATTGTCCATTCCATTTCCGACAAAGGCAGTCCCAAATAGATAGGCATCCAGAAAATAAAAGCACCCAAAACCAGAAAAATAATTGTTACTCCCATCCCTCGGAGGCGAGTTTGTGGACTGTGCAGCCACCTGTCTGTCCACCAAGCAAGGGCTAAGGCTGCAAACACAGAACAGCCCATATAATGATACAAAAATACGCAGCGAGTCACCTTCACCCAAGGCAACAAATTAGCGGCCCAGTTAACTATTAAATACAGTCCCAGCCACATTTGGGCCGTCGGCGGAAACAAAATCGGCCGCTGCTGTTCGATCGCATCCACAGAAGCCTCGCTGCGCGTTTCCATCCACACCAAAATCCGGTGAACCAAAACTCCTATTACTAGCAGTAAAGCTAAAGTTGACAGCCACCAAAGAAAAGGATTTCCCATCGCGTGAACGTCAAAAATTACCGGGTTAACACCGCTGGGTAAAGGCGGCAAAACCGGATCGGATTGTGCATTGCTGCTAGCTTTTTTGTAGAAATAAACTATCGGGCGGAGCATCAAAGGCCAACCGTACCACGCGGAACAGTAAGGATGCACGTCAGGCCCGCTTTTAATCCGCTGGTGATAAGTCAAAATTTCCGTTTGCATCTGCCAAAAGTTGGGAGTTGGATTGAGATGCAGGTGAGGAATCCAGGAGATGCTGTAAACTAAAACAGGAATTACAGCTAGACTCAAAATTACTTCCATAAAATTGAGTTGAGTCAGTTTTTGTACGGGACTTTCGGGCGGAAGGAGAGCCGAATTTACCTCGGCACTCTGTTCTTCATCTCTTTGGTTTCCCTGGATAAAACGAACTGCCCAAGCGCAGATTAAAATGAGATAAGTACCGAAAATAAACCACAATCCGTTCCATTTGATAGCAGCAGAAGCGCCGAAACCTATCCCGGCTAGCACCAGCCAAAGCCACCGCTTTTTGCCTTCTGCTTCTACGGATTTCAGAATAAATAACTGTCCTAATATTCCCAACAAAACTAGATAAATGTTGTTGAGCGCGTAGCGAGATTCAACTAAAAATAAACCGTCACAGGCGATAAATAAAGCAGCCAGAAAAGCAAAGGTGCGGCGGCGAACTAGCTGATAAGCTAAGGCTCCGACAACTAGGGGAATAAACGAACCCGTGAGGGCATTCAGCCAGCGGTAATCCCAAGGGGAAAGCAGGGAACCCGCCAGACTGTTGACGGCTGTTTTGCCGAAGGGGAGGTGAGTGCCGATCGCAATTCCGATCGCAATTATGTATTGACTCAGAGGCGGGTGAGCGTTGAAAAAAGGAGTTTTGGTGAGATAATCGTTGGCAAACTTCGCGTAATAAACCTCGTCAAATACTAAAGTGTTAAATCGCTCCAGTTCCCAAAATCGCAGAGTTAAGGAGACGAGGAAAACAGCGAGCATTCCTAGAGCGAAAATAGAAGTCGATTTGTTTAATTGTTGTTTGTTGAGTTTCATAAAACAGCAGAAAATAGTAGATGCTAGATTAGAGGGCGATCGCTAATTTAAAAATACTGAGTTGAGCCACTGTATGATCCTACTGCCATTCTATCCATTGTCTCACAATATCTTCTAGTTCCCCAGCAAACGAATCAGTTGCATAAAGAGCAAAGTTATTAATCGTCTCGCTTTTTTCTGAGGGAGACTCAGCTTGAAATCTAGATTCCTCTAAGTTAAAAAGCGATAACTGGCGAGACTCGTCATCCGATGGATTCTGGTGTGGGGATGTTTGCTGGCTGACAAAATCGCCCATCCGTTCGCAGCCCTTAGCAAAACGGCGCAAAGTAGTGGCGATCGCCTCCGAACTATTATCAATTCCCATCCATCTCCTTCCCAACTCCGAAGCAACACTCAAAGTTGTACCAGAACCAGCAAAGCAATCGAGAACTAAATCATCAGGATTTGACGATCCTCGAATAATTCTAGCAAGTAGATCGGGATTTTTTTCGGTTGGATAACCTGTAATCTTAATATTCTGATTGTGAGCATCGCGAAATTCAAGCCAAATATCTTGTACTGGAATTCCTTGACTGCTGTCCAAATATATCTTGCGGCGGGGATTGCCAGTTTTTGACCAATATATTTCCCCTCTAGCATCCATTTCATCTAGTGTTTTAGGTGGAAACTGCCAATGCTTTCCCGGTGGCGGATTCATCCCTCGCCAAGACTTTCCAGTTTCGCCATTTCGCACTCCCGGCGCATGAATCGGAACCTTTTTATATTGCCGCCCAGTTTCTTTTTCAATGTATTCATATTCTTTATTGGCGCGCGGCTCAGTCCATTCTTCAACAGGACGATGCCAGACATAAGTATCTGATTTCGTATAAAATAGTATAAAATCCGAAACATTCCCGTAAGTCTTTTTTGTGTAGTTTTTGGGGTTACATTTTTTTCTAGTAATCCAATTTCTGAAATTGCGCGCGCCAAAAATCTCATCCATAATTACCTTGATATAAAATGCCATATTTTCATCAAGGTGGACGTATATCGAACCATCTTCCGCTAATAATTCTCTGAGAACTATCAACCTTTGACGAATAAATTCAATATAATTGTTGCCTGCTAATAAGTCTGAATAAGCATCATTCTGAGAACGCGACTGAAACACACTTTTAGTTGCAAAAGGCGGATCTATATAAATTAATCTTACTTTACCTTTTACTGAACTATCTTTAAGTAAAGATGCTAAAATTGGTAAATTATCACCATAGTAAAGACGGTTTTCATTGGCCATACTTGGCTGTTCATTGCTAGGCCACAATTTTACACATTCAGCTCGATCGGTGTCTAAAACTTCACTTGCAGGCACTTTGCCTGGATAGGAAAAGCACGCATCCAAGCTATTGTTTAGTTGGCTTTCACTAAAATTTGATGCAGCTTGACTCTGCGATTGTTTTTTTGAAATACCAGTAGCCATTGTCACTCCTATTTTCAAGAACGCAGCCATTCCACTGTAATGCGATCGGGAACCATCCGCAGTGTCAATACCATAATCTTATCTTGCCAGCTATTTTCAATATTGGCGTAGTCATCCCACATCGAGCCGAGTAAAAGACCGGGCCCATCATTCAGAAAAATTACTTTGGTTCTTAAGTTATGATTGTGTGTATAACTGAGGATTTCATCAGCGCAGCTACGATAACCACCTGTTCGATCGTCTTCTTGTGCACCGCCTCTATCTGAATCATATCTTGCCAATCCTATTGCCAGCAAGTCATTTTCATTAATATCGTAAATCACAAAATCAACAGGACGTTTCGGGTTCGGATAGTTGGCGAAGACATTTCCCATCATGATATCTTTTCCTGCTCGCTCTGGCCCTCTGATTGCCAAGTAGGGAAAGTGTAAGCGAAATAAGGAGAAAAATCTTTCAGTTAAGTCGTATCCCTTCTTGCCGCGACTTTTGTATTCCCACAATAGAGCCGACATTGCCTCATCGGGAATTGGACGAGTCATATAAGCAGCTTGAACTTCTTGAACCGACCTAAAACGCGATCCGAACTGATTGCAAATTTCTGTTACCTTTTTTTTCCTTCTGAGCATTTCCACTGGGAGTTCAGGGCTGACATACTTGCGAAACACCCTAAAAAGTTGAACTCGCATCCATGTGCTGGGAACATCTGAAATCTGTATAAATAGACGCACAGAGGATTCAGAAGTCCTGAGTAATTGCCCAAACATTACTAAAACTGGTTCGTAAAGTTGGCAAGCCTCCTGCAATATATCGGGATAGTATTCTCCGAGAGTCAAGGTTATCCAGTTGTGTCCATCTGCTTTGTAGTCTGCAAAAGAGTTGCGTCTTCCCGTGTTCGTATTACTCACTTTTCATCTCACAATTAACTTCTTCTTCATAAAGTTCCTCAAAAAAATTTGAAACCCGATCGCCCTTTCACGAAAACTGACCTAACATCATACCAAAAAAGCGGCTCTGCTTGCTGCAGAACCGCCGTAACAGAGGATGAAAAATCAAAACTTAACGGACTGCACCTTCAACAGAAGGCGACTCGATTGTCTTCATGAAGTACAGTTTCACCAACTGCCAACCGTTCGACAAATACAGAGGCAATTTTTGGAATAACTGCAAGAATTTCGGAGTATTAGAAGCAACAATTGCGGTCAACTTCTGATTGTTCTTGAGGCAAACATCCAGCCGCTCGTAAAACTCGGGATTGTTCACGTCGAGCATGACGGGGAATACGCGGCCTGCGGTTTCGTTGGTCTTTTTAATCACTTCAATGTCGTATTCGCGAGCATCGAGTCCGAGCGATCGATAAAAACCCGCCCGCTGGATATCATTGAGATACATCGTCGCGAACACCGAGAGCAAGAAGAAACGGCACCAAAGTTTAGCGCGCCAATCATTCAACATCTGAGGCTGAGCTCTCATCACCGCATCGAAGAAATCTCCGTGGCGGTTTTCATCCTGACACCAATTTTCAAAGAATCGGAAAATCGGATAAATCTGGTCTTCAGGATGCGCTTTTAAGTGCTGGTAAATCGTGATGTAGCGCCAATAACCGATCTTTTCGGATAAGTATGTAGCGTAGAAAATAAACTTCGGCTTAAAGAATGTGTAGCTGCGGCTCTTTGTCAAGAAACCCAAATCTAGGGACAAATTAAAGTCCGAGAGAGCTTTGTTGAGGAATCCGGCGTGCCGCGCTTCGTCGCGCGACATCAGGTTGAAACCTTCGGCCAGCACTGGATTTTTGTCCTTGAGCCTGCGTCCCAATTCTTTGTAAAGCAAGAAGCCAGAAAACTCAGCGGTGCATGAACGTTCTAGAAACTCAATGAACAACTGGCGCTTTTCGCCGTCAATGTGATCCCAAGATTGAGCGAACTCCTCATCCCGCACGAAGTGGTTTTTGTTGTAGTCAACGCGGAACTCTTGGATAATTGCTTCTAGTTCGGCTTCGTTGATCGAGATGTCCATTTTGGCCATCTCGTCAAAGTCTGTTGTGTAAAATCTCGGCGTGAGAATAGTTTCTTTGGCTGGGGCTTTCACTCCCGGCCGCAGTTCTTCAAAAGTGGGTTTTTTGAGGGAATCTACCATATGTTTATTGGATTTTTGCTTATAACAACTACTTGATCGGTTCAGGTGTCGGGTACTGCGGGCGATCGATCGCCCCTGTATGTCCGGCCAGCGCTGGCGGCGCGCGCACTTTGACGCTCCCTGTGGAATTCAGGTCAAAGCTGCTGTAATTTCCACGCCCTCCAGTTTACCAAGCTCTCGACCCCGGAAATATGTCGCTGGCGTTAAGAATTGCTACGCAGAATTACTCATGTCCGAGTGTCCGAGTGTCCGAGGGGGAGTGGGGGAGAGTGTGCGAGGGAGAATTTCAATTTTTGTCTTCTCTCTTCCTTCAGATGATGCACAAATATATGCTGGTGTCAAGCTGTTTAAACACCAAAGAGAAAGTACAAAATATATATTGAGGGAGTGCAATAGTTAGAATAACCAGGCAGGACGGTCAGAAAATGAGCAATTTGGGTGTTAGTTACCTTTTATGGGCCGCTTGTTTTTTCGGCCCATTCGGACTCCACCGCCTCTACAACGGCAAGATTGGCACGGGTTTGCTGTGGCTGTGTACCTTTGGGTTGTTTGGGTTCGGGCAATTGTTTGACTTGCTGCTGCTGCCGAACATGGTGGACGAACACAATGCCAGTCTCAGGGGCAAACTCGGCGTGTCTCGCGAAGGTATACCGCTATATTCCACCAGCGGGGCGATCGCCTCGACATACCCCAAACAAACTCCCGATCAGTTAGGGATTAAACTCTTGAAGGCAGCTTATACCAAGAACGGAAGATTATCTGTCACCCAAGGGGTGATGGCAACCGGGGCTACTTTTGTGGAAGTGGAAGAGGCTTTCACGGCAATGCTCAAAACGGGTTATGTCAGCATCGAGAACGACCCAGTTACTGGCGTCGTGATGTACCACTTTCACGAACTCTAAGCGGCAGAGAGGGTCTGATGGGGATCGGGGGAGAATCTTTTTCTGAGGAATGCCTTCTGACGAATACCGACGATCGATGTTGTCCCAGAGTCGAGCAAGCCTGATTTAACTGCAGCGGGTGCGTCAGCTACGGGATGCCGGCGTGTTGTTGGAGAAGCTAATGGCTGAGGCACCCGCGCGAGGATTTAACTGCAGCGGGTGCCTCAGCTACGGGATGCCGGCGTGTTGTTGGAGAAGTTAATCGCTGACGCACCCTACTACTTGATATTGCTTGCCGATCGCTTGTTGCCGTTTGTCGAAGAAGCCAGCGAGGCAAAATCGGCTAGAATGTTTGTTTGTCTGTACAATCCGAAAGTATTTAGCGTCATGGCAGTCCCTAAGAAGAAAACCTCCAAATCCAGAAAGAATATGCGCAAGGCCACATGGAAGCGCAAAGCTGTAGTGGCAGCTCAGAAAGCTCTGTCCCTGGGCAAATCAGTTCTGACTGGGCGTTCCAACAGCTTCGTGTATCCCGGCAATGAAGAAGAGGAGGAAGAATAAAGCGATTAAAAATTAAAAATTGGCATTTCTGATATTTTGCACCATTCTCGGTTAAGAGGCTTTCCTGGCTGTCCCACAACACCTAAAGTTGATGGTGGGGTGGCCACGAACGGGCCGCCCGTAAAGGAAAGGTTGAGAATGGTGCCAGATATAGCAGAAGCAAGCAGCAATTCGCAATAAAACCCTTGGTTTGTGCAAAGCGAGAACGTCCTAACCGTCGGCGCGATCGCGATATGAGTCAATCTCTTTTTGCCGCAGGTAAAATGAGCATGGCATCGCCAAAGGAATAAAATCGGTACTGGTGCTCGATCGCCGATCGGTACAAATCCAACAGCCGAGGCCTTCCAACCATCGCGCTTAACATCATCATCAAAGTAGAGCGCGGCAAGTGAAAATTGGTAATCATCCCCTCTACAACCCGCCACTTGTAACCGGGATAAATAAACAAATTTGTCTGGCCGCAAAAAGGCTGCAAGGAAAAATCGCCGCTCGCGGCTGCGGCTCCCTCTAAAGCTCGCACTGCTGTCGTACCCACAGCAAAGATCCGCCCGCCTCGGGCTTGAGTGGAGCGGATTTTCTCGACGGTAGCGGGGGGTACTTCCACCCATTCGTTGTGCATTTGGTGAGCCGTCACGTCTGCTACCTCCACCGGGCGAAACGTCCCGACTCCGACGTGGAGGGTAACAAAAGTTTTTTCGATTCCCCGCTCTTCCAAGCGGCTGAACAATTCTTCGGTGAAGTGCAAGCCGGCTGTCGGGGCAGCTACCGCCCCTGGTTTTTCGGCATAAACAGTCTGGTACTGTTCCGCTGCTGCTTGGGAATTTTCGATGTAGGGCGGCAGCGGTACGTGGCCGTATTCATCCAAAAACTTCGCCAGAGTCGCATCTGTGGGGATGTCAAACTCTAACAGCCGTCCCCCTGTTGCCTCGTCTCTATCTATAACTGTCGCAGTCAATCGCCGATCGAGTACCTGCGCCTGGGGAAGGCAACAGCAAGGGCCTGCTGCTGCGGAGTCATCACAGTGTGGCTCAAACTCAATTTTTGCTCCCAACTTTAAGCGTTTCCCCGGTTTAACCAAAGCCAGCCAGCAGTTGTGCTGCCGTTCTTCCATCAACAATATCTCCACAGCCGGGCCGTTGGGTTTGTGTCCGTATAGCCTCGCTGGCAGAACGCGGGTGTTGTTCAGTACCAGCAAGTCTCCAGGTTCGAGCAAATCCGGCAAATCCCGGAAAATCCGGTGTTGGTGGCTGCTGGCAGAATCTACAACCAGCAAGCGAGAACTGTCCCTCGGCACTGCGGGATTTTGGGCAATGCGATCGGGCGAAAGTTCGTAGTCATAACCGTCCAAAGACCAGTCTATCTCTGTCATCGGGTGAATTCCTGTCAAAAATCTGTCAACTGGGTAACAAATTGGGTAAAAACCCCCATCCCAAGTCGGGTGCTTTTCCCCTTGTGGTGGCCGGTCTAGCCCGCGACGATAGAGGTGTAGCATCAGCTTTGCTCGAAGGATCGTTATGGAATACCTCTACTACATCGCCAATACTAGCCTTACTCTGAGAGTCGTGGATTACCTGCGCACGGCTCATCATCTTCCCTTGCAATTTATCACTGTTATTCACCAAATTGACGGCTGGGTGGTGAAGGTGAAAATGAGCCAATATTTAACTCCAGAAATGCACGGGGATTTTCGGGCTTTTATGAACGAACTCGGGATTCCTTACGATCCTGAAATTCGTTTGCAAATGGCACTCTGGAGCTTGGAAACGGGACAGTCCCCGCTGAGCGTGATGCGCCGCTACCAGGTGGCCGTGGTTTGTCACGGCAGCCCCGATCGCAAGGAAATTGAAGCGTTTCGCCAGCAATTTGTCAAGGGTCTGGGATACTGCCCAGAAACTCTCGCCTAGACTGCGGAGCATATAAATTGCCTGTTATGACACAGGCTCCGATGGGGATTCGGGGATTCGGGGAGAGGATTTAAGGCTTTTTCCACGTCAGTTAAAGATGAAGATAGAAATGGGCGACAGTAAGGCAAAGTTAACAATTAAAAATTACCAAGTGGCATTGCTTTTTGATTTTACCCTGTAATTTTTAATTTGACATTTCTAATTGCTGAAAGCCGATCGAATGTATTCTTGCAGGGTGAGCAGGTAATTTCCGGCAAGGGCGGATTGAGAGTTCGCTGCCGTTAAGGGTGGTATTATCTGCTTAGTGTTTGGTCGTGAAGGTTCGCACCTGACTAGGGCGACATCAAAGCGACAAGAATTATTTGCTAAATCAGGACGAGTGCTTAAAAAAATTTCGGCGGTTTGCCAAAGTTTGGCTTGTTTTGCAGCACTAACAGCCAGCATTCCGCCGCTATCCCAATTTCCTCGGCGGCGAGTTTTGACCTCTACAAAGGCTAATGTTGGGAATGGGTGATGGGGAATGCCTCGGTTTTTTGGGCTTTCTTCATCTTTTGCGAGGGCGATGATGTCAATCTCTCCCCAGCGACAGCGGTACTGTCGGTGCAGGATTTCCCAGCCTTGCTGCTGCAACCACTCGGCGACTAAGTTTTCTCCCAATGTACCCAAATCCCGAGAGTTTGGGGATTGGGGAGAGTTGGAGCCGGCGGGCTCTAACGGGCGATTCCCTACGGGATAGCTGCGCCGCGCGCGCTTTCTGGTAGAATTCAATTCTGAACTGTCACGGCTGCCCATTAGGTTTAACTTATGAATTCTGGAATTCGCCAACATCGCAAAAATATTTATACTTTCTTGCTGAGTTTTGTTATTTTAGCAGTAATTGCCGCCTTGGCGATCGGCATCAATCCCGCACCTGCTTTCGCCTTGGATCACGACAAAGAAATCCTAGTTGGCGCTGATTTTACAGGACAAGTTTTGACTGACGACAGTTTTAATAAAGCTAATCTTCGCAACAGCAATTTTACTAATGCAGATTTGCGGGGCGTGAGCTTTTTTGCAGCCAATATGGAAGAGGCAAATTTAGAAGGCGCTAATTTCACGGGTGCGACTTTGGATTTGGCTCGCATGATGAAAGCAAATTTAACTAATGCTATCCTTGAGGGTGCTTTTGCTTACAATACCAGACTCGAAGGAGCAATCATTGACGGTGCTGATTTTACTGAGGCACTGCTGCGAGACGATATGATCGAAAAGCTCTGTAAAGTCGCAAAAGGTACTAATCCGGTGACTGGTAGAGATACTCGCGAAACTCTGTTTTGCGATTACTAAAAGATAGGACGGCGGTTGAAACCAGGTTTATACAAACGATGTCCGCTTTCGGGCCGACTGAAGGAAATAACGTGATTTTAACCGCGCCCGTCTTCAACCCGCACTCCTCGCGTGAGTGTTTGACGCTTACGCGGTTTCAACCGCGCCCGTCTTATAAAATCTTATTAGCCCCAAGGTACGGAGGTTAAATCGTAAAAATTAACTTGACGCAGCCGCTCTAGTTCCTCTATCCATTCTTGTTCGGCGCACAGTTGTTGGTAATATTCTATAGCAGCATCGGTTTTCTTCCACATATCGAGTGCAATCCGGCGCCGCTTCATGCTGATGATTTGCTCGATACAGGCGATCGCAGATCGAATTACTAAAGGTGCGCGATAAACGTTTTTTTCGGAAAACTCGTTTAAGTGAAATAAATGCGAGATTTGATTGAGTTGATTGGGATAATCAATCAAACTATCCTGCAATTTAAATATTAACTCAGAAGGCGCTACTTGTAAAGACATTTTGTGGAATATTTCTGCATTCACAATGTGATGCCACAAAAATCTGTGATGAGAAAGGCTAAACTGCACGTCTCTAGCTTCTATGGCTTCTCTGACTTCTTGGCGGTATTCGGGACAGTGCAAGTAAATCTGCAATAATTGCGCTTCTGCTTCTTCTAAAAGACTGCGGGCGGCTGCTGAAAAGCCGGATTTTGAGCTATTTTTGTCGCCGCTTGCACGCTGCTTTTTATATTGTTTGTTCGGCTTCAGCTTGTTTCTAATTAACAGGGGCATTGTCAAAGATTCGTCTTGACTCTGCCGCTTTGCCCAATCGCTGACAACTTGATTGAGCAAGTTTTCGGCTAGCATTTTTGTGAGTCTAAAATCTCCTTTGCTGAGGATTTCGGCGCATTTTTGCAAATAATGTGCTAGTTGGTTGTCGTCAGTGATGTTGGTTAATAACTTAACGATTTTTTTCGTGACTTGTTGGGAGGTATCGGCTTGCTTCAAATCTTGATTGACGAGCATTTGTTGCAGTTGCCAGTCGAGCCACAGCGGAGCGTTTTCGAGCAATTCTCGATATTGTTCTGGGGAGTATGTTTTGAGGTATTCGTCGGCATCTTTGCCGTCGGGAATGTTGAGCACTCGCAGTTGAACTTCTCCTTGATACGCGAGTTTTTCTATTTCTCCAATTGCGCGCTCTGCTGCTTTGGTTCCTGCTTTATCGGCGTCGAAGTTGAGGATAATTTGTTTAGAATCAGTGTAGCGCAGTAGCTGCCGCACTTGGTTTAAACTCAGGGCTGTGCCGAGGGAAGCGACGGCGTTGCAGATGCCCGCGGCCTGAAGTGCGATCGCGTCAAAGTACCCCTCTACGACGACTGCGCGATCGGCTTTGCTAATGGCTGTTTTGGCTGTATCTAAGCCATATAAAGTCTTGCCTTTATCGAACAGTTCTGTTTCGGGAGAATTGAGATATTTCGGTTGTTCGTCGCCGAGAGCTCTGCCGCCGAAACCGATGACTCTGCCTTGGGTATCGCGAATGGGAATCATAATGCGGTTGCGGAAGCGATCGTAATAACCGCTGCCGCCATTCTTTCGAGGTACAATTAATCCTGCTTGTTCTACTAACTGTGCCGGATAGTTTTTCTGTTCTACCAAATAACTGTAAAGTGCTTCCCAACCTTGGGGTGCATAACCTAATTGAAATTGTTGGATAGTTTCTTCGCTGAGTTTGCGTTCTAATTTGAGATATGCTAAGGGTTCTTGTCCTTGAGATTGCCGCAAAGCGTGTTCGTAAAATTTGGCTGTTAGTGCTGAGATTTCATAGAGTTGTTCCCGCAGAGAAATTTGGCGCTGCAATTCTTGTCGGTGTTCTGGTTCGACTGTTTTGATGGGGACTTGATAATTTTTAGCTAGTTCTAATACTACTTCGCTGAAAGGGCGTTTCTCCAATTCCATGAGGAATTTAAAGGCATTGCCGCCTGCACCGCAGCCGAAACAATAGTACATTTGTTTGGCTTGGTTGACGGTAAAACTGGGAGATTTTTCGTCGTGAAAGGGACACAATCCGACGAATTCTTTGCCGCGTTTCCGCAATACGACGCGGCCGGAAATGACATCTACTATGTCGGCTCTTTGTTTGACTTCTTCGATTGTTTCTGGATGCAGCCGGGGAACTTGCATAGGGCTATTTTAGGGAAATTAAAAGTATGTTTATTTTGAGCGATCGCACAATTTGAGTTTTCCTGGACGTAGAAACCGGGTTTTTTACGAAAATACACAGGTTGCAGCCCGGATATTCGGTTTAAAAACCCGGTTTCTTTGGGCTTAAGTAGTTTTGGCGCACGAAAACTTAAGAAACCGGGTTTTTGTACCGGGGCTGATAGCTGTCACCGTGTTTTTTCGTGAAAAACCCGGTTTCTGCCTAGGGCATAACTTTATTGTAAAATATTTAGACTAACTGTAAGGAGCATCGGCAATAATGCGAATTTTAATGATGGGCGGTACTCGGTTTATTGGGGTTTATCTTACTAAGATTTTAGCAGCACAAGGGCATGATGTGGTGTTGTTTAACCGGGGCAACAAGCCTGTGCCGGTTTCGGGTGTGAAACAGATTTTGGGCGATCGCACGAATGTCGCACAATTGCAAGAACAGTTATCGACGGAGGAGTTTGACGCGGTTTTTGACAACAACGGTCGGGAACTGAGCGATACACAGCCTTTAGCTGAAATATTTAAAGGGCGGGTGCAGCACTTTGTTTACATGAGCTCTGCGGGGGTTTATTTGAAATCCGATCAAATGCCTCATATTGAAGGGGACGCTACCGATCCGAAAAGCCGGCATTTGGGTAAGTGCGACACGGAAAATTACTTGGCCGAGTCCGGTTTGCCTTGGACTTCGATTCGCCCGACTTACATTTACGGGCCCCAAAATTATAACGATTTGGAGGCTTGGTTTTTCGATCGCATTGCGCGCGATCGACCGATTCCGATTCCCGGTAACGGAATGCACTTCACGCAGTTGGGGCACTGTCAGGATTTGGCGAGGGCGATGGCGGCGGTTTTGGGGAATGAAAGGGCGATCGGGCAAATTTACAACGTTTCGGGCGATCGATTTGTCACCTTTGACGGTTTAGCGCGCGCCTGCATTCAGGCGATCGGCAAATCCCCTGATGCTATTAAGATTGTACACTACGATCCGAAACAATTTGACTTCGGCAAAAAGAAAGCTTTCCCGATGCGATTGCAGCACTTTTTCGCCTCTGTTAATAAAGCTGTCACCGAGCTTAACTGGAAGCCGGAATTTGACTTGGTTTCGGGATTGAAAGATTCATTTCAGAATGATTATCTAGTTTCGGGAAGAGACAAAGCTGAGATAGATTTTTCGGTGGATGATGAGATTTTGAAAGCCGTTTAAACTAAAATTAGACTGAGGCACTTGCGACTTCAGAAACCCGGTTTCTTCGTAGATTTATCGTTATTGTTGGCAAAACTCGTAGAAACCGGGTTTCTAGCCCATGCGTCTAAACCATGTTAAATCAAAGTAAAGTGCACAGTCCGCACAATACAGATATGGAGGGAGAAAAATAACATGAGATTCATGAATTCAAAAATATATTTTGCATTTACCAAAATATTTGGCTCACCCGACAATACAGATATCTTAATTGATTTTTTGAATGCTTTACTATATGAAGGAAAAACAATAATTGAAAGCCTAGAAATTATCGACCCTAATGTGACTTACCCAATAATCGGCTCGAAAAACAGCTATTTAGATGTCCAAGCCACACTTAACAACAGCACATCTGTAATTATTAAAATACAAGTTTTGCACGTGCGGACATCTGCTAAGCTAGTTTTGTCGGATACAGCAAAAACTTATGGAACGCAATTCATGATTCGGGAATTGTACAAGGGATTGCAGCCTGTCATTTTTTTGGCAATTGCAGACTTTAAAATGTTTAATCATCATCTAAATGTAACTTCGCGCTTTGCTTTAAAAGAAACAACTCACTTGTTTGATTATCCCTATACTCAGATGGAGTTGGTTTTTCTAGAGTTGCCAAAATTCAAGAAAGAATTAGACCAATTAGAAAATATTACTGATCGGTGGATTTACTTTATCAAAAATAGCGGAGTTTTACGTGAAATTCCAGCAATACTGGGCGAAGTACCGCAAATTAATAGAGCTTTTGAAATTGCCAAGGATGTTAATCTAACTCGCGAAGAATTTGACATATTGCAAAAACAAGAATTTTTCGCGCACGATCAGCAAAGCTATGAGCAAACCTCATTTGAGCAAGGCAGAAAAGAAGGTCTAGAATTAGCCAGACAAGAAATCCTAAAAAAAGGTCAGCAACAAGGACAAATAAGCGCCATTATACGTTTCCTGAATCGCCGTTTAGGTCAACTAAACCCGGATACTCAAACCCGGATCGGCGAATTGTCGATCGACAAATTAGAGAATTTAGCAGAAGCCCTGTTAGATTTCTCCAACGCGGAAGATTTGACAGCTTGGTTGCAGGCTAATTCTCAATAAACTGATTGCTATTTTTTGAACTGCAACTGTCACTGCAAACATGATGCGCCGACTATTTTACCGCTTGTCGGCAGAATCTGCTGGTATTTTCACAGGCTTTGTGCTGTAAAGTCGATCGCAAATTAGTTAAACTTAATCACATCAGGACTTATGCACTGCGACTCAAGAAACCGGGTTTTTTAGCAATTCTAGGACTGCAACGAGTTTTTTCGTAAAAACCCGGTTTCTGACCACCCGTGCGTCCAGGACTATAAATACAAAACCTCTCCCCCAACCCATGTTTTACTCCGAAAGGGGAGAAACACTCGGAAATATCAGGTAAATTTCATGCTTGGAATAACACTCGGCACGCGCTACAACATTATCCGTCACTTGGGAGGCGGGGGATTTGCTCAAACTTATTTAGCTGAAGATAAGCAGCTACCAGGTAATCACCTCTGTGTCGTCAAGCAGCTTAAACCTCAAGCAACAGATCCCGAAACTTTACGAATAGCAAGACGTTTGTTCGATACGGAAGCACAGGTTTTGTACAAGTTGGGAAATCACGATCGCATTCCGCAACTTTTTGCTTACTTTGAAGAAAATCAAGAGTTTTATCTCGTTCAAGAATTTATCGAAGGCCACGATTTAAGTCAAGAAATCACACCCCCCCAAACCCCCCCTTACCAAGGGGGGGCAGGGGGGGGTTCTCCTGGAAATCCGGGCGGAATGAAAGAAGATGAAGTTATTGCAATTTTGCAGGAACTTCTGGAAATTTTAGATTTTGTACACCAGCAAAACGTGATTCACCGCGATGTCAATCCCCGCAATATCCTGCGCCGAGACAGAGATGGTAAGTTAGTGTTAATTGACTTCGGCGCAGTCAAGGAAATTACTACTCAAATTACCAATACTCAGCCCAAGAATAGCTTAAGTGTGAGCATCGGAACTCCCGGTTATATGCCCAGCGAACAATCTCACGGTAATCCGAAACTCAGCAGCGATATTTATGCCGCAGGTGCGATCGCAATTCAGTTCCTCACAGGCATCAATCCCCACCAAATGCCAAAAAACCCCGATACAGAGGAAATTATTTGGCAGGACAAAGCATCGGTGAGTCCTGAATTTGCGAAGATTTTAGATAAGATGGTGCGGTACGATTTTCGGCAGCGTTATTCGAGTGCCGGCGAAACTCTAGAAGCTATTAAAGAATTGAGAAATTCTTTCAGCGGTACAGTTCCGGTATTACCTCCGGTTGCTGCTGCGAAGGGGCCGCATAAACCGCGAAAAAAACTGTATTTTAAAATCGGGGCGATCGCCAGTTTTATTGGCATCACCATTCTCGCATCAATTTATGGTGTCAATAGTTTTAATTCGGCGAATGCAACTGACTTGCACAACCGAGGCATTACTCTTTACAATTTAAGCCGATTTGAAGAAGCTCTGGCAGCTTACGATCGAGCTATAACTCTCAGGCCTGACTACGCGGAAGTTTGGCAGGAAAAAGCTAAAACTTTATATGAATTGAAAAAATATAAGGAGTCGCAGTCAGCTTACGATAAAGCAATAGAATTAAAGCCGGAATATTTGGAGGCTTGGACGGGACGCGGTTATGCTTTGGATAAGTTGCAGCAGTCAAAAGAGGCGATCGCATCTTTTGACAATGCTTTGAAAATCCAGCCAGATTATCCCGCAGCGTGGGAAGGTAGAGGCGATGCTTTGTTAGATTCGCAGCGGTACGAAGAAGCGATCGCCTCCTACGAAAAAGCCGTACATTTTCAGCCAAATTTGTACCGCGCGTGGTACAATCGGGGACAAGCTTTCCAAAATTTAAAACAGTACGATCGCGCCGCAGAATCCTATCAAAAAGCAGTTGAAATTAAATTCGACAATTCTGAGGCTTGGTACAATTTAGGCAATGTTTTCCTTGAATTGAACAAAAACCAAGAAGCTTTTGAGGCCTACGAAAAAGCCGTGCGGTTTCAGCCAAATTTTTATCAAGCGTGGTACAGTAAAGGCATCGCTTTGCTGAAAATGCGCCGACATGAAGAAGCGGTACAAGCTTACGAAAAAGCTGTTAAATTAAAACCGGATTATCATCAAGCCTGGTATAATTTAGGCTGGTCGTACCACGAATTACGCAAGTACGAAGCAGCTATTGAGTGTTACAGCAAAGCCTTGGATTTAAATCCCAAAGAATCTCAAGGGTGGTACAATAGAGGCAATGCTCAGTACAATTTGCAGCGGTACGAAGATGCGATCGCCTCTTACAACGAAGCCGTGTATGTCAAGCCGGACTATTCGGAAGCCTGGTACAGCCGCGGTAACGCCCTTGTAGCGGTGAAAAGATTCGGAGATGCGATCGCCTCCTATGACAAAGCAATTCGCTACAAACCGGATTACGGAGCCGCAATGGAAGCAAAAAAACGGGCCGAAAGTCAGCCCGGAATCAGCCAGCCACCGCCTAAACAACAATGATTGTTAATTAGGAAAACCGGGCGAATGGAATTCGCGTCTATACAAACAAAACCCGCCTCCGCGGGTTGAAGATAACCGGGCGAATGGAATTCGCGTCTATACAAACAAAATCCTAGAAGAGCGGGTTGAAGAAACCGGGCGAATGGAATTCGCGTCTATACAAACAAAACCCTAGAAGAGCGGGTTAAAAAAAACCGGGCGAATGGAATTCGCGTCTATACAAACAAAACCCACTCCAAGCGGGTTGAAGAATTGACCGTTAAAATTAGGCGATCTTCTTCTTCCGTCCGCGGAGGCGGACATCGTTTGTATAGGCGCGAATGACCTTCGCCGTCTGATCTACAAACATAAGTTTTACCTAACAGCAGGACTAATTACCGTAACGCGGCGGCTGTCTACCAACATCGGCCAAAAACCTCGATCGCTCAATGCTTTTACCGTCGCAGTAGCAGCGTTTTGATCCGTTGTATAAGCGACGAATAAAAAGGGACGTTGGCCGTAGGAAGCTAAGCCTACTTGCGTACCCAATGCTTGCTTGACTTGGCCGGCTAATTCCGGTTGATTGAAGTAATCTACTAACACGGCGTAACCGGGGCCGAGGGCTTGGGGATTGAACCCACTATTCCCAGTCTGGGGATTGGCGATTGGTTCAGAACCTGGTGCTGGCTGGGGGTTGTAGACTGGCAGATTTTGGGGTAGTGCCGCTGCGGGCGATCGAACTACGTAAGCTTGCAATCCGACAACATCTTTGATATATTTCACCCAATCGATGGCAATTTGCGAGTTACGAAACCCACCAACCCGCGTCACTGTATCGTTAATGTACCGACAAACTGTATTGTCAGTATTTCCGGGAAAAGAGCGTTTTGCTCTTTCTTGCTGTTCGGGTGTTCGGGTGACAATTAACAGTAGATATTCGTCGGACTTCGGCGGTTCGCAGCTCGACTGAGCCTTAACAGAACTCGCTAGAATTGTCAAGGTCAAAAGGGCGATCGAAGTAGCAGAAAATAGGGGAATAGACACAATAAAATTGTACAATTTTCCCCTGAATTTTCCCAGCTTCGCTGTGGATTTGTGGGCTAGTTGATTCATGCTGTCTGTAGGGATGCGAGGGCATCGGGAATAGTTGCTGACGGTGCTTGAAATTCACCAGTCAGTACATATTCTAATCGCAGTTTCAACCAGGTGATGAAGACTGGATCGGTGGAAACAATAGCGGCGGCTGGTTGAGGGCATTTTGCTTTAGCTTCGGCCATTGTCGGTGCTTCTAGGAAAGCGGGCTGTTTGACCAACCAGAAATCTATTTGTTTTTCTTGTTCGTGGTAGTTGCGAGTTCTTTCTTTAAACACTTCATCTAGAGCTTCTTCTTCTAGCAAAAAGCGTTGGCTGGCTAAAACGTAGTAGTAGGTTTGCATTTTTGTCGGTTGTTAGGGGTTAGCGATTAGCGGTTAATGTCGCCTGTATTGGCGAGTTTTGCAGGTCAAGGCTGGGTTTGCCGAGTTGTGGCAGTTCGAGAACCTTAGACTATTGTGCCGTTTACTTTACCTTATTTGTTGTCATTTTGGGTAGGTGCAGAGCAAGTTATGTCTAAAAAATCATTATTGGCGAGAGTTGGGGGAGTTGAGGGAGTTGGGGGAGTGGCGGGTTTTTTGGGGATTTGGGGGATTATTTTTTTGGCGGTTGATTTTGTGGAAAATTTAGGTGACAATATGAAATTAGATGGAATTGCACGTCAACAAATGAAACAAGGACTAAAGTATGACTACCAATAATCCGTTAGATTGGGAACACCATCAAGTAGAGCATCTATTTTTACTCATAGGAGAAAACCCTTTACCTAATTATGTAGCTGCTAAGACACTACTCAAAGAAGGTGGTAAGCCTTACCTTGTTTACACTGAATATACTTCTGAGGCTTACAAGCGGCTAAAAGAAGTTTTAGGTCTCCGTGAAGAAGAAAAAGTTGAGCTATGGAACAACGAGTCGAATGCTTTTGAAATTCAAAAGGCTATTAAAGATAAAGTCCAAGAACTTCAAAAGCAGTACCCAGATAAAAAACGGTTTGGACTGAACTACACGGGAGGAACAAAGGCAATGGCAGTTCACGCCTACCAAGCCTTCCTCGATTTAAACCTTTCTCCTGAACCTGTTTTCAGCTACCTTGACTCCCGTAGCTTACAAATGATGTTCGATCGCAAAAACGATCGTCCTATTCCTCTGGAAGTACCTAAAGAGAAATTGGAAATAACAGGAGAAACTCTTTTTAGCTTGCATAGGCTGTATTGGAAACAGGGTAAAAAACCTATAAATCAACCCAAACTGATACAAGCTGCAACAACCATAGTAAACCTTTATATGGATGACCACCAACGAGGCAGCTTTGACAATGCTTGGTTAAAGTGGTGTGAAAACGTGCTGACTCCGAAGACGCAAAAACAAAATCAATATGGCAAGTATATAGATTGGAAAGATGAGGAATATCTCAAAAAAATTATTGAACTTGACTTAACAGCAGCACCAGAAGTAATTAAAAATATTTTGATGGAGCATTTACGTGCATCATCAGATAAGCTATCGCTACAAACTGCTAAACAGCATGGACAATTTGATAAGTTCTCTCATGTCTGTGAGTGGTTAAGCTGCGGATGGCTAGAACATTATGTACTAGACCAGATTCAACAAATTTCCGTCAATCCACCGATAGATAGAAGTGCAATGTCATTCAACATCATCGATCAGCCAGATGACAACTGGGAAAAGTTTCAGTTTGACGTTGCTTTTATGCGGAGTTACCAACTTTTTGCTATATCTTGTACGACTTCTCGTTCAACTGAGCGTTGTAAAGAAAAACTTTTTGAGGCATATATCAGAGCCAAACAACTAGGCGGTTCCGAAGCAAGAGTAGCTCTAGTTTGCTTTCATAAAAATCCAGAAAATATCATCAAAACCTTTAAGTCTCTAATTGAAGATCCAAAAATTGCTGTTTTTGGACATAAGCATCTGAAAAAATTATCAAAAGCTATTACTAATTGGCTCGAAGGAAATAACTATTAAGTCAGGAGTCGAAATGAGTCACTACATCGCAACAGTCATTGACACAACAGGGATTCAAAAGTATGTCTTTGGTAGCAATCGATTGAAAGAAAATATTGGGGCTTCGCATTTGGTGAAGCTAGCAACCGTTCAATGGGTTAAGGAGTGTCTGAGATGTCTCGGTAATGTCCATATTCCTGATGAAGATAAAGATGAAGTAGAACCTCGCATCAATAGCGATGAAAGTATCATTGCTGAATTGGTTTATGCAGGTGGTGGAAATACTGTTTTGGTATTTAGAAGAATGGAAAATGCCAGACAATTTACCCAAAAGCTAACCATAAAGATACTAGAGGATGCACCTGGACTCAACATAGTCATTGCTCACCATCCTTTTAACTGGGATACACAATTATTACAGCAAGTCATCGAAACTGACCTGATAAAAGGTAAGTTAGATGCCCAAAAAAGACAGCCAAGACTTTCTGTACCTTTGCTAGGTTTAAGCGTAACAGCAACTTGTCGTTCAACTGGATTAGTTGCTGTTGAAGACACTAATGGTAAATATGGAATTCCTGACGGTGAAGGCTATCTGGCTTCAAGAGAAATTATTGCCAAGCTGAAAGCAGCAGATGAAGCTAATACACAGTTTAAGGAGATGCTATTTAAAGGCAAGCCGAGTAAGTATAAAATAGCTCGTGATGTTGATGATATGGGTCGGACGGAACAAGAAAGTAGTTACATCGCCCTAGTTCACGCAGATGGCAATCAGATGGGTAAGCGATTTGAAAACTATGGAAAATTACAGAAATCCAATCGAGACTTTATTGTAGAAATGCGTAGACTTTCTTGGGGAGTCAGTAAAGCTGCAAGTCAAGCGATCGAAGCCGTAGGGAAACTGGTTATTGATGCAATTGAAACACAAAAGATTAGCATCAAAGAAAACTATTTACCATTCCGTCCTATTGTTGATGGAGGTGATGATGTTACTTTTGTCTGTGATGGTCGAATAGGATTGCCCCTCGCAGTTAAGTTTTTGAAAGAGTTTGAAGAACGAACTCAAAATTTACCTGATGGAAAGGGTAAAGCTACAGCTTGCGCTGGAATTGCCATTGTCAAGACTCACTATCCATTTACGAGAACTTACGAATTATGTCAAGCATTGTGCAGCAGTGCGAAAAAGTTTGTTTGTCAAAAGACGAATAACTATTCAGGGAGAATACCGATATTTTCTGCCTTAGATTGGCACATCGCAGCCAGTGGTTTGTCAGGCTCAATTAGTGAAATTAGAGAACGAGAATACCAAGGAGGAAAACTAACAACACGACCGATGCGATCGCACGAATACGGTAATGAGGGGCTAATCTGTACTAATTTTTTTGAAGTTGTCAGGACTTTTAACGAAGAGGAACCCTGGAAAGACAAGCGAAACAAAGTCATTAATCTGCGAGAAGTGTTACGAGAGGGTATCACTGCAACCGAGCAATTTCTCAATACTTACAATATAGATGAGTTACCAGCTTTCTCTGCTGATTCTGCTCTCAAAAAGCAAGGTTGGAGTGAAGGGCGTTGTCGCTATTTTGATGCCATTGAAGCAATGGAATTTTATATCCCATTAGGAGAGTAATTCATGTACGCCATCAGAATTAAACTATTGAGCGATACAACTTTTGGGCGAGGGGACGGAGTTGCTGGTTTAGTTGACTCAGAAGTAGAACACGATCGCAATGGTTTCCCCTACTTAAGAGGTCGGACTTTGAAAGGGTTGTTAAGTGAAGAGTGCGATAACTTAGTCGTTTTATTACCCATGTCTCAGCAACAACATTGGCTAAAAATCCGAAATGATTTATTCGGTCAACGCGGTAGTATCAACGACACAATGGCAAAAATGCACGTTGGCGATGCTTGCTTACCCGCAGACTTACGAAGAACTGTAGCACAACAGCAGCAGCAAGATAGTTTTCCCACTCGTGAAGATGTCCTCAATTCCTTGACTACCATTCGCAAGCAAACTGCGATCGATCCCGAAAATGGTGCACCTGTCGAACATAGTTTGCGATCGATGCGGGTTATTGTACGAGATTGTCCCGACTCTCAACCCAGTTACGAAGCACCCCTATTTTTTGATATAGATCCCACATCCCATATGCTGGCACTTTTAGGAGTTGGAACCTTGGCACTTCGACGCATGGGAAGTGGACGAAACCGAGGAAGAGGTCACGTACAATGCACTCTGCATTATTTAGATAAAAACCAAGATATTGACGAAGATATTACTAGAAAATACATTGACCTTTTTGGGAAAATCCAATGAAAGCTATTACTTTTTTATTACATACCCAACAACCCATTCTCGCCACCTCATTACAAGGCGACCCAAACAGTGATGTCTCCCATTCTTATATTCCTGGAAGTACAATTCGGGGAATGCTAATTAGTCGCTATCTGCGGCAACCGGATATCCAAGACTTAGATATCCTGGATGATAAAATCAGAAGCCTATTCTTTGACAGTCCAACTCGTTACTTGAATGCGTATCTGTTCGATCGCGAGAAAGAACAACGAACTTTACCAGTACCGCTGTGCCTGTACAAGAAGAAAGGGGAGGATTCACCTACAGAAATCTACAATTTTATTCAATTAGCATCACCGCATCGCCCCGATTCTCCGAAACGCTTAGATGATAAGTTTTGCATTATAGATGAGTCTGGGTCTATATCGCTTTACAAAGAACTCCGAAGAATTAACATTCACAATCAGCGAAACCGTCAAAAAGGGAGAGGCACTAATAGCAGCGGTGCTGTATTCCGTTACGATGCTATTGATGCAGGACAAGTTTTTCAAGCTGTCGTATTGTGTAATTTTCAGGAAGATGCTGACACTATTAAGTCATTGCTGAAACCTGCAAATAACGCAGAAACAATTAATGCTTGGATTGGTGGTTCTCAAAGTGCGGGTTACGGTCATGTCACGGTTGAGTTATTGCCTGATGAAAATACCTGGACGGAGATCAAAATTGATTGGGAAGAAAGAACCCAATATCGAAATAAACTCACTGTTACTCTATTGAGCGATACCATAATTCGTGATGACCGCGGCCAATATACCACGGATTTTCAACATTTTGTTAAGTTAATGTCCAAATCATTATCATTAGATACAGAACTTAAACATATAGATACCTATGCCAGCAGTCTAAATGTAGGAGGATTTAATCGCAAATGGGGTTTGCCACTACCTCAAGTTCCAGCTTTAGCCGCAGGTAGTGTTTTTGTCTTTGAACAACCCGAAGAACTTAATCCACAGCAAGTTCGTGATTTAGAAGCACAGGGAATTGGAGAAAGACGGGTGGACGGGTTTGGCAGAGTCGTTTTGAACTGGTTAAAAGAAGAAGGTCAAATAACTGTCGAAGCTGTCAAGAGAGAACCTGACACAATCGAATTTTGTTGCAGTACCAAAGCTAAGGAAATCGCTGTGCAAATGGCAGAACGACTTCTCCGACAAAAACTCGATGAATTACTACTAGAACAGGTGCAATCTAATACACCGAAAGATTCAAGCAAGATTAAAAGTAGTCAACTGTCAGGGTTAATGATTGTAGCCAGAACAGCCTTAACTGAAGGCAAGCCCGATCGACTTTATGAATTACTTGGTCTACAGGAAAATTTAGATAATAATTTGACTAAGACTGCTCGGACTCAGTTTAAACAAACTGAGATAAATGGTAAAAAATTAGACGAGCAAATTAGAGATTGGTTGCGGCAACCTGATAGTTGGATTCTTCCAGCTTGGGGGGGTAAGAATAGTCATCTACTGAATGAGGAAAAAAAACCAACTATTACTATTGCTGGCCAACCCAAAACTCTTGATTATAATTTATCTTTAGAATACACCCTACGCCTGATTATGGCAGTTGCTAAGAAAATGATAAAGGATAAAAACAATGACTGAACTTTATAGAACAGACCATCGCCATATTATCAAGCGCATTATTGTACGCGGTATGTTAGTCCTTGATACCCCAACTTGTTTAGGTCAAGGTGATGCAGATAGTCCGACGGACTTGCCTTTGCTGCGGGATAGCCTCCATGAGAATTATGCCTTGCTCACAGGTTCATCCATTGCAGGTAGTTTGCGAAATTACTTGCGCGAGCGGGATAAAGGTTACGATCAAAGCGATCGCCGTAACGATCTAGCTGCCAAATTATTTGGTGACTTATTTGCATATAAAGATGAAAAGGATAAAAATGAAACAGAAAAATTTAAAATAAGGGAACAGGATAATCAAAGTCTTATAATTATCGATGATGCTATCAGCACTAAACCTATCAAGGCTGAATTGAGAGATGGTGTGAAAATCAATAGCGCTACTCGAACCGCAAAAGATCAAGCGAAATATGACTTAGAGTTGCTACAAGCTGGGACAGAATTTCCCCTTAGTTTTGAACTGCTGATAGAGAAAGATAATGATGAAGCTAAGTTACTTAAAGCTTTAGCGATCGCACTCCAAGGATTAGAACCTCAAAATGGTTCAAAAAGTGGCGAAATTTGCCTAGGAATGAAAAAGCGGCGCGGTTTTGGTCGCTGTCACGTCAAAGAGTGGCAGGTTTGGAACTTTAACCTGGGGCATGAGGGCGATCGCACTTCCTGGTTACTATTCGATCGCGAATGCACCAAGAAGCTACCCGTTATTACAAACAAAATCGCCGATGCTTTAGGTGTGATATTCGATGAGAGAGAAGATCGGCGCGATCGCTTCGTCATCCACGCCGAATTCAAATTAGTGGGTTCTCTCCTCATCCGTTCCGGTCAAGATTCAACTGGACGCGCTCCCGATGTCGTACACTTGAAATCTCATCGTAATGATGAACTAAAACCAGTCTTATCAGGTACAAGTTTAGCAGGAGTCTTGCGCCATCGCGGTGAACGAATTGTGAATACTCTGGAAAAACCCATAACAATTATAGATGAAATGTTTGGAACAGACTTCAGCAAAGACAAGACAAAACAAGCTAAGGCAAGTCGTTTAGTCGTTCACGAGAAAGTCATTGAAAAGGCGACTGACTTAGTACAAAATAGAATTGCGATCGATCGCTTTACAGGAGGTGCATATCACGGGGCATTATTTGATGAGCAACCGATATTTAGTGGCGATGTCACTATTGAACTAGAGTTGCGGAATCCAAAAGAGCAGGAAATTGGATTGCTGTTACTGTTGTTAAAAGATTTGTGGACAAGCGATTTACCCGTAGGAGGTGAAAGTAGTATTGGACGAGGAAGATTGCAGGGAAAAAATGCAACATTGACTTGGCATCATCAGTGGGATAAAGAAAAGGAGTTACAGCAGAAAGAAATATGGACGATCGCTCAGAAATCTGAAAACGAAAGTCTTGATGTGAGCAACCCTGACAGATTACAACAATTTGTTGACAAATTAGTTAATGATATAAAAACTAATGAATAAACCCGATTGTCAAATCATTGAAGACACTCAAAATATTATCGATACGCCCTCTTTGTACAATTGGTTGCAAATTAAGGCAAAACAGTATCAACTAGAATACTTATTAGCTCACGCTGATGATGGGGTAATCTGGGGACGATTTGAATCTGATGGAACACTACTTACCCAAACTAAACCCGAAGACCTTTTCCACAAATATAAGTTGCCTACATTACGATGGTCAACGCTTCAGCAATGTCGAATGTTTAGTAAAAATAATGAAGTTATGGTTTGGAAGGCTAATGAGCGACCAAAGGCACGTTTGGTAACTGAATTCGAGCAAACAGAGTATATATGTGAATCTCAAATTCTTTGGGGAACGAATGGCATTAAGCGAGATAACTTTACACTGCTTTGGGATGGATCTCAAGGACTCAGACACGCTGTACCATTTACTGATATCGAGTTGAAGGGCGATCGCTTGGTTAATCCAGTCCGTTTACTCGTGCATCACTATATAGACTATAATGATAGTGGCGTGGCGATAATTTATCTAAGTCGATTAGTTGATTTACGAGGCACCTAATTATGATTGCTGAACCTCAATACCCTCAAAAAATGACGGCGGAAGAATACCTAGAATGGGAAGCCAAGCAGGAACTTCGCCATGAATACGTTGATGGCGAAATTTTAGCTATGACAGGCGGTACGATTCCTCATAATAGCATTTCTCTTAACTTCTATACAGCCCTAAGACCTCATTTGCGTGAGAGAGGTTGTCAGGCAAATGTGTCAGATGCGAAAGTTAAGCCTAGTCAATCAAGTCGTTATTTCTATCCCGATTTAGTTGTAACTTGCGACTCAGATGACTTGAAGGCTCGCGATTTTATTCAAAATCCTAAAATCATTGTTGAGGTTCTTTCGCCTGGTACAGAAACTTACGATCGCACGAAAAAATTCAAATATTATCGTCAGATTCCGACTTTGCAAGAATACGTCTTAGTTGATTCAGAAGAAATAACAGTTGAGGTTTATCGTCGAGGACAAGGGAAGATGTGGATTTATTATGAGTATGAAGCAGGAGAAATTATTGCCTTAGAAAGTATTGAGTTTGAATGTGCGATCGAGCTTTTGTATGAAGGGATTATCTTTGACCAAGAGTGAGAATCGAAATCAAGAGCGAGTAATTGTATTTAAGCGTAAGGAGATTGGACAATGAATCCTAAACATATCAAAGAAATCACAGAAACCGATCGTATAGCTAACGCTCCCTACAATTTTGTCGAACTTCCTGAAAAAGTTGTTGCGGCAGAAGATTTACCAAGTGGCGATCGATATCATCCGAACAAAAATATTGACCCCCCCCGCTACACTGGCAGAATTGAATGCACTATAACTACTGAATCACTACTTTATACTCGCTGTGGTTGGCATCCCGATGATTTTGCTAAATACTCAGAACCTCCTACACATAAAACAAAAGAAGAAAAAAAGAGATGGGAGAAAGAAGAAAAAGCGAAGTGGGAGAAAGAAAGACGAGAAATTCTTGCTCATTTCTTCAGTTATCCTGGCAGTAGTCTTGCTGCAATACCGGGTAGTAGCATACGGGGAATGTTGCGGACTTTGGTTGAAATTGCCAGCTTTAGTAAAATTGACCGCGTAACTGATAACAAACTATTCTATCGGTCACTTGGCGATCCGGCTTTAAAACAGATATATTCTTCAAACTTTGTTGAACCTCTTGGAGATGTAGAGCATCCACGAGATCCTAAAGCTCCCTGCTATCGAGCAAAAGTTCATACAGGTTTTTTACGCAAGCGTAATAACTATTACGTTATTGAAGAATGTGGATCGGGGCGGATTCATTTTGATCTTAACAATCCACCTACAACTTCAGTAATTTCTACGCTTTCCCATCACCAGATATATCAGACTAATAAAAAAGTAACAACTCCTAATTGGCAATATCAGGATAAGACTATCTATGTTGACATTGACCAATCTGAACAAGATTACTTTTTCCCTCGACAAACCAATCGTAATGGCAAACAACGCCATCCGAATCTTTACTTACGCTTTCGTACAGTTTACTCTGCTAGTTTTACTGATGCACCTAACTTAGAGGAAGGAACCCTTGTAATCACAGGAGATATGCAGCACAAGCATCTAGAGTTTGTTTTTTTAAACGAAAAGTTAAAAGAGTATCTAATTTCAGACGAGATGGTCAGGCGTTTTCAAGATGATGACCAAGTAACCAAGTGGCAAGAAAAAGCTTACCCTAAAGATAAGCCATTTCCTACTTGTCGCCAGCAGGATGGATATCTTAGAGATGGAGAACCTGTGTTTTTCTTGCTCAATGATGATGAGGAAAGTGTTCGCTTCTTTGGACGAGCGCAGATGTTTCGTTTACCCTATGAATGTTCTCCATTAGACTTTGTTCCTCCCAAATTGAAAGATGCTGCTTGTACCGATATTGCTGAAGCGATTTTTGGTTATGTGGATGGGAAACAGCCAAGAGAAAAAGCTCGTGCTAGTCGAGTTTTTATTACTGATGGTGTACTCAAACCAAATCAGGATGAAAAAATCAAGGAATGTCAACAGCGAGAAGCTCAATCAATTCTTCTCTCTAGCCCTAAACCTACTACGTTTCAGCATTACCTAGTTCAACCAGATGTTAATCCCAAACAGCTCAAACATTATGCTAGTCAACCACCAACTAAAACAGAAAAAGAAGAAAAATCAGGAGAAACGGTAATTCGGGGACATAAACTGTACTGGCATAAACCTGCTCCAATTGAAACTCCCAGTGACGCATCAGATACCCAAACAAGTCTGATTAAACCGATCGATCCAGGGATTGAATTTACTTTTACTATCCACTTTGAAAATCTCAGTAACGTAGAGCTTGGTGCTTTGCTGTGGGTGTTGAGTCTCAGCAGTGATAAATCGCAAACATTGGAAACGGGTAAACTGGATGAAAAATACTGTTTTTCCCTTGGAATGGGTAAACCGCTGGGGATGGGTGCGGTGAAGATTGACTATGAATTGCATATGAGCGATCGCACCTCTCGCTACAGCCATCTATTTGATGGTACTAAGTGGAAAACTGGCGAAGAAGACCAATCTAAAACTGCTAAAAAAGAGGAAGAATCGGTGAAAGCATTTGAAAAATATGTACTAGATGGGATTTGTTGCGAGGATTATCCAAAAACTAAAACAAGAGAACAACTTCAGCATCTAAAGGAACTACCGCGAATTGAAATGTTATTGGCGATGTTGCGGTGCGATAACATTCCAGATGCAAAACAAAGTCGATATATGGAACTTGAAAAATTTAAAAATAGAAAAGTTCTACCCACTCCACTGGATGTAATGAAAATTTCTGATAATCGCAGATTTTATTTTGCTAATTCTCCATCGAAAGTTACAACAGAAAGCCAATCTACTGAACCACCTAAAAACCCATCTAATCTCCCTAAACCCAAACCAAAAAAAAACTCCGATAGCGGTCAATATGAAAGGGGAGGAAACGTTGATCTGGCATTTCAACGACCCCCGAAAAAGCCAAAACGTTAAGCCGATCGCCCCCGCCGCACCCATCCCACCAAAAGCGATCGCCCTTCACATCCCATAAGGCTAAACTGGTCTAAGTTTTACCATAAAAATTTCTCCCGATTAATGAACATCGCCTACCTAGTCAACCAATACCCCAAAGTCAGCCACAGCTTCGTCCGCAGAGAACTCCTAGCAGTCGAAACTTGCGGCCTCAAAGTCGGGCGTTACTCCATCAGATCCTGCGAATCCGAACTCGTAGACGGCGCAGACAAACAAGAACAAGAATTGACCAAAGTCATCCTAGGAGTTGGCGTACAGGGCTTAGCGTCGGGTTTGCTCCGCGTTGCCGCAACTAGACCCATTCGATTCCTCGAAGCTTTGCGGTTAATGTTCAAAGTTGGCTGGCACTCGGAACGCGGGATTTTGCTGCATCTAGCTTATTTCGCAGAAGCTTGCATTCTTTTAAATTGGTTTGCAGAATCCGGTACAGCACACGTTCACGCTCACTTCGGCACAAATTCCACAACTGTTGCAATGCTGTGCCGCGTGCTCGGCGGCCCAACTTACAGCTTCACCGTTCACGGCCCTGAAGAATTTGATAAAGCTACACTTCTTTCCTTAGATGAAAAAATTAAACGATCGACCTTTGTAGCGGCAGTCAGTTCCTTCGGCAAAAGTCAGCTATTTCGGTGGTGCGATCGCACTTATTGGTCAAAAATCCACGTCATACACTGCGGCGTCGATGCAGCATTTTTAGCCGCACCCCACGTCCCCATACCCGCAGCACCCCGCTTAGCCTGCATCGGGAGACTCAGCGAACAAAAAGGTCATTTGTTACTGTTAGAAGCCGCCAGCAAGCTAGCTGTTCAAGGCTTGGAGTTTAAATTGGTATTTGTAGGAGACGGGCCGCTGCGAGCTGAAATTGAGCAGCAGATTGCACAACTCAATCTGCAAAACTATATAGAAATTACCGGCTGGGCTAGCGGCGATCGAGTTCAGCAAGAAATTTTAGCTTCCCGCGCCATGGTATTGCCGAGTTTTGCCGAAGGTTTACCCGTCGTAATTATGGAAGCCCTCGCTCTCAATCGGCCCGTAATTAGCACCTATGTTGCTGGCATCCCCGAGCTCGTAGAACCCGGTGTTTGCGGTTGGTTAGTTCCTCCCGGTTCCGTAGAAGCATTAGCCGTAGCGATGCGTGCGGCATTAGAAGCACCTTTAGAAAAGCTAGAAGAAATGGGGAAAATAGGAGCCGAACGGGTTGCTCAACAACATAATGTCGATATAGAAGCAAAGAAATTAGTGGCGCTATTTCAAGCATCTATTGAACAATCATCGTAAGATTAAGAAGACCGGGCGGTTGAAACCGCGTCGATACAAACACTCACGCGACGGGAGCGGGTTGAAGACCAGGCGATTTCAACCGCCGAATTATCTTCAGTCCGCGGAGGCGGACATTGTTTGTGTAGACGCGGTTTCAACCGCCGACTCCGATCGAGGATTGGTAACTTTTTAAGGAATTGGAACAGATTTCAACAACTTATCAACAATCGTCTTAGCCTTTCTTCCCCCCGCCGGAATCAACCGGTGAGACAGTACGTGCGGCGCCAAATCCTTCACATCATCCGGGGTAGCAAAATCCCGCCCCGAAATAAACGCCAAGGCCTGGGATGCCCGGTGCAAAGCCACCGCACCCCGGGGACTCACCCCCAGAGTAATCTCTTCATCTTGCCGGGTCGATCGCACCAAATCAACAATATACTGTTTCAAAGAGCCTTCCACCTTCACAGCAGCGCACAAACGACGCAATTCCTGCACTTCTTCCAAAGAAATACAAGGCTGCAAATCTTCAACAGCAAAACTATCAGACAGCCTTTCCAACATTTGCAACTCTTCCGACGCAGCGGGATACCCCAAAGTCAAAGACAAAGTAAACCGATCCATCTGAGCTTCCGGCAGCGGAAAAGTGCCTTGATATTCGATCGGATTCTGAGTCGCAATCACAAAAAACGGCGCCGGAACATTCCGAGAAACCCCGTCTACTGTCACCTGCTTTTCCTCCATCACTTCCAGCAAAGCTGACTGAGTTCGCGGCGTCGCCCGATTGATTTCATCGGCTAGCAAAACATTCGCAAAAACTGGGCCGGGCAAAAACTCAAAGTTGCCGCTGCTGGGATTCCAAATATTAGTACCGGTGATATCCGTTGGCAACAAATCGGGAGTACACTGAATCCGCTGAAACTTCCCAGCGATCGATCGCGCCAAAGACTTCGCTAACAGCGTTTTTCCCACACCCGGCACGTCTTCTAGCAGCGCGTGTCCCCCCGAAAGCACGGCTACGAGCACCAAGCGAATAGCATCCGCTTTGCCGACAATCGTCTTGCCTAGATTTTGTTTTAGTCGCTCAATATGTTCTCTCATATCCCTGATTTTTAAGTAGAAGTCATTAGTCATTAGTCATTAGTCATTAGTCATTAGTCATTAGGAATAAGAAATACACAGCCAGCTTTTGAGCGTTCCGCATTTTACGTTAATTACGTTGATTTACTTTGCTAATTGCTGGTTGTTAATTGCTGGTTCTTTGATTCCTAGTTCCTCTCAGCTAGGACTTCGTTTGTGTAGTAGCGATTTCAATCGCCCAAGCAAAACTGTACACAATGAATTCATAATTCGGACGCTGCTCGGAGCAACGTTCCACAAAAAAACAAGTGTGGGACGTTGCTCCGAGCAGCGTCCAAAAATCCGAAAATTTGATTAAAAGGACTTGTGCAATCTTGTCTATTAACCATTAGCAGCTAACACCTTTCTAGCAACATCACAATCTACCTGAATTTGATTTTTGAGAGCATCTAGAGAAGCGAATTTTTGTTCGGGTCGCAAAAACTCTACCAAACTCGCGCTCAAGGTTTGACCGTACAAATCCCCAGACCAATCTAACAGGTGAACTTCTACGGTGAGTTGCAGACCGTTTACCGTCGGGCGGCGGCCAACATTCATCACTCCATTTATGAATGATAAATTTGACGAGCGATCGCGAATTAGAGATTGGGGATTTTCCCACTTATAGGAAGAACTTTCATCTTTTTTGATGATTCCGCCTCCATCCTTCACCGAAACTCGCACCGCGTACACGCCAAAACGCGGCAAAAATTTTTCCGGCGGCAGTTCGATATTAGCAGTAGGAAATCCGATCGTCCTACCCAGTCGCTGTCCGCCTACCACAGGCCCGACCAAACTGTAAGGTCGCCCCAGCAACTTATTCGCTCTTGCGAGGTCGCCGGAGGCTAGACCTTCGCGGATGGCGGAACTGCTGATCCGATCGCCTTGGGTGCAATTGTGCAGGGGTACAAGAGCAACATCAATACCGTAACCCGAGGCGATCGACTGCAAATCCACAGCCGTCCCAGCGCGTCCGCGTCCGAACCGAAAATCAACCCCCACGCTAATTCGACTCGCTTGCAGTTGCCGCACCAGAATTTCCTCGACAAACTCAGCAGCAGTCAAAGCCGCCAGTTCTCGATCGAACGGCAGCAGGACAAGTTGCTCGACACCCATTGCTGCGAGCAATTCTACCTTTTCTGCCAGAGGTGTCAGCAGTTTTTTGGGTTGACCTGTAAAAAATTCTTGCGGGTGCGGATCGAATGTGACCACAGTGCCGTAAAGCCGATCGACTCCATCTGAATCGACACCCCAGAGGATGTTCCTCTCGGCCTGGGGGTGCGCGATCGAACCATCGAAATTATGACCGCTGCGGGCTGTATCGCGCGGGGAAGCTGAGTCATTGTCCCAGCTTGCCGGATGTTCGCTTTCCAAATTTTCATCTGTGCCAGCCGACGCAGAAACAGTCGCAGAAGTTTGCCCAAGCGATCGATTTAAAATTGGCTGCACGACTTGTCGGTGCCCGAGGTGCAAACCGTCAAAGTTTCCCAAGGCAACGGAAGTTGGAGTCAGAGCAGCGGTAGAAGAAGAAGTTACCCACACGCTTAAGATTTTGACACACTTAGCCAGATTGCGATCGCCAGTCGATTTTAGATTTTAGATTTTAGATTTTAGATTTGACTCCACAGCATCGATGGTGTGGGAGTTAGAACTTCGATCTAAACTTTTTTGTTCTCTACAACTTAAGCCGGGGCTTGTATCCGTCTTTGAGTGAGGTCAGCCCTAAATTTGATTTTAGATTTCAGACCTCAAGATTTCCCAACCATCTGGTAATCTCCAATCCCTCAGACAGACACTTTAGGCGCTTCCACCGACGCTTCAGACACATCGTTTTTGTTATGAGGAGGCACCAACTGTAACGACAAACCTTCCCGCGCCATCAAACTGTTCGGGAACCTTTGAGCGACTTGCTCTCCCACCCTGTCTAAAAACTCGTCATTGTGCAGCGGATCGTGGTGAAAAATCACCAATTTTTTGACATTAGCAGCATGAGCCACCTTCACCGCTTCCTGCCAAGTCGAATGTCCCCAGCCGACCTTGCTGGTCTTCTGGGCATAATACTCCTCATCTGTATAAGTAGCGTCGTAGATCAGCACCTCAGCATCCCGAGCCAAATACAGCACATTTTCGTCCAAACGATCGGGAAAATGTTCGGTATCAGTCACGTAAGCAGCCGAATACCCCCGCCAGTTCACGCGGTAGCCGATAGCTTCACCGGGGTGGTTCAACAAAGCAGTTTCCACCTTAATCTCTCCGATTTCCATGGGTTCACCCACCTCTATATCGTTAAATTTCAGGTCGGCCCCCATAATTTGCAGGGGCACCGGAAAATTGGGGTGGAGCATCTGGTCGTTTAGCCGCTGCTGGATAGTAGCCTGATTAGGAGTAGGAGCAACAGCCCCATAGATGTGAAAACAATTGCCCTTAATAAAAGCTGGGACAAAAAATGGGAATCCTTGAATGTGATCCCAGTGAGTGTGAGTAAAAAACATATGAGCTTCTACGGGCATCTGCGACAGGAGAGTTTGTCCCAAAACCCGCAATCCTGTACCGCCATCGAAAATTAGGCGGCTCTCACCCACTCGCATTTCTATACAGGGCGTGTTGCCCCCGTAACGTACTGTTTCAGCTCCGGGAGACGCTATGCTACCTCTAACGCCCCAGAAGTGAACCGTAAATTGGTTTTGCATACTAGACATGGGTTTTCCTGCAAGATTGTTCCGGCGAGCCATCGGTAAGGTGTTGACATATTAGTAAGGGATTTACCATCAAACCCAAGCTTTTTGAAGGTCGAGTTCCCCACTTGTTGGAAGTGCCAAGAGTCTCGCTTGCCAGAGAATGCAAAACTGTTGGGCTTGACTGCTGAGCAAGAAATTACTAGGTTGACTGATGAAGTCTCGATCGTAACTATTCTTTTTTTCTCTTCACTAGCGTAACCTCCGCAGACACACTTTGGGGCAGCAGTTCTGCCTGATTCTGGTCTTGCAGCCGCTGTTTTTTCAGCCTCTGCACTTCCCGAGCGCGCCAGCGCGGTTGTTGGCGCTGCTGCTTTACGGGTTTGAACCTTCGGGATGGCTTGGATGCTATCTAGTCCGGTCTATCGACCATAATATTCAGGTGCCTGGGCCCCGAGTTACGCCGATATCTGGCCGATCTTGCCGATCCGGCGTAAAATATCCCCTACTAGAATTACGGTTAATTCTACCGGACTTGAGATGCTCGGGCCATCGAACCCCTGCCCCGAGAATCAGGGACTGCTGTTAACGAGAAGCCGGTTTAATTAACTGAACTCCCATTAATCGAACGCACCCCATGTCAAGCAAAGCTTCTTTCCCGAGGCTTCTGCGATCGGGCGATGCCGCCGTCCTGGGAACTATTGCCGTCGGAAGCCGACTAACTGCAACTTTTGCCCGATCGCTCCCTAGAAAAAATGAAATCCGGTGCGGTCGTACTCAATCAAGGTCGTACCGAGGGATGCGATCCGGTCGTGCCAACTTAATGGCATACCTGAAAAAATTATAGCCGATGGCAACGCATCTGTTTGTTGGTAACGCAGTCCCCAACTAAACTCTTGTTCTAGTTCGGGGGTGCGATCGACATTTTGTTCAAAAATCTTAGCAATTGAGGAATGCTTTTGCTATTAATTATCAAACAATACTCTCTGGATTCAGGCATCCCCCAGGAGGCTGCTGTCCGTCAAGCTAGAGGTCAAGCTGTGAACCCAGGCTCATCTGACACCTGTTTCAAAAAATAATGCAACGGTAGGCCAACTCCAAACCATCACAGTCATCAGTCATTCCCCATTTTTTAATCTTCTTCAATGCGAAAATCTCAAATGGTATGACACCCGGGGCCGCAAGCTTGCAGGGCCTGCGGGCAAAAGGCTAAATTTTCGTCGCGCATTTCTCGGCGGACGAATTCGGGCACGGCAAATCCCCCAAATTTCATAAATTTTAAATTTTTCTGGTTGTTGCAGTCATGCCAACTCCGATCGACCTTCTGTCTCAAGAGTGATTCATAAATATTCGCGCCCTACCAGTCGTGCTTTGCGCTGGCGATCTTCAATTGCTCTATTTCTGGTAAGGATTTCTCGGAATTTGGCGCTGTTGCGGTACTCGCCACGGGTTGAAATTTCAGGTATCATAGAGTCTAAGACTCTTGTTTGCCCAGAATCTAAATCAGTGCTAAAAACGCCTGGATAAATTTAAGTTATTTCTCAAAAAAGTCAGTATGAATCAAGTTAAAAAAACTACAACCAAGCTGAATAGATCCCCAGTAAAAGTGTCCGATCGCACTTTGCAACTCGGTCAGCTACCATCCCTCGACCTGTCCTTAGAAATGACTGATGCCGGAGCTTTGAAAGAATTTAGTCGGGACGATCGCCCGCAGCAAAGCCCTGGGACTGCCGAAAAAATGCGCCGTTCGGTTGATGGCAAGACTGAGCGGGTCGGATCGCCTGTGGTTTCTACTGCCTTGCTCAAGTGGCTGCTAGCGCGTTTGAGCCGATCGAAAGGTTGGCTGGCGGCTTTCACCCTGGCAGCAGTTTGGGGGTGGTGGAACAGTCAGTTACTATTTTCGACAGGGCTGGGGATCGCAGCGATGATGCTGGTTTACCGAGGGCAGTCGCGGGACTGGCAATTGCTGCGATCGCAAGTCGAGGAATTTTGCCAGAGCCCGAACCGCCGGTTTGTTTTAGCGGTGGGCGCAGGCGGGATTGCTACCTTGGGCGCTTACATGAGTTTGGCGATTTGGGCGGACTCCGATAGCCACTGGATGGCTTTGAGCCTGATTTTGCAGAACTTTGGCACGATCGCGATTGCTCTTCTGTTGCTGCGCCAAGCGCTGAGTCTGGGAGCCTTAAAAGATGAAGCGGCGCTCGATCGCATCCTGGCAGATTTGACCGACGCTGACCCCGTGAAGCGTTTGATTGCAGTGCGGCAAATGACCGATTTGGTGAATAACGGTGGGTTTGACCGCGCGAGTTCCGTCAAAAGTTGGTTAGCGAAGCCCGCCCCTGCGGGAGGCTCATCAACGCAGAGGATCGCCCGTTCCCGGGCTGCCGAGTGCTTTCGCCTGATGCTGAGTCGAGAACCCGAAGCTTTAGTCCGCAATGCCCTTCTCGAAGGTTTGCAGACTTGGGGCGATACTTATGGCATTGCTTTAGAACCCAAAAATAAAATCATCGACTATTAGCTGACCGTCAAAAGCATAAAAAGTAATTCGATGAATGTTCGGGCCTTTGACGCGCAGGGGAGCGCTAGGGGCGATCGGAGAATTAGACCCTGCCAGATTCGGCGCCGGCATTTCATCCTGAACGATCGGGTTTCCCTCGATGTCGCAAGCAGATAAAACAGTTCGCCGCGAACTGGTGACAAGTCCTGACACGCTGCGAACTGGATACTTAAAAGTTACTTCTATCAGTCCGCTTTTTGGGGCTCCCATGAGCACTGTTCGCCCAGAACCCGTCAAAAATGCTGGGTTTGAAGGTTGGATGGCGACGGCATTGCTAAAAGTCACTCCCCAATGTGCAAACTGGTGTTCTACTACTTCAAAGCATTTCAAGTCTTCTAAAGCTAGGCGGACGATCGCCGGTGCGGTAGCGCGCGATCGCACCTCTAACCCCGAGCCCGATCGTTCTGGAGTGGCGACCAAAGACTGTTTGCCGTTTAAATCCGTGCTTCGACACGCAGTATCAAATTCTGCCCACCCGTCAGATAGAAGACTTTTTGCGTCAACCATAAAACCCTCGCGATCCCGTTTCCTAAGCAGTTGCATTTTTGGTATATCTCCCTGATATTAGTTGTTTCTGGTGTTTTGGAATTTACAACGGCGAGGCGTGGGAAATTGCCAAACCTGCAATCAGAGGAATCGAAAACCGATCGCCCGCCCTCCTACAAAAACCTTCGACCTTAAAAGCCACTGTTCCGCAAAATATGGCGATCGATTATTCGTGATTGGCTCACGGCTGTCTACCTGCTGTCTGCCTGAAAGCGATCTCTAATACTCCTGCTTTGGGAGCGCCTGCTTTCGGGGTCGGCGAACAGACGCGATTCTGTTGAGGGGTCTTACCCATCATTTTGTTATTATCTCCGATCGGCGGTAGGCAAGCAAGGGTGAGGATAACTGCACCGCCCTTCTCCCCAAATCGCAAAACTTACTTGCTGTCTGTAGTTTCAGGCTTCACTTGTACTAAAATAGATTGAAATCAATACTGAATCTTTACAAAAACTGCGCCAGCTTTGCAATTTTTTTAAACAAAGACTCGCGCACGAAAATTTCCTATCTCACAGCGATTGAGGCTTATTTATGCTTGTTCCCCTCGGCTTCGGTCAGCGATCGATAGTTACTTCTCTCGGCAGAATGGTATACTACACTGCTGAAAAAATGCCTTGGATCGGCTTGCCGACCTCAACTTCGGAAAATAAACCTAATTTGGTATTTTTTCACGGTTTTGGGGGCGGGTCGAGTGCCTACGAATGGTCGAAAGTTTATCCGGCTTTTGCGACCGAATATCGAATTTTAGCACCTGATTTAATCGGTTGGGGGCGATCGGAACATCCGCCGAGAAATTATCAGGTGGAAGATTATATCACAACTGTGATTGAATTTATAGAAAAAACTTGCGGAAGTCCGACGGATGCGATCGCTTCTTCGCTGACGGGGGCGATCGCGATTCGAGCAGCGATCGTCCGCCCGGATCTGTTCAAATCGCTAATTTTGACCGTACCCAGCGGTTTGTCGGACTTCGGACAGGATTACGGCAGCAGTTTCTTCGCTAAGCTAGTTAACACGCCGATTTTAGACCGCTTGCTCTACAGTACCGGCATCGCCACAGACGGCGGCATCCGCAGCTTCCTAGAAGAGCGCCAATTTGCCGATTCCCGTCGCGTTTACCAAGAAATTGTCGATGCTTACCTCCAATCTGCCTTGGAACCAAATGCAGAATATGCCGCCCTGTCTTTTGTGCGGGGAGATTTGTGTTTTGATTTGTCGCTGTACATCACTGGGCTAACAACGCCGACAGCGATTATTTGGGGTGAAAAATCGCAGTTTACCGGCCCGGAAATTGGCCAGCGGTTGGCTAATCTCAACCCGGAAGCAATTAAAGTTTTTCAACCTCTAGAAAATGTGGGTTTGACTCCGCAGTTAGAAATTCCGGCTGTCACTATTGGTTTAATTCGGCAGTATTTAAGGTTGCTTTCCCAAGGGTGAACAAGTTCGGAAACGGATTTTTTAACGGATGCAAACGGATGTCACGCATAGAGGTTCCAGGTTCGAGGAAAGAAGGAAGATTAATTCCCCACTACCCATAGATGTCAAATTAATCCTAAAGACCTCTCTCTGTATCTCTCGTTTATATCAAGCGTCTAGATCCCCCTCGCATACCCCCTACTCGACCCCTACTCCCCTTAATAAGGGGAGTAGGGGTTGACGAAAGAGAATACTCTTGTCCCCCCCTTTCTTAAGGGGGGCGCCCGGGTGATCTAGACTCTGCTAGAAGCGAGATTTATCATGAATTTTAGTCGGAAGCTGACACCAATGACAACTGACAACTGTCAACTGTCACAGGTCAACTGTCACAGGTCAACTGTCACAGGTCAACTGTCAACTGTCAACTGGCTAGAAGCGAGATTTATCATGAATTTTAGTCGGAAGCTGACACCAATGACAACTGACAACTGTCACAGGTCAACTGTCAACTGTCAACTGGCTAGAAGCGAGATTTATCATGAATTTTAGTCGGAAGCTGACACCAATGACAACTGACAACTGTCACAGGTCAACTGTCACAGGTCAACTGTCACAGGTCAACTGTCAACTGTCAACTGGCTAGAAGCGAGATT